>JBBSJJ010000158.1:0-6655 GCA_038257335.1 Chitinophagales bacterium | reverse complement strand
GTTGGGCCAGTACCCGATCATTGCCAAGCATCAAATCAACGACTTCGTCAAAGCGCCGCTGAGAGCTGCCTACCCAGTTTACCACTTCGTTGCGCTGCGTTTTGGAATGTTCCTTTAAGATGGTTTCTTTTAAGTTCAATTGTTTCAAAACGTTGAGTTATGATCAGCATAGAGGATGGTGCATTATCCAGGATACTGAGATGATAAAATTTCAATCATAGATTTTACTTCAGCTTCATCTACTCCAACATTTTGTGCAACGGCTGCTGGGAGAAAAGCATTGTAACGATGCCCGCTTTCTAAATATATTTTTGCCGAAGAATGAAATTCTGTTGCACCGGTTTTTTCAGCAATGTTTAAAATATTAGCCGCCCTTATCCCGCTGCCGGGCATGATGATGATGCGGCCATCGGCCTGCTTTACGAGGGCTGCAATATGTGCGGCACCTTCTGCTGCGGTAGCTTTACCCCCGGATGTTAGCACTCTCTCACAGCCAAGAGAAATGAGGTCTTCCAATGATGGTGCAGGATCGATAACTGCATCAAAGGCCCGGTGAAAACTAACTCCCATGGGATAAGCAAGGTCGATCAACCTGGCACAGCTTTGTTTATCAACGTTGCCATCTTTTTCCAATATGCCCAGTACGACTCCATCACATCCCAAGTTTTTGCATTGGCGTATATCTGCTTTCATGATTTCTATTTCGTCTTCACTGTAAATAAAATTGCCGGGGCGGGGGCGAATGATGGGGTAGAGCGGAATGGATAATTTTTGCCTGGCAGTTTTTATAAAACCATAGGAGGGGGTGGTACCACCAGCAGCTTCATTATCGCAAAGCTCTATGCGATGCGCTCCCGCTGCCTGCGCTCTCATACAGCCTTGTATGGTAAACCCGATTATTTCTAACTGAAAATAATTCATACGACGAATCTTAAGAGAATGGAATGTATGCAGTGAGTGTGCAGGAAAGCAATACAGAAAAAATTACAACAGGTATTTGGCAGCAAAAATACGATTGGTCAAATTATTTTTTACGGCATATACAAAACCTTTCTGAATTGAATAGGCTCCGTAAACGCCTTTTTTATTCATGGCTAAAAAACCCACTTGTATGTTCTTTGCTTTTGCGGGGTCTCTTTTTACAATTCGCTCCACGGCTTTTTTGCAGGCCTGCTCCGGGCTGTAGCCCTGTCGCATTAATTCTACCACAAGGTGTGAACCGCAAATACGCATTACTTCCTCGCCTACACCGCTGCTGGTGGCACTGCCCACTTCATTGTCTACAAAGAGGCCGGCACCTATAACGGGCGAATCGCCCACACGGCCATGAATTTTAAATGCCATGCCACTCGTTGTAACTGCACCGGCCAGGTTGCCGCCAGCATCCAGGGCAAGCAGGCCCATGGTGTCGTGATTCGGGGTGCCATCTTCAAAAAATGCCGGCGCAAAGGGGCCATTTTTAATGGGTGATTGAGGGGGCATTTGATTTTCTATATTGATTACCGGGTTATACTTACTTTGCAACAGCCAGTTTTTGTAGGCCTTTTGTGCCTCTTCAGAAAGCTCATCCCGTTCTAACTGAAAGCCATTTTGTATGGCAAAATTTTGGGCTCCTTTGCCCACCAGTAAAACATGCGGGGTAGTTTCCATGATCTTTCTTGCCACAGATACCGGGTGCTTGATGCGCTCCAGGCCGCCGACAGATCCACAGTTGAACTGATGATCCATAATGCTGGCATCTAAAGTAACTACGCCATCCCGGTCGGGAAAACCCCCAAGCCCCACACAACAATTTTGCTGGCTTTCCATGTACCTTGCCCCTGATTCTACGGCATCTAAAGAGTTGCCTTTGTTGCTCAGAATTTTCCAGGCGGCAGCATTCACTTCTTTCCCCGCATCCCAGGTAGCAATCACCAATGGCTTTTGTGCTGCCGGTGCAAAAGATAAAAAAGGCAATCCTCCCAGGCCGAGAGAACTTAACTTCAAAAATTTCTTTCTATTCATTACAATTTGTTAGTGGGTATGCATGGCAAGTTTACTGAGCATTTCTGTCGATACACTGTCGGCATAAGAACCGTAAGCGCTTGTGATTGCACCTTTCAGTGTGCCGTCTTTAGATTCAACGACGTACACAACGTCCTCATCGGCGGGGTTGGTATTTCCTTCAAACCTGTGCACTTCGGTTATTTCAAATTCGGCAGGGTTGAGGCACTGATCGTTTTGTGCACAAATTAGTTTATCAAAAGCGATGTTGAAATCCAATTGGTAGCCTCTATCTTTCAAACCTTTGAGGGCTCCCACTACAGTGTCGTATTGATACATAAAATTAGTTTCAATAAAAGTAAGGAAACTAAAGGAACAGCTACTTTAAAAATCTACAATCTAAATAACCCTTGCTTCTGTGATTCGGGTGTTATACAAGTACACGATTACCAGCATCGTTACCACTACTGCACTCGCAAAGGTGAACATCGAACCAAAGTAATACCAAACAAAGCCCCCGGCAGAACTGGCGATGAGGGCCGCAATACTCTGAAAGCCGCTGTAGGTGCCAATGGCCGTAGCGGTGTCTTCCTTTTTACTGATGTTGCTTATCCAGGCTTTTGCTACACCCTCAGTGGCGGCCGCATAAAGGCCATAAAAAAATAAGAGCAGGATAAACACCCATACCTGGTTTGCAAAAGCAAAACCGGCATACACCAAAGTAAAAAGAAAAAGACCCAACATAAACAGCTTTTTAAAACTCCACCGGTCTGCCAATATCCCTAACGGATAAGCTGCTATTGCATACACCAGGTTGTAAAAAATATACAGGGCAATAATCTGCGCATCGGGCACAGCAGCTTCCTTCATTTTTAGCAGCAGGAAAACGTCTGAGCTGTTTACAACAGCAAATACCAGCAATCCTACCAGTAATTTTTTGTAGGCTGGCGGGCTTTCTTTCCAGTAAGAAGCAAACGATAAGAGGGAAACTTTTTTAAGTGTGGGGCCAATTGGGGCCGGTCTTTTTTTCTCACGAATGATCAATGTGCAAATGATAGCCAGGCAACCGGGGATAAACGCTATTAAAAACAATGCCTGGTAGTTGCCGGGGTAAAAGTATAAATAGAGAAGGGCAAAAGCAGGACCGAGTACAGCACCCAAGGTATCCAGGCTTCTGTGAAAACCAAAAACGGTGCCTTTGGTAGCTGCCGTACATTCATCACTGAGCAAGGCATCTCTTGCGCCGGTTCTGATGCCTTTGCCTAAACGGTCGATGGCCCGGGAAGAAAAAATCCAGAGGGGATGTACAAAAAATGCCAGCATAGGTTTGCTGATGGCACTTAGCCCATAGCCCAATTGTACAAAAGGTAAACGCTTGCCGGATCGGTCACTCAGTTTTCCAAAATAACTTTTGCTCAAGCCAGCCGTTGCCTCGGCAAAGCCTTCCAGGATGCCGATGAACAAAGCGGTGTAGCCTATTTGTTGCAGAAACAGGGGCATGATGGGATAGAGCATTTCACTGGCCATATCTGTGAACAGGCTTACGAGGCTAAGTATCCATATTGTTTTGGTAATGATTTTCAATATAGCTCTTTTTTAAACTTTGTTTAGTTCGAAAATGTATTGCTTTGTTGATTCTCAAGAGCCTACAAGCAAGCTTTACAGATAGATTGCGTACATTGCAACGGAAAAGTAAACCATTTGCAGCAAAGTAACACCGCAGCAGATGGAACGAACATCAACACCTGGAAAGCAGTACATCTATGAGTAAAAGTAAAACGGAAACAAAGCATAAAAAATCCTCCTCTAGCAAAATATTAAAAGGCAGGTTGGATATTAGTCGCAGTGGCATGGGCTTCGTAATTGTAGAAGACATGGAAACAGACGTGATGGTGAAACCCCACAATTTTGGCAAGGCATTTCACGGCGATACGGTGAGGGTGCAAGTAGAAAAAGAGACGGGCGCAGGTAAGCGTAGCGAGGGTGTGGTAATAGACGTGGTAGAAAGAAAGCAAACAGATTTTATCGGCACCCTGCAAATAAATAAGAACGTAGCATTTTTTATTGCTGGTTCCGAAAAACCGATACCGGATTTTTACATTGCCACAGAAAAATTAAACGGTGCTGTGGATGGCGCCCGTGTGGTGGCGAAACTGATACGTTGGGATAAAAATGACAAAAAACCCCAGGGTGAAATTGTTACCATTTTGTCGGCCAAAAACGAAAGCGATATGGCCATGAAGGAGATCCTGATTGATGCAGGCTTTCCACTTTCTTTTGAAGAGGCAGTAATGAACGAAGCCAATGGTTTGTCTCCAAAAATTACCCGTGAAGAAGAAAAGAAAAGAAAAGACTGCAGGGATATTTTAACGTTCACTATAGATCCTGCTGATGCCAAAGATTTTGACGATGCATTGTCTATTCGCAATTTAGACAACGGCAATTATGAGATTGGAATTCACATTGCAGATGTGAGCCATTTTGTGAAAACAGACAGCATACTTGACAAAGCCGCTTACGCAAGGGCAACCAGCGTTTACCTGCCAGACAGGGTAAATCCTATGCTGCCTGAAAAAATCTCTAATGAACTTTGTTCGCTTAGGCCCAATGAAGATAAATATACCTTCTCGGTGATATTGCAAATTAGCAACCGGGGCGAAATAAAACATAAATGGATTGGTAGAACCCTGATACATAGCAACCATCGTTTTACGTACGAAGAAGTGCAGGAAACAATTGAAAGGCAGGAAGGATTGCACGACAAACCCATTCTTTTGCTCAACACGCTGGCACAAGGTTTTCGCCGGGAGAGATTTAGAAATGGCGCCATCAATTTTTCTTCTCAGGAAGTAAGGTTTAGATTAGATGAAGATGGTAAGCCACTGGGCATCGTTATCAAAGAAAGCAAAGAAGCACACCAGTTGGTAGAAGAATTTATGTTGCTGGCCAACAGAACCGTGGCAGAATATGTTTCTAAAATAAAAAGTAACAAAGAACCGATCCCGTTTCCTTACCGCATACACGATACGCCCAGCGAAGAAAAGCTCCTTCCTTTTGCAGCCTTTGCCCGCAAGTTTGGTTATACGTTCGATATGAAGAACGAGATGGAAGTAGCAGCATCTTTCAATAAATTATTAAAGGAAGTAAAGGGTAAACCAGAGCAGCATGTGTTGGAGCAATTGGGAATACGCACCATGGCCAAAGCTGTTTATACTTCCGCCAATATTGGCCACTACGGTTTGGGTTTCGAAAACTATTGTCATTTTACTTCTCCCATTCGCCGTTATCCCGATGTGATGGTTCATCGCATAGTGCAGGAATGCCTGGACAAAGATCTGAAGATTGATAAAAAAATGGAAGAAAAATGCAAGCATTGCAGCGACCGGGAGCGGGGAGCAATGGAGGCAGAGCGGGCCGGCAACAAATACAAGCAGGTGGAGTACATGCAGCAGTTTCTGGGCGAAGATTTTGAGGCCATCATCAGTGGTGTGTCTGCTTTTGGTTTTTGGGCCGAAACGGCCGAGCATAAGTGCGAAGGCCTCGTGAGTGTGCGTGACCTAAGTGAGTACGATGATTTCCGCCTGGACGAAACAGATTATTCTTTGGTGGGAGCCAGAACAAAAAAGAAATTTAGAATGGGCGATAAATTAACGATCAAGGTGGTAGCGGCCAATCTTACCAAAAGACAATTAGACTATGAGTGGGTAAGAAATGAGGGTACAACAGACAAGCCAGCAAAAACTGTGAAGGATGCGAAGCCGATTAAGAAAGGTATAAGGTCGAAGCCGGCGGGTAAAAATTAAAAATTCAAAATTCAAAAGTCAAAATGCATGTAAAGGGTGCAGTCAATGCATGAAATTTCGTTGAATTTATTTCTGTTCACCATTGACTATTCCCAATTTACCATTCACAATTCACCATTAACCATTCACCAATCACAATTCATCATTCCTAATTCATAATTTCCACACTGTTTATGCAGTCTTTTCAAACACTGTCTGCACTTTTTGATGAGCAATTCTCCAAAAGGCATTTTCCTGATAGTCCTAAAAATTTGTATGATGCGTCGCAGTATATTTTAAATATTGGCGGCAAGCGAGTTCGCCCTGTTTCTGTTTTGATGGGCAACGAGTTGTTCAGCGATATTGATGCAGATGCATACCAGGTAGCCAATGCCATTGAACTATTTCACAATTTTAGTCTGATACACGACGACATTATGGACAAAGCTCCTCGCCGGCGTGGCGTGCCCACCGTGCATATGAACTATGGTGAAAATACTGCCCTGCTGGCAGGAGATGTGATGCTGGTAGCCGCTTACGATTATCTCAATAAAATACATACCGGCCATTTGCACGCCATACTCAGTATTTTTAATAAAACTGCCAGGGAAGTATGCGAAGGCCAGCAACTGGATATGGATTTTGAAAAAAGAGAGCAGGTAAGCCTCGACGAATATATGAACATGATCACCCTTAAAACTTCTGTGTTATTAGCAGCCAGTTTGCAAATGGGTGCTATCTTGGGTGGTGCAGGTATTGGTAACCGTGAGCACATCTACGAGTTTGGAAAAAACCTTGGGATTGCCTTCCAGGTGCAGGATGATTACCTGGATTGTTTTGGCGATCCTGAAAAATTTGGCAAGCAGGTAGGCGGAGATATTCTATCTAAT
>JBBSJJ010000157.1:0-6687 GCA_038257335.1 Chitinophagales bacterium | reverse complement strand
CGAAATTCAAAACTGGTTTGAAACAGGCCTGCTGACCAAAGTCAACCTGGCCTTTTCCCACGATCAGCCAGAAAGAATTTATGTGCAGCACAAAATGTTGGAACATGCCGCAGAATTATTTGCCTGGTTGCAGGGCGGTGCGTCTTTTTATCTCTGTGGTCAAAAAGATCCCATGGGTGTAGCAGTAGAAAAAACATTGCTGGAGATCATTCAACAGCAGGGAAACAAAACGGTGGAGGAAGCCCGCCAATACCTGGAGCAACTGGAAGCAGAAGGCAGGTATGAAAAAGATGTGTACTAGTGTGAATGGTGAATTGTGAGTGCCTGTCTGCCGGTAGGCAGGGTGAGTATTCACTATTGACAATTCGCAATTCACCATTGACCATTGACAATTGACCATTCACCATTTACCATCCCCCCATTCAAATTTGTAGAGAAAAAATATATGGCAGAGAAAAAGAAATTATCAGCAATTGAAGGAATCAAAACGGCCAGCGATGGTTTGCGTGGAAGCATAAACGACAGTCTGAAAGATGAGATTACCGGAGCCATCAGGGAAGATGACAAGGCGGTCATAAAATTTCACGGTATGTATGAGCAAGACGATCGTGACCGCAGGGAGGAAAGAGCTGAAAAAAAATTAGACAGGTTGTACACTTTTATGATTCGCCTTCGCTTGCCCGGTGGTTTTATCAGTCCCGAAAAATGGATAGCGGCACATCATATTGCAGGAGAAAATTCTACGGGTGTCATAAAAATTACCACCCGCCAAACCATACAGCTGCATGGCTTACTGAAATCGAATATCCGCCCCACCATCCAGGCTTTTAATGAAGCCAGTTTAGATTCCATTGCCACTTGTGGAGACATCAACAGGAACATTACCTGCGCTTCGCATCCGAAACAATCACCGGTGCATGCAGAAATATTTGCTTTCGCAGATAAGATCAGCGAGTTACTAATGCCCAAGACAAAAGCCTATTACGAAATATGGCTGGATGAAGAAAAGATTGTAGATAAAAAAGAGGAAGAAGATCCGCTTTATAAAGATCATTACCTGCCACGCAAATTTAAAATTGGCATTGCGATTCCTCCCAACAACGATGTGGATGTTTTTACCAATGACTTAGGGTTGATTGCCATCATTGAAGAAGGTGTTTTAAGAGGATTCAATGTAGCAGTTGGGGGCGGTATGTCTACCACGCATGGCAATGCTGCAACCTATGCCCGTCTTGGTACGGTGATAGGTTTTGTGGGCACGGAAGATAAAATTTTGAAAACAGTTTACGAGGTAGTGACGGTGCAGCGTGACTTTGGAAACCGCAGCGATAGAAAGCTGGCAAGGCTCAAATACACCGTAGACAATATGGGTGTAGAGAATTTTAAAAGCGAACTTGAAAAACGACTTGGTTTTGAACTCGAACCTGCAAAGCCTTTCAGCTTTGAACAACGCAGTGATTATTATGGCTGGCAGCAGGGAGAAAATGGTTTGTGGTACTATACTATTTTTATAGAAAACGGCAGGATACTGGACGATGAAAACCTGGCCTTAAAAACAGCCTTGCTGGAAGTAGCAAAAACGGGTAAGACTAATTTTTTATTTACCGCCAACCAGAACATGATCATCAGTGATGTGAGCGAAGCTGATAAACCGTTTATTCATGAATTATTAGAACGTTTTAAAATTATCGCACACACAGAAGCTACCTCCTCTATCAGGAAAAACGCTATTGCCTGTGTAGCCCTTCCCACCTGCCCGCTGGCTTTGGCAGAAGCACAACGATACATGCCTTCGCTGCTTTCTAAAATAGAGCCATTGCTGAGTAGTCATGGGATTGCGGAAGAAGAAATTATCATGCGCATGACAGGTTGCCCCAACGGGTGTGCACGGCCATATGCTGCGGAGATTGCTTTTGTGGGCACCGGTCCAGGAAAATACAATCTTCACCTCGGTGGCGATCACCAGGGGCAAAGACTCAATAAGGTTTATAAAGAAAGCCTGGATGAAGAATCAATTCTGCAGGAATTGGATGTGCTCTTCGCTTCTTTTAAAAACGAAAAAGTTGAAAACGAAAGACTGGGAGATTTTGTGATGAGAAAGGAGATGGTGTGATATTTTACCGCTGTCTATATTGTGATTGCTGTATCTACAAACCAACACAATTGAAATGTTTTTTATAGGAGAACATTCTATATCTGTGCCGCTGCCCGAAACCCAGGCGATGGCGGCGTTTCATAAGTCATGCTTACTTCTCAGCGGGGTCTCTTCTTACCAAGTTCAATAACATAAACTCTTGCAGCGAAATCCCGATGCATAATAATCTTCAGTTATCTCAAAGGCGAATTGCAAGTCTTAACTTGTCCGTGTTTTTAATACTAGCGAAATCTGGTCTGGTAAAATTTCACGATTGCTATTTATCAGGGGTTTTATCAAGCTATTATTTCAATCAAACTCTTGACTGCCGAAAATCCCGCTGGGACACCAACTTCCGACATAATATTTTTGCAAAAGGTGACCCTATGCAGCTAGTTTGTTCTGTAAAAATCCGACTGGGGGAAGCATCGCTCCATACATCGAATATTATTTAAATTAAAAACAGGGTTTTTCCTGTTTTTTACGAACTAGGGGAGCATTACCTTGAGTTTTGGAATTTTCGGAGACCTCAATCGCAGGGTAAGTGGATGGAAATAAAAAGAAAAAATTGGCTTCAGTCCCACGAACCTTGGCCAGCTTGTAGAAGGAAATCTCCTGCATGAGAGCAAGACAAGGCCCAAAAAGTTGTATGACATGTGGAAATTTTTATTAGACTAGGGGTGAGGGATAATGAAAACAAAGAAAGGGATGGTAAAATGAAATCCTCAATTGATAAACCAAAACCAAAAAATGTTGGTGAGAGCTGGCGCCTCTAAAATTGGTTGAATGTGGGTATCTGAAATACCGGTTTGGAAGCTGGGGTTTAATTCAGGTGTGATCCAAAAAAGTAGACAATTAAACTTTGAGGTGCGATTTGAAAATTTGGCTAAAGCCAGAAAACTTGACGATTTATTTGCTACTATCAACTGTATTTCAGCTACCCTAATTTTGATTACTAACAACCCGTACAATAATCTAAATGAAAATCACTAAGTACCCCATGATCAGAATTCATAGTCCGCCACGCAACCTAATCAAGGACTTTATTGTCATAATACAAACGCAACAATGAAAAAATATTTAGTAATCTCCTTTTTTCTTTTCCTGTCTTGCAAAAAAGACCATAGCAGATTTGACGTGCCTTGTAACGCCCCGACCAGTGATATTCGAACCTCCAAAGAATTAATAATTGGAAAGTGGGAGTGGGTGTCTGAGCTGTACAGTGTGCCATTTTCTGGTCAATTATTCTTGAAAACGCCGCAAACCGAAGGGTATACCCGAAAGTTGGTTGCATATTCAAACCGATTGGAATTTTTTAGAAACAACTCATTCGAGCAAAAGTTTAAATACGATTTGGTGGCGGAAAGTACCATAACAAATTACGTGGGTGATAGTTCGAGTGTTTTAGTTTTTAAAGATTTTGATACCGGGGTACGAACTAATCATACACACTTTAAAATCTGTAATGATACCCTAACATTAAACTTCCAAATACTTTCAAGCTTTAAAGGAATTGAAAAATGGGCTAAAACAAATTAAAATGAAAAAAATTATTTTGAGTTTTTTACTATCCATAGTTTTAGTTTATGGGCAAAGTCAAACTACTACTTGTGCCTCAAATTTAAATCTGCCACTTATCTAACAGAATAATTCTGCCTTGTATCAGAGAATAATGGCATTGGAGCAACATACACTGAGTTACATTAACTCTGTGAATAATGGAAACAACACAGCCCGTTTAATTACGCCAAATGCAACAATAATTATTCCAGTAGTAGTGCACGTTCTACATCGTAATGAGGTGATTGGCTTTGGAAGAAATATAAGTGTAGCTCAAATTCAATCACAAATTGATGTACTGAACGAGGATTTTAGAAGGCTCAATGCAGACAGAGTAAATACACCAACAGCGTTTCAGGCAGTTGCAGCTGACCCTAATTTTGAGTTTAGATTAGCCTGTATAGACCCTAGTGGAAATCCTACAAACGGAATTACAAGAACGTTTGCTGGTGTTAGCCAATTTAATCCTCTCGGCAATATTAACCCATCTGATGGTCTTATAAATGAGCAAGCAACAGGGATTAAGTTTACTGCTAATGGAGGCAGAGACGCCTGGCCTACTAACCGTTACCTTAATATTTGGGTTTGCGACATGGGCGGCGGCCTAATTGGATATGGTCAGTTTCCTTTTGAATATTCTGTGAAACCAAATACAGATGGCGTTGTAATGCTTTTCAATGCCTTTGGTAGAGTTGGTAATCTGCGAGTAGGACTAGATAGAGGTAAAGTTTGTATTCATGAAATAGGTCATTGGTTGAATCTTCGTCATATTTGGGGAGACGCTATTTGTGGCAATGACTTTGTAGATGATACACCACAACAAAGAACATTTAGAAGAGGCTGTCCCTCCTTTCCAAGTACAAGTGACTGCTCCGGTAATGGCGCAAGCGGAGATATGTTTATGAATTATATGGATTACACAGATGACGGGTGCCAAAATATTTATACAAGAGGACAAAGTTTAAGAATGCGGGCTGTCTTTGCAACAGGCGGTCCTAGAGCATCATTTATTGATAATTATTTCAAATTGAATTTGCCTGTTCAAAACCCTTTATGTGGCAGTTCAACAACAGTAACTGCAATTAATCCGCTTTGTTTGGTGCCCATCTCCTGGTCTATAACAGGTCCCGGAACAGTAAGCGGCGCCGGTAATACCGCCACCGTAAACAGAACAGGAAATGGTACAATAACTGTAACTGCGACTGTTGCAGGTTACACAGATTCAAAAACAATTGCGGCTGGCACTCCGGGCAACATCAGCTTACAAGCAAACCCGGGTGCTTTTGATTTCTGTAATACTGGCAACATGCAATTTGATGCTTCGCTTGAGAACTCCTCTTCAACAACAACTTTTAATTGGTCAGTTTCAGGCTCGGGAGCAAGGCTTAAATTTGGTGGGGGTGGATCAACACCGGTTTTTTTTATAAATCGCAACGGATCATTTGAGATCATTGGAGTAGTCACCAATTCATGCGGTACTACCAATTATAGTTCCGGTTTGATGAATGCAGCTGACTTTTATGCAAACTATTGTGGTACATTCCGGGTTGCCATATCGCCCAATCCTGTTAAGTCAAACATGAGCGTTACAATCGATAAATTGAGTGGGGTAAATGACAACGTAGTCTTTAAACTTTATACATTAAATAGCGCACAATTTATAAAACAGTGGAATATGAAAGGAGGGCAGAACTCTTATAATCTTAACTGTAATGGTTTAACATCAGGCAACTATTTAATGGAAGTTACGATTGGTAAAAATAAAGCAACCACACAGGTATTTATTGAGTAGAAGTGTGACAATCAACTTTGAAACCAGCAGGCCAAGAGAAACTTAAAGCCAAACCACTGGCGCTAGTGCTTCACTAACGAACGAAAAATAAATGGTGCTGAGAGGCCGGAAATCTTTCCGGCCTCTTTTTTCTTCCGCCGTAGGTAAGCCTACACCCGGCTATCACTGTCTCCTAAGCTTCGAACTGCAATAGAATGTCGTCAACCGAAATATTGTATATGTCTTAGCGGGGTTTTCCCTTTTACAAACTTCAATGTCATAGTTTCTGCCTGCGAAACCCCGATACATAATAATCTTCAGTTATCGCAAAGACAAATTGCAAATACTTTTTTGAATATGCGAACACTCAATTTTGTAAATGATGATGATCAGCCTATAGTATTTTGTATAGAGTAGTTTTGTTTCTTAATGAAGCAATATGACAATAGATACCCTTTTACTAAACAAATACAATGCGCCCGTACCGAGGTATACCAGTTATCCCACGGTGCCTTTTTGGGACGATACGATTAATAAAGAAAAATGGAAAAACTCCTTTTTGAAGCAGTTCAATGCTGCCAACAGCAATGAAGGCATCAGCCTATATTTACACCTGCCTTTTTGTGAATCGCTTTGCACCTACTGCGGTTGCAATAAGAAGATAACTACCAATCATGCGGTGGAAGACCGCTACATAAAAGCAGTGGCCAGGGAATGGAAACTATACCTCGCCTTAATGCAGGAGCCGCCCATCATCAGGGAACTTCATTTGGGTGGAGGAACACCCACCTTTTTTTCGCCTGCCAATCTTAAAAAAATAATTGAGCTCATTTTTGAAAAATCTATACGGAGTACCGATTATGAATTTAGCGTAGAGGGTCATCCCAATAACACGAGCGCTGAACATTTACAAACTTTGTACGATGCTGGTTTTCGCCGCATCAGTTACGGTGTGCAGGATAATGACCCCGAAGTACAGCGTGTGATCAACAGAATTCAACCCCTGGAAAATGTGCAAAGCGCTACCGATAAAGCCAGGGCCATCGGGTTTAAATCGGTGAACTTTGACCTTATATATGGACTGCCCCTACAAACATTGGCAACGCTGGAAAAAACCCTTTTGCAAACCATTGCGATGCGCCCCGATCGTATCGCTTTTTACAGTTATGCCCACGTTCCCTGGAACACAAGGGGGCAAAGATTGTTTGACGAAAAAGATCTT
>JBBSJJ010000156.1:0-6779 GCA_038257335.1 Chitinophagales bacterium | reverse complement strand
TTTACCAGCAGCATACGGAAGTTGACAGCTTTAGAATTTTAATTATTTGGGAGATGGTATTGCATTGACGCAACGTTCCGTACCGGAGGACGTTGCTGAGAAGAAAAAATAAAACCAAGTTACAGTTTCGGGCTGGAAATTGTACTTCACCTGGGCTGTACGGAATTGACCATATATGTAAAAGGAATGAGCAAAAGAACGGAAGGCGGCGGCAATGCTTATGAAATTCTTTTAAGTCTCCGGCAAACCAATCCTTTCAATGAGGCTGCGGAATCTTGGATCATCTCTAAATAACGGAGGAACCCAATTTGCATATTTAAGCATAAGAGAAATTGGGTCACGTTCCTCATATGCTTTTTCAAGATACTCAAAAGCTTCGTCAAAATGACCAAGGTAAGCTGCAGATATACCTGTAAAAGTATGCGGAATATATTCACTTCGGCCCCTATCCCTTAGCTCGTTCATCAGTAGGGTGGCCTGTTCCTTATTACCCATTAAGGAGTAAGTCCAGATAAGCCCATTAAGGGGGAATGGGTGTCTGTTAGAAATGCTTATCGCTGTTTCAAGCGATTTTTTTGCATCGTCATATTGCTTCATGGCAATAAGTGTAAGGCCTTCTGTTAAAAGGCAGGTAAAGGAATTTGGATCAAGCTCCATTCCAAACCTGCAGGTATCTAACGCCTCGCTGAATTTACCTGCAGTATACAAAACAATGGCGCAGCAGCCATAGCAGATGGAATTGAGCGGCTCAATTTTTATGGCCACCTCTGTATGTTTCAATGCTTCATCAAATTCTCCTACACATAAAAGATAATTCTGGCCATACCTGTAATGCGCTTCCGGAAGGTTTGGGTTCAATTCAATGGATCTTAAAAAATTCTTCCTGGCTTTTTCCCAGTTCCACTCCAGGTAATTATAATAGTAGCCAAGCGCACAGTAGGGTTCTGCAAGAAAGGGATCGAGCTGTATTGCACGCTCCGCTGCTTCTTTTGCTCTTGTCATTACCTGCATGGGTTGCATCAGGCCATAGGTTGCAATGAGTGTATTAGCATCTGCATAGGCAGCATGTGCAAGGGCAAAATCAGGGTCTATGCTGATGGCTTCTTTAAAGTAAGTAAGTCCCTTGCTGATGCCTGCACCACGCCGGCTCATGTAAAATTTTCCTTTTAAATATAGCTCATAAGCGTCTAGCCTTGGTTTATATATTTTTCTTGACTGCCCAGCTTTGGTGAGTAAAGTCACCTTTAATTTATCTGTTACTGCTAATGCAATATCATCCTGTATGGCAAAAATATCATCTATTATGCGGTCGTATTTTTCTGACCATAGATTAAAGCCATCACTCACATTTATTAATTGTGCAGCTATCCGCACTTTGTTACCCTGCTTGCGCACGCTTCCCTGCAGGATAGATGTTACGCCAAGCTTTTCACCAATTTCCGTTAAGCTGCATTTTGAATCTTTAAATTGAAATGAAGAGATGCGGCCGGCAACTTTTAATTCTTCCAAATGCGAAAGGGAATTAATTATTTCTTCTGCCATACCATCGCTGAAATATTCCTGGTCGGGATCTGTGCTCATATTTACGAAAGGTAAAACGGCAATACTCTTTACAGCAAAAGACTCCGGCACTCCCGCTTTGGTCTTTGGCTTTTCCTGAGTTTTTCCCTTTAATGAATTATGTTTAGGCACTACTAATGCTTCATGGTGTAGCGCAAATATTTCCACTTTGCGTTTTACATTTTTAAATTGATAGCTGCCTACAGAAATAGTTTTTAGATTCGGGTGATTGGTAATTTCATCTTTTACTTTATCAGACATTAAGATAGCGCCTGCCACACCCAGAGATTCTACCCGGGCAGCAAGATTAACGCCGTCTCCAATTACCTGTTCATCGTTAATCATCACATCACCCATATGCAAGCCAATGCGTACCGGCACTTTCGGCAATTGTTGAAAGCTCTGCTGCATCGCTAATCCACATTGCACAGCATGAACAGCACTTTTAAAAATACTTAGTGTGCCATCGCCATAATACTGAACGATTTGTCCATCAAAATTTTTGTGCTCTTCCTGTAAAATTTGCCGGTGCCTGTTTCTTAATATAATTGCCTGTGCTTCGTCCTGTTGCATTATTGCCGTATACCCTTCAATATCAGTAAACATTATTGCAGCTAGTTGACGGGTTGAAGTCATTTTAAAATTTTATTTTATGGAGTTAACTCAGGCTTAGTCGAATGTAATACATTTTAGCCGCTATTGCTAGTGTCCGGGCGCATTTAAAATTGTCGCTTGGCCGTACTTCTTGTGGGCGGTGGACACCGCCCACGGCGGCCATCCCCGGTTGGTGTACCACCAACCGGCGACGATTTTAAATGCCCCTAGTGTTCACAGAAGTGTGCCGCCGCCAGGTCTTTTAGCAGCGGCATGTTATAGTTGATCAGCTATAAAATTGATTTATTTGGGAGATGGTATTGCATTGAAGCAACGTTGTGTGCCGGAGACGTTGGTGAGAAGCAGAATGAAATTAAATTTTTAGAAAACAAAAATTACCAATACATACATTATATGCAATGATAGTTGTGATTAAATTATAGTAAAATACCCTGGATTGTAACAAGATAATTACAGGGAAGCATGAAGATAAAACTAGTTGATCACCCGTTCCAGCGTACCTTCCCGGTATTTTTTCATAAAATCTTTTTTGCTGTCGTGGTAACTTTTTACTGCACCAATTTTAAAAAAGCAGTAAATGTATATCCACGCCAGGTCTATCTGGTAAGGTAGAAATCCGGCCCTTGCGCTTCCGGGAAACAGGTGATGATTATTATGCCATTCGCCGGCAAATAAGCCCGGACGATTTTGATTGATAGAAAGATTAGACCGGTCATAATCTACACCATCCTTGTGCATCACTTTACCCTTGCCATGACCGGTGTAATTAAATGCCCTTACCAGCACAAACCAAAACATGGCACCCGTAAAGCAGGCGGTGGCTACGCCATGACCACCGATGAGAAAAAAGATGCCATACCAGCAGGCCCAGTTAAGCAACCAGAGTGCTATTGTATAAAAAGGAGAAGATACAGATCCCCATTTTTTATATTGATCATAATTATTGATTTGCACGCCACTATTCTTTAAAAAGTGAGCTACTTTTCGGTAATCTTTTTCGTTAAGGTTTTTGTTGATGCTTTGATGATTCACATCACTAAGCATGCAATACATCAAACCTCCCTGCGGATTATAAGGATCACCGGGTACATCACTTTTTACATGATGTACATGATGGCTAATCACATAGGTTTCTTCCGGAAAAGTTCTTAAAACAAGGTTCTGTGTAAAGATGCGCCAGAAGGCATTACTGAATTTGTAAGCGTTATGCGTGCAATAGCGGTGAAACCACACGGTACCATGTGTTCCCATAATAATCATGGCATAGAATACAGCCAGCAGTGCAAGTTTCCAGGTAATGTATGTTATAATAAAAATTATGAAGAATGGAAAAAGGCAAACCGCCATCAACCAGGAAAGCAAAGTAATCCAGTTTTTTTTGTTCCTGAATACATTGATATTTTTGAAAGCTTCCCTGTATAATTGTTTTAATGTTGGTTTTACGAGTGTGCCATCTTCATGTTGCCAGCCGTAAGTCGGTTCCTGTAATATGCGATCTATAAAGCTCATTAAGAATTGTTCTCTTTATTGATAATTTTAAATTGCTGTTAAAGCGTGTAAAGATAACCAAAAAAAAAGGACGGTTGTAGGTGCTGCATCGCCTTCTAATGTGCGGGAAGCATATGCATATAGAAAACTGTATGTTCAGCAATTTTAGAAGCTATTATCAATAGAAGTTGGGGCTTCATAACATTCACGCCTTAATGAGCAAAACAACCCAAGGCCGCCCATGTACCAGGGACTTGATATTATCATCTATTACAGTAATAAATATTCACCTGAAAAAATGATACTGCAATTTTATATATTTTAAAAAGCAGATGCTTAAGAATGAAACTGTCCGGTTCTGAGACAGCTTCTGCAAGAACATTGCAGCTCACTCTGTAACCCGTGCCAGAAACTTCCCATAGGATTGAATTTTCTGTGGTAGTAGTTTGCTCAAATAATTTGGCAGATTAAAGGGATAGGGGTCAGTAGTCAAAGGGCAACGGTCAAAGGGCAATGGTCAATAGTGAAGGGTGAAATATTAACAATTAACAATTGACAATTGACAATTGACATTTCACCATTCACCATTCACCATTCACCATTCACAATTCACTCCACGAGTTTCAACTGATTAATTTTTTGTACATATTCTGTAGCTCAATTTTTGAGGTATAGCATATGTACACTTTATTTGTATAAATATTTCAAATTAAAATAGCCATTATGCGGTTTCTTTTTTTAGGTGCATCCCTGTTTTTGCTCACAGCTTCCCTGCACGCACAAGAGCAACATACCCTTATGCAGGAGCTCAACAACAAGCGGGTGCAGCTTCCTAATGGCTGGCAACTTTCTCCTGCAGGCAGAATGTTGCCGCTTGGCGATTTGCCGCTTATCCTTGCCACGTCTCGTTCGCAGCGTTTGCTGGCTGCCACCAACAACGGGCAGAGCGTACAAAGTATTCAACTGATTGATCCAAAAACGGAGAAGATTTTACATAGTGTGATTATTCCCACTTCATGGTACGGTTTAAAGTTTAGTGCCAATGAAAAATACCTGTACGCTTCCGGCGGTAACGACAACCGCATTTTGAAATATGCCATTGTAAACAACAAGCTACAATTAAACGACAGCATTATTTTAGGGCCCAAATGGCCCAATAAAATTTCTCCGGCAGGTATTGAAATAGACGATGCTGCCGGCTTGTTGTATGTGGTTACCAAAGAAAACAATGCATTGTACATTGTAAACCTTGCCACAAAAAAAACATTGCAGCAGGTAGAGCTGGGCAACGAGGCTTATGCCTGTTTGCTTTCTCCCGATAAAAAGCAATTGTACATTTCATCCTGGGGGGGCGATGCGGTGATTGTTTTTGACACCCGTGGCAGAAAAATACAAAACCGTATTCCCGTTGGTGATAACCCAAATGAATTGTTGTTGAACAAAGCAGGTAATCTTTTATTTGTTGCCACAGCAAATGACAACAGTGTTTCTATCATTGATCTTAAAAAAGAAAAAGTAATAGAAGTATTGAATACCGCTTTATTTGCAAATGCTCCCACAGGTTCAACCGCCAATGGGCTTGCATTGTGTAAAAATGAAAAAACTTTGTACGTTGCCAATGCAGATAACAACTGCCTGGCAGTGTTTGATGTTTCTGTTAGAGCAAAAAGTAAATCAAAAGGATTTATACCGGTAGGCTGGTACCCCTCTAACGTAAAAGTAATTGGTAAAAAAATATTTGTGGCCAATGGCAAAGGTTTCTCCTCCTTTGCAAATCCTACAGGGCCTAATCCCACCAGGCCAACCGAGATGGTAGAGCATCATGTGGGAGATACTTCTGTAAAAGTCAGTTCTGGTTACATTGGTGGCCTCATGAAAGGAACCCTATCTATCATAGATGAGCCGGGTGAGGAAGTTTTAGAAACTTATTCCAAAGCTGTGTACAGCAATACTGCCTACAGCAAGGAAAAAGAAATGACGGCTTCCGGAGAAATTGGCAATCCCATACCCATGAAAGTGGGAGACCCTTCGCCTATTAAATATGTGTTTTATGTAATCAAAGAAAACAGAACTTACGACCAGGTGCTTGCAGATATGCCGGGTGGAAATGGTGATACGAGTTTGTTGTTGTTTGGCGAAAACATTACGCCCAACCAGCACAAGCTTGCCAAAGACTTTGTACTGCTCGATAATTTTTACGCTGATGGTGAAGTGAGCGCTGATGGACACAACTGGAGCACTTCTGCCAATGCAACAGACTACCTGGAAAAAAACTGGGTGACCAGTTACGGTGGTCGTGGTGGCAGTTACCCTGCTGAAGGTAAAAAGGCCATTGCTAATCCTTCTAAAGGATTTATTTGGGATTACTGCAAAAGAGCGGGCATCACCTATCGTACGTATGGCGAATTTGCAGATAATGGCAAAGCCAACATCCCATCTCTCGAAGGGAATTTCTGTCCTTATTTTGAGAGCTACAATCTTAGGGTAAGAGATACCACTCGTTTTTATCAATGGAAAAATGAATTTGATTCTTTACTTGCAAAAAATGCAGTAGCGCAATTCAACACCGTTCGTTTTGGAAACGATCATACAGAAGGCCAGCGAACCGGCCGGCCTACACCGTTTGCGCATGTGGCAGACAATGACCTGGCCGTAGGAATGTTTATAGAGCATTTGTCAAACAGTGCCATCTGGAAAAATTGTGCTGTTTTCATAGTTGAAGACGATGCACAAAACGGAGCAGATCATGTGGATGCACACAGGACCACCGCTTTTTTAGCGGGGCCTTTTGTAAAGCGTGGTTATGTAGATCATACCATGTACAGCACCTCTTCTATGCTACGCACCATGGAACTTATTTTAGGCTTGCCACCCATGAGTCAGTACGATGCGGCAGCAACGCCGATGTGGCGCAGTTTTACCGCCACTGCAGATGACCGGCCTTTTACCGCTTTGGCTGTGTCTGTAGATTTGAATGAAGTGAATACTGCCAATACCGAAAGTGCTAAACTGAGTAACAAGCTCGACTTTTCAAAAGAAGATACCATACCAGATATGGTATTGAGTAACATTGTTTGGAAGGCGGTGAAGGGAGAAAATTCTGAAATGCCTGCACC
>JBBSJJ010000155.1:0-6886 GCA_038257335.1 Chitinophagales bacterium | reverse complement strand
TGGCCTGGTTGTTAAAGGATGAAAGAATTACTTCTGTATTGGTAGGGGCAAGCAAACCATCACAATTATTAGATTCTTTAAAATGCCTGAATAATCTTTCTTTTTCTAAAGAGGAACTAAAAGCGATTGAGAAAATTTTAAAAGGGAAATAATTGAGTCGATTATTTATAAATGTAAATTAATAAATAGGATTATGTAATTGGTTCGCATTTTAATCTACGTGCATTTGCTCCTAAGGAGCAAAATAAACCGCAACATTATTTTTCTACAAAGCTTAAGCCCCAAGGGGCTATAAGGCATTGGCAATTAAATGCATAATCTTATTAATTAAAATGCCGCACAATCATTCTGCATTTTACAGTATGCCTAAGTCTTGACTATCTTTGCCGGCTCAAATAAAAACGGGGATTAAAAATTAAAAATTTTTATGGCAAAAGAAAAGATATTAGTGATTGGTGCATCCGGGCAGATAGGTGTGGAGCTTACGCTGGCACTCCGTAAAATATATGGTAATGCCAATGTGGTGGCATCTGACTTAAGAGAAGAAAATCCTTTGCTTCACGGCACTGGTCCCTATGTGTCGCTGGATGTGATGAACAAAGAAATGTTGCACGTGCAGGTAATTCGGCAGGGCATCACCCAGGTTTATTTGCTTGCCGCTATCTTATCGGCCACCGGCGAAAAAAATCCTGCGCTGGCCTGGCATCTCAATATGCAAAGTTTGTTGAACGTGTTGGACATTGCCAAAGAAGAAAAAATGAGCAAGGTTTACTGGCCATCGTCTATTGCGGTGTTTGGCCCCACTTCACCCAAACAAAATTGTCCGCAAAAAACAATTATAGAACCTACAACTGTTTATGGCATTTCTAAATATGCAGGTGAGTTCTGGTGCAATTATTATTTTCATAAATACGGCGTAGATGTTCGCAGCCTTCGTTACCCTGGTTTGATCAGTTACAAATCTGCGCCAGGCGGCGGCACTACCGATTATGCAGTGGAAATTTACCTGGAAGCATTGGAAGAAAAAAAATATAAATGTTTTTTAAAGGAAGATACTTACCTGCCCATGATGTACATGCCCGATGCCATTCGTGCAACTATAGAGTTGATGGAAGCGCCGGCTGAAAAAATAGACATTCGCACATCCTACAATTTATCGGGAATGAGTTTTTCTCCCAAAGAGATAGCGGCAGAAATTAAACAACATATAGCTGAATTTGAGATTAGCTACGAGCCCGATTACAGGCAGGAGATTGCCAATAGCTGGCCACAAAGTATCGACGATACGGTAGCGCAAAAAGATTGGGGCTGGAAGCCGGAGTATGATCTTGCCCGGATGACTGAAGACATGTTACGAAACCTGCAGTAATAAAAAAAGCTCATTTTTAAAATGAGCTTTTTAATTATTTTAGACCGTCTGCCTGTTCTGCAATTTCATCCATGCTGATGCCGCTGTGGCTTTCGTCGTACACACATTCGCCTTTATTAATGAGTAGCACTTGTGGCGACTCATGCGCTACGTCAAATGTATCGGCAATCAGATTCGAAATATTCCGATGCGCTACCAGGTCCAGGTAATGAAACTGGGTATTGGCAGCTGGCGTTGCCCTTTCCAAACGGCTTTTGGCCATGCTGCTTATAGAACAACGGGTACTATGTTTAAATATCAACTGCGGTTGTTCAAATGATGCTTCTTTAATGGCATCAATATCTGCTGTATTAGAAAGAGTTTTCCAGTTCATCATGCTTTAATGATATTGGTGGTAGAATGCTTTGCGGTAGAAGGGCAACCGTATTTTCGGCTTGAACCACAACTTGCCATTGCAATAACTGTGATCAGAATGGCGGCAACGGTAATAATTCTTTTCATGTTTCGATTTTTGTTATTTGTGTAAAGTTATTTTAAAAATGTATAAAAGATTAGAACGCCATTCAAGTAATTTTGTTGTTTTATTCGTTGATTTAGAGCTAATTTAGCCTCCATTAACGTAAATCATACCAAAAAACAGTAACTCAATGTTAAAACTAACCCGCCCTATTGCCTTTATTGATCTGGAAACTACTGGCGTAAATCTCTCCTTAGATAGAATTGTAGAAATTGCTATTGTAAAATTGATGCCAGACGGCACCCGCAGCGTTAAAAGAAAGCTTATTAACCCCCTTATGCAAATCTCGCAGGCTTCCAGCGACATTCATGGCATTACCAATGAAATGGTAAAAGATGCGCCCACTTTTAAACAGGCAGGCAACGAAATAAAACAGTTTTTAGAAAATTGTGACCTTGGTGGTTACAACAGCAATCGTTTTGATATACCCATCCTGATGGAAGAATTCCTGAGAGCTGAAATGGACGTGGACCTAAGTGACAGAAGAATGATTGATGTGCAGCATATTTTTTATCAGATGGAGCCCCGGACATTAACCGCTGCCTACAAATTCTTTTGTGATAAAGAACTGGAGAATGCGCATAGCGCCGAAGTGGATATTAAAGCAACCATAGAAGTATTTGAAGCGCAGGTGCAGCGCTACCAAAAACTGGGTGATACTATCGATTCTATATTGACCGTAATTGGCGAAGAAAAAATTGTGGACTATGCCCGCCGTTTTGTGTTTGATGATAAGGGCGTAGAGGTCTTTAATTTTGGCAAATATAAAGGCAAGCCGGTTGTAGACATTTTGAGGAATGAGCCACAGTACTATGATTGGATGATGAAGGGTGAATTTCCCATGCATACCAAGAAGAAACTTACAGAGATTTTCAACAAAGCCTTGTTAAGAAATAAATAATTTCGAAACTGCCGGTTTGAAGCTTTAGGGTTGAGTTTTAGTCATAAATTTGTCGCTTAAATAATGTGCGCAGTTTGAACAAACTAGTTATTATACCAACATACAATGAAAGCGAGAATATTGAAGCGATCATTGCTGCAGTTATCGCTTTAAATTCCGGCTTTCACATTCTTATCATAGAAGACAACTCTCCGGATGGCACTGCCAATATTGTAAAATCTCTTTTTCCTGCTTACCCGGGGCAGTTGTTTATAGAAGAGCGCAAAGGTAAACTAGGTCTTGGCACAGCCTATATTCATGGTTTTAAATGGGCGCTAAAAAAGGGTTATTCTCATATCTTTGAAATGGATGCCGACTTTTCGCACAACCCCAAAGACCTGGACCGGTTGTACAAAGCTACCCTGGAGGAGGCAGATGTAGCTGTGGGTTCCCGCTATGTAAAAACCGGCGCCGTAGAAAACTGGCCGGCCAATCGCATACTTCTTTCTAAAGGAGCTTCGCTTTATACACGAATTATCACCTGGATGCCCATCAAAGATCCTACGGCTGGTTTTATGTGTTACAAAAGAGAAGTGCTGGAAACTATCAATCTTGATCAGATTAGCTTCCTGGGTTATGCTTTTCAAATAGAAATGAAATTTGCCGCCTGGAAGCTGGGTTTTAAAATTGTAGAAGTACCCATTACTTTTATAGACAGGGAACTCGGCGCCAGTAAAATGAACAAGGGCATTGTAAAAGAAGGCATACTGGGTGTGCTTAAATTGAAATGGCAGAGTATGTTTAAAAATTATCGCCGCCGTGTGAGCAAGGTTGCAGCCGGGTCTGACAACAGCAGCTTGTTTCTGCAATAAGTCTTCATCCTAAATTAATACCTGTGCTTATAATTTGTGAGCCTTGTTGTTAGGATTACAAAGTTTATTCTTCTTATGGCCAATAAAAAAAATCAAAAAAAAACTGCCCTTATTTTCTTTCCCAACCGGATCTTAGACCATAAAAACATTATTGCACTTATAGAGATCTATAAGGATGCCGAGGGTATTAAATATGATATAACGGAGCTTACAAGTTCAGACATTCGCAAATATTTTGAGCAACTCCCCACCCTGGCTAAAGCTTGTATTTTCAATTTAACCAATGATGGGCTGGTACTCCTGGAAGCGGAGATCAGGAAAAAATTCAGAAGTCAAAAGTCGGGTGTATTGTTGCAGCAGTACCTTGCGCCCGCCCATGACAGGAAAATAAGGGAGCAGTTTGAACTTTTAAAACCCTTTGCACATTTAGTAAATTGGTATCACCAGGTTCCCAATGCTGCTACGGGGAATTTAACTACCTCAGCTTGTGCATTTAGCTCCTTTAAACCTAACCTTCAATTTGAAGTGGCAAAAGAAGGAGAGCATTTGAAACTGCTTAGTTATGTGAATCTTAACAATACAACTTACCTACTTAGTATTTTTGATCGTTTTCATTTTTTACTTGGAAGCAGAAATGAATATTTCATCCTGTCTGATAAAGATTGTCAAACCCTGGAGTGGCTGATAGAAGTTAAACCGCAACAGTATAGCCAGGATCCCGGCTTGTTTGCACAACTAATTTTGAGCAGGCTCGAAGAAAATTACACTGTGCAGAGGAATAATTTATTCGAAATAAAAACCATTGATGTAGTACCACAGCCCAGGGTGCTGTTAAGCGAAATAAGCAATTCTTTTTTAATGCTCACTCCGCAATGGTTGTATGATGGTTATGTAATAGATGGAGAATGGAAAGAAAACTTTGAAACCAACGAGCATGGTGAAGCCATCGTAGTAAAGCGAAATAAAGAAAAAGAAACATCTTTTAAAAACCAGCTCCAGGCCCTGCATCCCAATTTTGTGCAGCAGTACAACGGATATTACTACCTGTCATTTGCTGAAGCACAAAAAAAACAGTGGTTTTTAAAAGTCTATCACCAGTTGTTAGAAATGGATACAGAACTGGTAGGAATGGATATGCTCAGGCATTTCAGGTATTCGGCACACAAGCCTGTTACTAAACTATTGATAAAAGACAAAGATAGCAAGTCCTTACTGGTAGATTTTGTTTTGCAATTCGGAGCGGAGAAAATTCCGCTTCCAGAGCTGCAAAAAATGCTTACTGCGGGCCAAAAAGCGGTAATGCTCAAAGATGGCTCTATGGGAATCTTGACGGAAGAGTGGCTAAACGAATATGCCACCATTATTAAACATAGTAAGATTAACAAACAACAATTAACCATTCCACAATGGCTGGCTATCAGCCAGCAAAAGAAAGCGGGTACAAAGTCTTCCTTAAAAATTACCATCAATGAAGATTGGTGGCAACGATGGGAGCAGTGGCAGAATTCCCCTGGGCTTTTGTATCCAATATCCGAAAAAATAAAGGCCAGCTTAAGACCTTACCAGCAAAAAGGATTTGAATGGTTGAAACTGCTGGCAGAAATTAATGCGGGTGCTTGCCTCGCAGATGACATGGGCCTCGGCAAAACATTGCAAACAATTTGTTTTATAACAGATGCATTGGAACAAAAGAAAGAGGGAATGGCCCTGATTGTTTGCCCTTCATCATTGATCTATAACTGGCAGCAGGAGATACAAAAGTTTGCACCGCATTTGCGCACCTATATACATCATGGACCTGGCAGAGATATTGCCAACATCAACACCGCTACTACAGACGTAAGCATTACCAGCTATGGCACCCTACGATCTGATGTAGAACAACTTTCTGCCCTGCATTTTGATGTAGCGGTTGTAGATGAAAGTCATTACGTGAAAAACCCTGCTGCCCAAAGTACGCGGGCTATTTACCAGTTGCAGGTAACTAATAAAATTGCCCTAAGCGGAACGCCCGTAATGAACAACACGTTTGACCTTTATGCGCAATTAGAATTTTTATTGCCGGGCATGTTTGGCAGCAAAGAATTTTTTAAAAAAGAATATGCAGATGCTATAGATCGTGACCGTGATGAAGAGAAAATTGCGACGTTGCAAAAACTAACAGCACCCTTTATTTTGCGACGGACCAAAGAAAAGGTAGCCAAAGATTTGCCGGCAAAAACAGAATCTATTTTGTGGTGCGAAATGGGCATGGAGCAAAAAGATATGTACAATGGCATTAAGGAAAGTATAAAAAGTAACTTGTTTTTAAACATCAAGACAGATGGCTTGGGTAAAAGTAAGTTGGCCGTATTGCAGGGTATTATGAAATTGAAACAGGTTTGCAGTTCGCCTATGCTTTTGCCGGTTAAAGAGCAAAGTACTTTTTACTCAGTAAAAACTGAAAGGCTTTTAGATGAATTGGCCAACCTGGGCAAGCACAAAGTATTGGTGTTTTCTCAGTTTACTAAAATGCTTAACCTGCTTGCTGAAACATTTGAAAAAAAAGGTATTTCTTTTTACCAGTTGGATGGCAGTACACCTGTTAAAAAAAGAGCTGAGATGGTAGCTAGTTTTCAGGAAGAAGGAAATACAACCAATGTATTTTTAATTAGCCTCATGGCGGGCAATACAGGATTAACCCTTACGGCGGCAGATTATGTTTTTCTTTTTGATCCCTGGTGGAACAACGCTGTGCAACAGCAAGCCATTGATCGTACCCATCGTATTGGCCAAACAAAAAATGTATTCGCCTACAAGTTGATTTGCAAAGATACCATCGAAGAAAAAATAATACAGTTGCAGAAAAGTAAAAAGGAACTGAGCGAAAACCTCATTGGCGATAATGAAGGATTTGTGAAACAACTTACCAAAGAAGACGTAGAGTTTTTATTTAGTTAACAACCCTGACGTCTTTGAAAAACCTTGTCGGCGGCTGCAGATTCCGACAGCGGTTTAACGGTCTTCTGGTTGCTTGAAAACACTTTCAATGGTTCCAAGCCCTCCTATCAAATTTATAAATTTGAATCTCCTGGGAAAATTGATCTTCGTGCATCTGCGGGTTTTAACCTGCGTTATTTAAATGCCGGGTGAAACTGATGCAAAGTATTGCGAAGAAATTCCCTGTCCAGGTGTGTATATATTTCAGTAGTGGTAATGCTTTCATGCCCCAGCATTTCCTGCACGGCTCTTAGGTCTGCACCGCCTTC
>JBBSJJ010000154.1:0-6930 GCA_038257335.1 Chitinophagales bacterium | reverse complement strand
GCAAGTTTCCCGGTACATTCAGCACCATTGTTCTTCCGGGATATGTACAGGCCATACATCTTGATAACGAGTTTTACGACAAGTTCTACAAACCCGGAGCTTATTTAAAATCTCATGCAGATCATATGAACGTATGGCACAATGACTAGGAACAACTATTGCCAATAACTAAGCTTTTGTTTTGCCAAGCGGGCAGGAAATGATCCCGCACTTACGGGAGAATGAAACCCTGGTAGCCGGTTGGGTATGGAATTGTCAGTATTATTTTTAAGAATTTGAGCAGGCAGATGATGGATAGAATTAGTAGAGCGCAAATTTTTTCCCGTCAACAAATGGCAACGTTTTAGAAGACGTAACAGGAAGAATATATCATTGAAACTAAAAACTGTTGTGAAAAAATATTATGTGAAAAGTTTAATCATTATTTTCAAATCATCAAAACATTATGAGAGCATTTATTGGGACTTTTTAAGAGGGTTTTCGGATACTTTTCTTAATGTAGCGGTTATGCAAAAATGGTTTCTTATTCATTAGAAATAGTTAAATTCGCTCTATGAAATGGAAAGACCACATAGTATCTGATACAGAGGTTTTACCAGGCAAACCTACTATTAAAGGAACAAGAATATCCGTTGAACATATTGTTGGCTTACTTGCCCAGGGATGGGATGAAACTCAAATTTTAGAAAATTATCCAAGACTTACCAGAGAGTCTCTTCAAGCTGTATTCACATATATACATGAGTGTATCCATGATGGTCTTTTATTTTCTCCTGTTAAGAAGTCTGCATAACTATTCTTATGAAGTCATTGGCCAACGAAAATTTTCCTTATAAAAGCATTTATTATCTAAAAGAGAAAGGTTATGATGTTTTATCAATAGGCATGGACAATCCAAGTGTAGCTGATTCTGAGATTATGACAATTGCCATGAATGAAGAAAGGATAATAATGACATTTGACAGAGATTATGGCGAGTTAATATTTCACCACAATTATAAGCCCGGAAAAGGAGTAATTTATTTAAGGCTTGATGAATATCAACCTCAGGAACCTGGTTTAATTATTGAAGAAATCATCAATAATAAAGAAATTGACCTCACTCGTGCGTTGACTGTTGTAGATAAAAACGGGATACGTCAAAGAAAATATTAAATGTACTAACCGTTAATATTTAAGCTTTCATTTTGTCCAACGGGCAAGAAATGATCCCGTACTTGCGGGAGAGCGAAACTTTGGTAGCCGGTTGGGTATGGAATTGTCGGTATTATTTTTACAAATTTGAGCAGGCATAACGCCTGCTTTTTTTGTAGAAGTGGCTGCAACCTTTATGAACAGCGGTTTGTTGGCCAATAAAATATTTTTGTGGTGGGCAACGCTTTCCAAAAAAACACCTATGGTTACGACTGTGTAGCTGATATCGCATTGTGCTGAAATAAGATTAATGTCGGTTGTTTCCATCAACCTTATAAAAATATTTTATCCCTGCGAGCAGGCAGATGATGGATAGAATTTGTAGAGCAAAAGTTTTTTGCCGTCAACAAATGGCAACGTTTTAGAAGACGTAACAGGAAGACTCTATCATTGGACCTAAAAACTGTTGTAAAAACTTATTAAGTGAAAAGTTTAATCATTACTTTCAAATCATCAAAACATCTGAGGGCATTTATTAAAGAGGAAAAGCGTTTTGGAAACTTAAACTTAATTTTAAAAGCACAAAGAAAAGCAACGGTTGATACTTTGTACCCATAGTAACTTTACGGCAACATTGTTCAACGCAAAAGTAAACCGCAAAGCACCAAAGATTTAATTTAACCTGGAGTTTTTTAAGGGGGTTTTTCGGATACTGTTCTTAATGTTATGCGTCACCCTGTTCAAAAAGTTTCTTCCATCACGAATCTTTTTTTATGCATAGACTACTACTTCATATTCTAATGCTTCCATTAGTATTTGTTTCAACTTTATCTATAGCTCAAAGTAATGCAGCAAACAATCAATCACCCAAGCATCAGGTATCAGTTACAGCCCCAACAAAATATGGCTTTGTAAGCGGCACCCTTGAGCCTACCAGTCTTGCCATTTTCCTGGGTATTCCCTACGCCAAACCGCCTATAGGAAACTTGCGGTGAAAATTACCCATAGAGCCAAAGGGTTGGAGCGACACGTTTACTACAAATACCTATGGCCCTTCCTGTCCCCAGACTTCGACAGACAATAACCCGACTAGTGAAGATTGTTTGTATCTAAATGTATTTACAACAAAGGAAGCATTAGATAAACCTGCAGTGAAAAAGCCGGTCATGTTTTGGATTCATGGTGGTGGATTTTTGGGCGGCAGTGCAAAAGGGTATGATGGGCGGGTGCTGTCAAAAAAAGGGGTTATTGTGGTCACTATCAATTACCGGCTCGGTCCGTTCGGCTATCTCTATCATCCTGCGTTGGAAGCATCTGCTGCCAATAAAGGTGTCGGCAATTATGGACTTTTTGACCAGGTAGCAGCCTTGAAATGTGTGAAGCAAAATATTTAAGCATTTGGTGTCGATCCGAACAATATAACAATCTGGGGAGAATCTGCAGGTGCGTTTTCTGTTGGTGCACTTCTTGCCGCACCTATGGCTAAAGGCTTGGTTCATAAAGCAATCCTGGAAAGCGGTACAGGACTTATCAATGGCATTCAAAATAAATCAGATGCTGGCCGGTTGGGGTTGCGGGTGCCAAAGCAGCGGGCATAGAGGGTAGTGATACCACTACTTTAAAACCATTATATGCTCTAACCTCCTACCAATTGATGGCTATGTATACTCGTCCGAAACGAGCGCAGTTACAGGCTTTCTATGTATGGTTTTCACCCGTTGCAGAAGGTTGGGCACTACCCTTGCCATTGGATAGTGCCATTGATCAAAACAAATGGAACAAAGTGCCGCTTTTGCTTGGCACCAATAAACATGAAGGAGCTTACTTTCAACGGCTAAACCCTACCAGCGACACCGCAGAATATTACCGTTTGCTGGGCAATGGAGGCTTGGGTGACACTTCAGGAATACTAAGGGCAATGTGTGCTGTAAAAGACAGCAGTGAAATCTTTGAAACATCACAGGAGCTAGTGGGCGACTTTGGCTTTGGCGCACCTGCCAGGGCACTGGCAAGGATGGCTATCCGAAAAAATGGAAAAGCTTTTCTTTATTACTTTACCAGAACATCAAAGGACAGTGCTGGCAGACCTGTAAAGGCACTGCATTCAACGGAGCTGCCATTTGTATTTGGCTATACTTTGGATAAATGGATTCCCTATAAACGGATTAATGGTTTGCATCCAAATGATGTATTCCTGGCAGGCGCCATGAGTGAATACTGGGTAAGCTTTGCAAAATATGGTCATCCCAACGGTAACACGTCTGCCTTTAAATTGCCTGCATGGCCGGTTTATGAAATGAAAGCCAACAGTTATTTGGAGATTGGAGAACAGATAAGACCAATGACAAATTTGCGCAAAAAGAAATATGATGCAATTGATCAATTTTCAAAGCAAAAAGGTGAGCTTAGATTCTAAAGCAGAATATAATAAGTTGCAAAGGCGAAAAGAAATCCCTGATTTGTTGGAAACGCTCAATGTAAATAAATACGATCGTGCTTATCCTCCCGATCTATCGGGAGGAAACGGGAGCCCCTGAGTATTGAATTATTTACTGAAAAAGTATTTTTTCAAAAGCTTGAATATATACATCAAAATCCGGTTGTTCCCGGATTAGCAAATCTTCCAGAAAAAAAAAATATTCTTCCGCAAAAATTCTATGAGCCAGGCATGGGCGATTTTGAAATGCTCAAATCAAACAATTAATTTGACGCCTACAATGGAGCGCTGGCCGAAGCCTTCCGAAATTATAGGAACAGGCAATGCGGCGGCAACGTCTTACGAGTGGAAGGCTTACCTGCGGCGCAGGAAAGTTTCACATCAAACAGATGACTTAAATCCAGCACAGGAAACCTTTACTCTTTGCCCCTCGACCTTTAGGGACGTGAACATCGAGGCTGTTGAACATTAAATGCTTTAGCCTTTAACAACCCTCCCAACCTGCTGTTCCAGCAACAACAAATCTGCCAGCACAAAAGCGGTTACTGCTTCCAACACCACCGGCACTCTCAATGCAATGCAAAGATCATGTCTGCCTTTTACTGAAAAGGTTTCTACGTTGTTGGTATCTATGTTCAGCGTTTGCTGTTCTTTGGGCGTAGAGGAAGTGGGTTTTACGGCAACCCTGAAAATAAGATCGTTGCCATTGGTAATGCCGCCGAGGATACCGCCGGCATGGTTGGTGGCAGTTTTTCCTTCTTTGTTTTGAAGCGCATCGTTGTGCTGTGAACCAAACATTTTGGCAGCCGCAAAGCCTGACCCAAATTCTATTCCTTTGATGGCGGGGATGGCAAAAACAGCATGACCGATCAATGATTCGGCAGAGTTAAAAAATGGTTCTCCCAACCCAAGCGGAAGATTGGTAACAACGCATTCTACAATACCGCCCACACTGTCTTTGGCATCAATGGCTTTTTGCAAACCTTTTTCTGTATCCGGCTCCCCTCCTATTTCTGTAATGGTTGCCACACAGGAAATAGATTCATTGCCCAGCAATAATATTTTTTTGGCTACCACACCTGCTGCCACAAGGCATACGGTGAGCCTGCCGCTAAAATGCCCGCCACCCCTGTAATCTTCGTAGCCTCCAAATTTTTGAGAGGCTACAAAATCTGCATGGCCAGGCCTGGGAAAACTGCGCAGCTTTTCATAATCTCCACTGCGGGTATTGTTGTTTTCAAAAATAATAGTAATGGGTGCACCGGTAGTTTTGCCATTAAAAACGCCCGATAAAAAAATAGGCAGGTCATCTTCTTTGCGGGGCGTTGTTCCTTTTTGCATCCCGCCTTTTCTTCTTTCAATATCCGTCACAAAATCGTCTGCATTGAGTGGAATACCCGCCGGGCATCCATCCAACACAACGCCAACCGATGGGCCATGAGATTCTCCAAAAATATTTATCCTGAATAATGTACCGAAGCTGTTCACAATAATTTATTTAATGATTGATTAAATGATAGTAGCGCCCAATTGTTTTAAGTGGTCGTAAAATGCAGGATAAGATTTATCAATAGCGCCTGCTTCTTCAATGGTAGTGGCGCCTTCGGCCTGCAAAGCAGCTACGGCAAGGGCCATAGCAATGCGGTGATCATGATGCGAAACAACTGTGGCGGCTTTTAATTTGCCACCGCCTTCAATGATCATCAGGTCATCCTGCAGTTTTACCACAAGCCCCATCTTGCCAAACTCTTCCTGCAAGGTTAAAGCCCGGTTGCTCTCTTTGTGTGCCAACCTGCTCACGCCTTCTATAACAGATGTTCCCTGGCAATAGGCTGCTAACGCCACCAATGGCGGAAACAGATCGGGGCAGTGAGTGGCATCAAAATGAAACGGCTGCAGTGCTGCTGGTTCTATGGTAATTTCTTCGGGGGTGATACTCATCACAGCCTTGCACATCATCAACGCCTGCAGAATGGCACGGTCTGCCTGGGTAGAAAAAACATCCAATCCCTTTACATTTATTTTGCCGGCAATGGCGCCGGCCACTAACAAAAATGCAGCGCCGCTCCAGTCACCCTCTACGGTATATTCAATAACCTCGGGGTGAGTTTGCGGTGGGGAAAGTTGAAAGCTTTTATAATTATCGTGAGTGACAGCGTACCCAAAATGCTGCATCATTTGCAGCGTAAGATCTATGTAAGGTTTGCTTTTTAAATCTATCACCGTAATACTAACCGGAGCCGTTGCAGCTTTGGCAAAGGCAAGTAGTAAACCAGTTAAAAACTGCGAACTGAGCGAACCATCCACGGTAATATTCTTCGGCAACAACGGGCCCTGCAACTGCAAAGGAAGTCTGCCTTGGTTGGAGTTTATTTTTACGCCGAGTTGCGGCAATACTTCATCAAAAAAATTCATGGGCCGGGTAAGCAAACTGCCACTACCCGTAATGGTTACCGGCCTTGCACTGAGGGCCGCCAGCGGCGTAAACATGCGTATACTTAAACCGCTTTCACCACAAGAAAAAGCGGCCCCTCCCAAACCCTCCCCGAAGGGGAGGACTTGGGAAGTGTATAATACTTTGGACCCCGCCACTTGTATTGAAGTGCCATCAATCTTTTCAATTTGTGCTCCTAAATTTTTGATGATGGATAATGCTGCCTTGTCATCGTTGCTTTGCCCGGGATTGTGTATGATGGTGTCGCCTTTGTGCAGCAATGCGAGTGCGCAGGCTCGTTGCATGGCACTTTTAGAGGCAGGGGCTATCACTTCGCCTTTTATAAAAGATGGAATTATTTGTATTTGCATAAACTATAAGTGGTCTAAAGGCATTGATCAATTAAATCTTTTAACTGCGGTAGTGGTATCGGTGTCACTAGAGCTTTCCCTATTTCTTCGAGCAGGATAAAACTCATTGCGTTGTTCGCTCTTTTCTTATCCATTAATAATAAATCCCAAACACTTTCTTTATCGAAGTTGAGGTGCACGGGAAGATGGTACTGCTGCAATACCTCGATAATTCTTTGCTTACTTTCTGCAGAAAAATTACTTATTTGCTGACTGATGCTGCAGGCTGCTACCATGCCAATGCTTACTGCATGACCATGTGGCAAATTGTAAAGGTTTTCTATGGCATGGCCAATGGTATGCCCAAAGTTGAGCAACTTCCTGTCGCCGGTTTCAAACTCATCATTTAAAACAACGGTGGTTTTAATAGAAATATTCTTTTCGAGAAGTTCTGCCAGTAGTGCGGGGTCATCTTTAAAATCTGTTACTGACTTTGTAGCCAGGAAATCAAAAAAAGCAGCATCCTTGATGCAGGCATGTTTGATGATCTCGGCAAAACCATTTACCCATTCTTC
>JBBSJJ010000153.1:0-6958 GCA_038257335.1 Chitinophagales bacterium | reverse complement strand
TTTGATTTTACCTCCGGACAGTACAGCTCCTCCTCCGACCGCAGGATAAAAAAACAAATTGAGCCACTGCCACCCATGCTGGAAAAATTGATGCAGTTGAAGGCCTTCCGCTATGAAATGAAATACCACAACCCCGGCCATGACGAAACCTTTGGATTTATTGCACAAGATGTAAAACAATTGTTTCCCTCGCTGGTGCATGTTACACAAAATGCCAATACCGGTTATGAGCATATAAGTGATGTTCACACGATTGCCTATAGTGGTTTTGCTCCCATCATCATCAAAGCATTGCAGGAACAACAGGCGCAGCTTTTGCTACTTGAAGAAAAAATAAAGGGCCTGGAAAAGGAGTAATGAACAATGGGATGAAAATGAAAAGGTTCTCAAAATGCAGCGGGAATCAATTTAGCTCCGTCGCCCTTTGTATTGTATTGATTGTAAACAGGCAGTTCCATGAGAATAAAACAATTGCATTTCACCCACGCTTTTATTCAATTGTTTAAAGATAAATCTTTTCAAGAGGTACAACCTAATTCTACTTTTCTTCAAAAAACATGATGTAATCCTGAAAGCTGCTTTTCGAAATTCTGTTTTTACCTATCAATTGGTTCCCTTGCAATTTATACATGATGCGGTTGCAGTTGCTGAAACATCAGGGAATTGCCTTGGGAAGAGGTTGATGAGAAGTGAAGTCGAGGCGGGGTAGTAAGTTGTCATTTTATTGATGGCACCTGATACGGCGCCATCATAAGTATCACCGTGACGGGTAACCGCCAAGACCGCATTTCTTCGAGTTTTGCTTCTAATATATAGCGTCTATCGTTCTGCCATAAACCGGGGTCTGCTTCGCAAACAACCTGAAGGGCGCCTTTTTGGCACAACGTTAAATATTTTTTTGGAGAATTGTTTCGAACATTTTTAAGACAGGATAAAATACCTGGTAATCAATTGTGATGCTTCAGTCGATTTTTCCTGCTGTTGAAAGGCAGCCTGCTCCTAAATTCCGGTAATGTAGTGTTCCATATTCTCTATGATGAATTTCTGGTCTTCAATTACACTTTTTACCACATCTCCAATGGAAATAATACCAACTACTTTTTCGCCTGTAAGAACAGGAAGATGACGGATAAATTTGGAGGTCATTAGCCGCATACAGTCATCAACACTAGTTTCCGGTGTAACTGTAATAAGGTCAGTGGTCATAATATCACCTATGTTGGTTTCCCTGCTGGACTTATCTTTCAGCATAACCTTCCTTGCATAATCACGCTCGGTAAAGATGCCTTCCAGTTTGTCGCCTTCCATAACCAATAAGGCACTTACGTTTTTTTCTACCATCATTTCTAATCCACTGTAAACGGTCTGGTCCGGCGTTATAGAATAAGTTACTCCAGATTTTGTACTTAAGATATTACTTACAAAAGCCATAATTTTTATTATTTAGGTGAAGAATCGTGGTAATGTTATCAGCCGTTTTTAAAACATTTCGCTTATAGTTTTATTTCTTTTAGTACATGCCAGGGATTCGCATCATGGCTAAGCAAGATGTCGGCATTAGTCATATTTTAAATATACTCATTTTTTTATTAAATGAAAAATCGTTCATAATTATGAACAAATTCATTAGATTGTATCAGGATTTTCCACCAAATATGGAGGGAAAAAATTCAACCCTTTGTTTCCGTTCAATTCGCTAAGCAGTATTATACATGACATGATCTTATAAATCAATTCTTTTATGTCGCAACATATTAAGATAAAAAGAGGGTTAGACATTAGGTTAAAAGGAGAACCCGAAAAAAAAATAATCCCTTTTGCCATGGCAGAAATTTATGCCATACAACCCCCCGATTTTACCGGCGTAGTGCCAAAACTCTTAGTAAAAGAAGGTGACGAAGTAAAAAGCGGTACACCACTTTTTTTCGATAAGGAAAATATTGAAGTGATGTTCGTAGCCCCGGTAAGTGGTGAGATAGCTGCCATTGAAAGAGGCGCCAAACGAAAGATACTGGCCATTAAAATTTTAGCCGATAAAGAAATAAGGTATGAAGGTTTTGATAAAACAGACCCTGCCAAACTTACACCTGCCGATCTCATAAAGCATATGCTTGCAACTGGTGTATGGCCGTTCATCAGGCAAAGGCCATTTGGAACAATAGCAGATCCCGCAAAACAACCCAAGGCCATTTTTATTTCATGCTTTGACTCTGCACCATTGGCGCCGGATTATAACTTTATGATGCCAGGCAACGAAGAGAATTTTCAAACCGGGCTGGATGTATTAAAACAATTAACTACCGGTAAAGTGCACCTGAACCTGAGGGCAGATGGTACCAACGTTGAAACATTTACAAATGCAAGGGGTATTACTATTAATGAATTCTCAGGGCCGCATCCATCAGGTAATGTGGGGGTGCAAATTCATCATATTAACCCGCTAAATAAGGGAGAGGTTATCTGGTATGTGCAGCCACAGGATGTAACAATCATAGGCAGGCTTTTTAGTGAAGGCCGTTACAATGCTGAAAAAATGATTGCGCTTACCGGCAGCCGGTTAACCCATCCGCAATATTGCAAAACCATTATTGGTAGCCCGGTAAAACACATGCTGCAGGAAGCTGGAATGCAGCCCGGAGATAACCGTATCATAAGTGGTAATATACTTAGCGGACGCAGCATAGCTGATGATGGCTTCCTTGATTTTTACGATTCCCAACTTACTGTTATCCCTGAAGGTGACCAGCCGGAATTTATGGGATGGCTGATGCCCGGCTTAAGCAAATTCAGTACCTCACGTACCTTTTTTAGCTGGTTAACGCCATCAAAAAAATATAACCTTGATACGAATATGCACGGGGAAGAACGCCCTTTTGTAATAACCGGGGAATATGAAAAAGTATTGCCGATGGATATTTACCCCGTGCAATTACTAAAATCCATCCTGGTAGAGGACATCGACCTGATGGAGAAGTTGGGCATCTACGAAGTGGTAGAGGAGGACTTTGCACTCTGCGAATTTGTGTGTACATCTAAAGTGCGGTCGCAGTCTATTATCAGGAAAGGACTCAGCATTATCCGTAAGGAATTCAGCTAAGTGCAACAGGAAGCAGCTTCTAAAGTAGGGTGCTTCTAAAAACTTTTCAGTATATTTAAAAATGCCTGGTTGGCGCACAGCCGTAACCGGTAGCATTATTTTTTCATGTCAATATTTTTCGGTGAAGCCAGTAAAAAAAATATTAGATAGTGTAAAACCCCATTTTGAAAAAGGTGGAAAGCTGGAGAAGTTTTACCCGGCCTTCAACGCCTTCGAAACATTTCTCTTTGTGCCGGGCCATACCACAGCGCCCAGGGGCACGCACATCAGGGATGCAATAGACCTCAAGCGCACCATGATACTGGTTGTGCTTTCCCTGGTACCTTGTTTATTTTTTGGAATGTGGAACGTGGGTTACCAGCATGACCTGGCGCTGGGCCTGAATCAAAATAGTTTAATAGACCAGTTTTTATTTGGTGCCGGCAAAGTAATGCCCATCGTAATTGTTTCCTACGGCACCGGCCTTACGGTGGAGTTCATTTTTGCAATTATCAGGAAGCATACCATCAACGAAGGATTTCTTGTTACTGGTATGCTGATACCGCTTGTAATGCCGGTGGATGTGCCCTTGTGGATGGTAGCAGCTTCCACCGTTTTTGCCGTTATAATAGGTAAAGAAGTTTTTGGCGGTACAGGTATGAACATATTAAACCCGGCCATGACGGCGAGGGCTTTCCTGTTTTTTGCTTACCCCACTAAGATGTCAGGCGACGAAGTATGGATCAATACTGCAGGTGCAAACGGCCAAAACCTGGTTGACGGCTATAGCGGAGCCACCGCCCTGGGAGAAGCAGCAGCAGGTAATGCTGAAAAGATACCGGGAATGACAGCATCGTTTTTGGGCCTTATTCCCGGATCGGTTGGTGAAACCAGCACTCTTGCCTGCCTGATTGGTGCATTTATCCTGCTATACACAGGCATAGGAAGTTGGCGCATCATGGTATCGGTATTGGTTGGTGGACTTTTAATGGCATTTGTATTCAATTTGTTTGGAGCAAATACATTGATGCAGATCAGCCCGCTACATCACCTGGTACTTGGTGGTTTTGCATTTGGTGCGGTGTTCATGGCTACGGATCCTGTAACGGCAGCACAAACCAACATTGGCAAATACATCTATGGTTTCCTCATAGGATTGTTCGCTATCATGTTCAGGGTATTTAACCCGGCCTACCCAGAGGGGATGATGCTGGCCGTATTGTTTATGAATGTGATGGCACCACTGATAGATCACTATGTGTTACAGGCCAATATTAATAAACGTTTGAAAAGAGCTAAACAACATAGCAATGGATAAGGACAGCAATCGTTTTACTTTTATTTTTTCTTCCATCATGGTGGTGGTAGTGGCAATCCTGTTATCGGTGGCCGCTATAAGCCTGGCGCCTTTCCAGGCAAAGAATGTACGCATTGAAAAAATGGAAAATATCCTGAGCACCGTGGGCATTGTTGCTCAAAATGATGAAGCCGAAAAACTTTTTGATGAACATATCGTTCACCAGGTGGTACTTGATGTGGACGGGCAACCAACGACAGCAGATGTTGCTGCTTTTGAAATAGACCTCAAAAAAGAATTGGATAAAGCCAGAACAGGTAAAGCCTCATCACAGTTGTTCCCGTTGTTTGTTTGCAAAAAACAGGCAGATACCTTTTACATAATTCCCGTGAGGGGCAAAGGCCTTTGGGGACCAATTTGGGGATACGTAGCACTTGAATCAGATATGAATACTATATACGGGGCAAGTTTTGGGCACGACAAAGAGACCCCGGGCCTTGGTGCAGAAATAGACACACCTGCTTTTGAAAAGCAGTTTTCGGGTAAGAAATTATTTAATGATAAAGGTGAATACGTTTCAGTTGAAACAGTAAAAGGCGGTGCAGCACCTGCAAATCCTCATGCGGTTGATGCAGTGTCCGGCGCTACCATTACGAGCGACGGCGTATCTGAAATGTTAAACAGAACCTTTACCAGTTACCTGGCATATTTTAAAACAAAGCGTACCGGTGCCGACCAATTGGCCCGTTCAAATTAATACAAATTGTGAGATCAAAAAAAGCAACACGATGAGTACTACAATTGAAAAAAAGCCGCCATCAGAACCGAAGACTTCGTTCTTTTCGGCCAGGCATAAAAAACTGTTGGGCGATCCGCTGAATGATAATAACCCCATTACCGTGCAGGTGCTGGGGATCTGTTCGGCGCTGGCCGTAACGGTAAAAATGGCCCCATCCATAGTAATGGCCATCGCCGTAGTAGTAGTTTGTGCATTTTCAAACCTGGCCATATCGCTCATAAGAAATATTATTCCTAACAGGATCCGCATCATTGTGCAATTAACCATTGTGGCTACATTGGTAATTTTAGTAGACCAGGTGCTGAAAGCATTTGTTTATGATGTAAGTAAACAATTGTCGGTTTTTGTGGGACTCATCATTACCAACTGCATCATTATGGGAAGGCTGGAAGCATTTGCAATGGCAAATAAACCCTGGCCGGCTTTTATTGACGGGGTAGGTAACGGTGTGGGTTATGGTATTATACTCGTAATGGTGTCGGCTGCAAGAGAATTTTTTGGTTCGGGTGAACTGATGGGATACCGGGTTGTTCCGCAGGCATTGTACGACACGGGCTATTTTAACAACGGACTGATGATAATGCCGCCCATGGCACTTATAACGGTGGGTATCATCATTTGGATACAACGCAGCCGAAACAGGAAATTAATTGAAGACAAATAAACCAGGGCATCATGGAGCATGTAAATATTTTTATCAAAGCAGTTTTTATTGAGAACATGATATTCGCTTATTTCCTGGGAATGTGTTCTTACCTGGCTATATCAAAAACGGTAAAGAGTGCCGTGGGGCTTGGCATAGCAGTCATATTTGTGCTGGGCGTTTCGGTACCAGTTTGTTATTTGTTAGAAAACTATGTGTTAAGAGCAGGGGCGCTTAGCTGGCTATCTGCCAGTTTTGCAACGGTTGATCTCAGCTTTCTCAGCTTCATCATGTTTATTGCCACCATAGCTTCCATCGTTCAACTGGTGGAGATGGTGGTAGAAAAATTTGCTCCCGCACTGTATGCCAGCCTTGGTATTTTTTTACCGCTTATAGCAGTAAACTGTGCCATTTTAGGTGGCGCACTATTTATGCAGGAGCGGGAGTACACCAATATCGGTGAAGCTACCGTTTTCGGCCTTGGCTCAGGCGTTGGATGGTTCCTGGCCATTGTGGCCATTGCTGCCATCAGGGAAAAAATACGTTATTCAAATGTACCTGCGCCACTTCGTGGACTGGGTATCACCTTTATCATAACCGGTTTAATGGGAATTGCCTTCATGAGTTTTATGGGAATCAAACTTTAAAATTACAGTTAGAATGATCATAGCGGCTTTCGAAATAACAACAGTACTTACCAGCATCGTCGTGTTTCTTTTATTTACCACGCTGCTGGTGTATCTCATTTTATTTGCCAAGGCGAAGCTGTTGCCTTCAGGCCTGGTTAATATTACGATCAATGGCGAAGACCCCATTAAAGCAGAAGCCGGCTCCACTTTACTCAGCACCTTGTCTCGCAAAAAAATATTCCTGCCTTCTGCCTGTGGTGGTGGCGGCACCTGTGCCCTGTGCAAGTGCCAGGTACTTTCTGGTGGTGGAGAAATATTAACCACAGAGCAACCATATTTTACCAGGAAAGAACAGCAGAATAACTGGCGCCTTGGTTGCCAGGTAAAAGTAAAACAGGATATGGAAATTGCTATACCAGAAGAAATTTTCGGTATAAAAAAATGGGAGTGTGAAGTGGTATCCAATAAAAATGTTGCCACCTTTATTAAAGAACTGGTGGTGAAACTACCGGAA
>JBBSJJ010000152.1:0-6969 GCA_038257335.1 Chitinophagales bacterium | reverse complement strand
GATAATTTCTTGTAGCGTATTACAGCCAACCTTGAAACCAGCAACAGTGCGGCTACCATCCAATAGATCCACTCCGGAATAGGCACAGGATCTCCCGAGGCATAGGAGTGTAATCCTGAGAGATAGTAATTCACGCCAAAAGAGGTCATAATTATGGTCGAAAAAGCCCAGAGACTGGCAATATTGAGTACAAGAGCATTCTTGAGTTTTGGAATGAGCCTTAGATGCAGTACAAAGGCATAGACCATAATAGAGATAAGTGCCCAGGTTTCCTTTGGATCCCAGGCCCAGTAACGGCCCCAGCTTTCGTTTGCCCAAACCCCTCCAAGGAAGGTACCTACAGCCAGCAGGAACAAGCCTATGGTAATAGACATCTCATTCACCATACTTAATTCCTGCATGCTCTTCCACCATTTTGCCGATGGTGTTACAGGTTTAAAAATAAGCAGCAACAGGCTTAACAGCGCCAACAATGCCGCAAGGGCCAAAGGCGCGTATCCGCTAACGATTACGGCTACGTGTATTTTTAACCAATATGAGTGCAAAACCGGCATCAGGTTGGTGATCTCGGGATTAAGCCAGTCCAGAAAAGCCACGAACAACAGGGTTCCCGAAAAGAGTATTCCCAGCGGTACAGTGAAATGTGATTTTTTTTCAAAAATAAGTCCGAAAAACAATATACACCAGGCTACAAATACCAGCATTTCAAAACCATCACTCCAGGGAGCCCGGCCTGCAATATACCATCGCAACGACAGGTGAAAGGTAAATAGGACCAGCCCCAGCCAGGCAAATACCAGGCCTGTATTCCAGGAGATATTAAGCCATTTATAATTTTTAAAAAGTTTGACAATGGCGAAGATCAGCATTATAGTTCCCAGGATCCAAAAGTATCCAAAGAGGCGGTTTCCTAAATTAAGCTCATTATAAAATAGTTCAGCTGCTACTATTTTATTGTCGGGATATACCGCCGCTCCGGCTTTTTCCTGAAAAAGTTGTATATATGAAAGCATCTCATAGGCTTCATTATAATTGGCCGAGACAAATCCTTTGCCAAGTGCCGACATATAAAGGGGCGTGATATTCTTTACAAACCGGGCATCCTCCTCGAGGAAATTGGCATGCTCATTGGATGTAAACCAGGTGTTGTTTGTGTCTTCCTTATTGGGAAACATCTTCAGAAAATCTCCCCGCAGGATGGCATAGAAAATATTGAACCGTTCATCTACCTTCAAAAGTTCCTTATGAGCCTCGTTTCTTTCCGCAGGTTTAAGTCGGTTAGCCTCTTCAACCAGATCCTGCAGCATATAACGCCCGTCGGGATCCAGTAAATCTTTAAAACTCACACTGCTTACCGGGTCAAGTTCAATGGCCTTAAAAATTGCACTGGCTTTTTTAGGATCTACCTTTATGAGCGGCAACGAACTATATGCGACAGGATCAAGCTGCACGGCCAGTAGGAACTGCTCGGCAGTGAGCACAATATCCCCCTCCTTTTGTTTTACGGTGATAGCGGTGCGGCCGCTAAGCTTGCGGGTGATCTCATTGGCAAGGGTATTCAAGGGTTTCATCCTGCCATCAAGATCCTGCACCACCAGCCCGCCGTATACTTTTGCGTGCTCCACAGGCACTACCGTATGTATAACATCTGGTAGCTGCTCCTGCGAATAAGCGCTAATGCCAAAAGATAAAGACAGAAAGATCTGCAATATGCTAAGGGTAGTTGCTTTTGGAATAAAGACTTTTGGGCTGCCGTTTTCCGGTTTTGCCAACCGAATATTTTCCCCTTTTACAGATGCCTTGGGTAATTTTTTGGTATTTTTGGACGCTTCAGATTTTAATCGTCTGTTTAACATACTAAAGCGGCTGCCTTTAACAAAGAAAGTAAAGAACATCCCAATAGTGAGCAGGGTATAGGAAAAATAGGTGATATAAGTGCCTGGCCTGTCCTGGCTTACAGATAATATCGTGCCTTTCTCATCGGTGTCATAGGATGCCTGGTAAAACCGGAAACCTTTATAATCCAGCACATTGTTCATAAAGATCTTGTACGGGAAACTGGCTTCGTGGTCTATCACCTGCATCTCGCTGGCATAACTGGCAGGGCTTTCGCTGCCCGGGTATCGCTCCAGCTCAAATGCCCTCAACTGAAGTGCAAATGGCAGCATCTCCTCACGGGGCCCGTAGGTAAGATAATATTTCTCCCCATCGGCGAAAAATACATGTTTCTGGGGATCCCTGCTTACAAGCGGAGTATAGCTATTCATTAATTCATTGCCCGCATCATCTGTCACCTTAATTTTTACCACATCTATTTGATCTGTGGCCATACCCCCGTGATCATCAGAATGGTATACGATCTCTTGTCCTTCGTAAATCCCTTTCACAAGGAATGCAACCGAATCTACCTGGTAAAGACTCCGCATCTGCAGCGGAAGCGTCTCCCCTACCCGGAGCATTCCCATCCTTTGGCTGCTCATTTCTATTATGTGCATATCCTTATCGCTCTGTACCATCCAGAGACTGTCTTCCTTAAATATGCGTATATCTCCCTTTCCTGCTGTGCTTGTGGAAAGGCCCAGTTTCCCCATGGGCAAATTATCTCCTTTTGTGAGCAGATGGTCTTCCCTTATTCCCCCAAAAGCCAATACCACCTCAATAAGGGTGTCTTTCCCGGGGACATATTCCTTATGGGCGCCCTGCAGGTATTCTTCAATGTTAACATGAAATGACCTATTGCCCAGGCCGGCAATCACGGTTTGAGGCTTAAACTTATAAGAACTCAGTTCCATAGGCTTCTGGTACCGTAGCTTTTTATCAATATCTGCTTCGGCTATTTGAAGAAAATGCCCTGCGGAAAAATATGTATGTTTTACTTCGCCCTCCCTTATATGAATAATACCTTCATTACCAAAATATCGGGTTACCCCTGCACCCAGGATCATGATCACAAATGCGATATGAAATGCCCCAAGCGGCCAGCGCTTTGCAGTAAAGAGTTTATATTTTTTAATGTGTGAGATAAAATTCACTGCAAGCCATATCAATAATACCTCAAACCACCAGGCTTCATACACTGCCTCTCTTGCCACAGCCGTACCCCTATCATTTTCAATAAATGTGGCTACCGCCATCGCGACCGCAAAGACTACAATAAGTAGAAAAGAAACTTTGGTAGACAACAGCAATTTCATAAATTTCATAACAATCCTTTTTAAATAAAAAACCAATCTCTTTTCCGCAAAAATTAAAACAGCAAACCGATGAACCGGTTTTTCATTGTGGGCCTGTAGATCATCATAAGATATCCCCAGTTTTGCACCCCTGCCGCATCCTGTACATTCTGCAAATATTCAATGCTATTGCTCCCAAAGTACTGGCTGTACCCACCCTGGAAAGAAACTGCGCTGTTCAAAATATATCCCATAGAAAGATCTGTTTCATAACCCAGGTGCTTTTTAATCTCATTGTTAATACCGGAAACAGGGGCGTCACTATAAAATGAATGGGTATTAAGAGACATAAATAGCTTCTTGTTCACATCATACCGCATCCTTAAAAAAACGTCTCTTAATCCTACAGAATTCTCATGCCTGCCTCCCACGTAAAACATGTCCATGTACCCGTTATGTGCGTGATTTGTACCATAAAGCGGAGAAAAGGAATTGTTTTCTCCGGTGTTGCTGTTGGGATCTGTACCACTAAGGACTTCTATACCCAGGGTGAATCTAAGACTTTGTCCTTTTTCGGGATCTAAGGCAACATTTTGCGAAACCTGGGCACTGACATCATAAGCATTTACATCCCTGCCTTCACGGTCCTTACCAAACTGGTAATAATAAAAGCCTGAAAAAGTTGTATTGCCCACCTGATACCTCAAAGAAGGAAGGCCAAGGGTTTGACGGTAATGAATTCCGGTATTAATCACTTCATTATTAAGATCAAATTCTGAGAATTGCAATCCATTGTTCCAGAAAAGTGCAGAGAAATTAAATTTTCCAAACACATTTTCATACCTAAGGAAATGAGCTACTTTATATTGGTTGGGAATGCTGAAGAAATTCCCGCTCAAATTTTGATTTTCCTGGTTATAACCGCCTCCTGCATGTAATTTCATCGCTCCTTTTTCATATTTTAAGAGAGCAAAGTCATGCGCTCTTGCCTGCAATGCCCAATCAAGATTACCAAGGAACCGGAAATTGTCATAATTAAGCTCCTGCCGACCCAGTTTTACACTAAAATTTTCAAACAGGGAGGTTTCGGCCCAGGCCTCGTGTACAGAAAGGAAACCATCGGTCAATTTTACCTGCGGGGTATTACCCCAGGTGCGCACATCCTGTACACTCACATAAAATTTAAAGCTTTCAATATCATATTGAACATTAATACGGGCCCGCTGGGCTATGAATGTGGCAGCTTCATCGCCCTCTTCAATAAGTTTTCCAAAACCGTGGCGATATTCTGCCCGTTGAACAATTTGGCCATCAACATTAAACTGAGCCAGCGCAATATTTGTGAAGCCGCAGGAAAAAGCAATTACCAGGCTTATAACCAATGTTATTTTCATGAAATGATTTTTTTAACCAGGCAGGCACCTGGGTGAGAGTACTATTTAATATCCAAAGTTTATTTTTTTGAAATTTTCCTGCCGGGTAAGGTTTCACGTTCCCTTAATTTTCCCTCTTTTAACCACCTGGGAACTACCTCTTCAATATAGCGTTGTTTATTTTTCAATTCGGCAGGCATATCAAGGCCTATATACTCCTGTAAAAATTCCTTGCTTTTAAAATCGGGCATTTCCACCGGTTCAGTTTGCCCTAGTGAAGCCAGTAATCTCACTAATAAAATTCGGGCTTCCTGGATCTTTCCTGTGCCAGAGCTTACGATTCTGCTGGTTTCCAGGGGTGCGTGAAAGGCAGCTCCATGAGAGGCCACAGTAAAATCCCAACGCCATTGTGCGTGTCTTATTCCCAAAAGAATATCTACCATCTGGACTTCAGTAGCACCAAGGTCCCAGGCCTTTTTAGCTTCTATATGTGCTTTGGCGATCTCCTTTTGCAAATACCCTGTTCCTTCTTTTATCTTGCGCTGGCGTTCATAAACATCAGATACAAGATCCTCTTTTTTCTCCCTGTGGCACACAAAACAGGAATTTTCAACATTGGACAGCGGGGATCCAATATGGTGATCTGTAAATTTTTGTCCGCCTTCAGTTTTATACGGCATATGGCAATCTGCACAAGAGACTCCCCTTTTTGCATGCACTCCCATAGAGAAGATCTCATAATCCGGGTGCTGGGCTTTTATCATTCGCGCTTTGCTTAAGGGGTGTACCCAATCGGCAAAATCTATATTATCATAATATTCTTCCATAGCCTCCACCGTTAACCCATCCTGCCAGGGAAAAGTAAGATAAGCCGCGTCTTCTTTGCCTGGGATATCCTTGGCAAAATAATATTCCACGTGGCATTGGGCGCAAACCAATGACCGCATTTCCTGGTGAGATGCATTGGCAATGTCCTTGCCCATAGTCTCAAAAGCCTCTACAAGTGCCGGGCGGGTAATAGTAAGGTTCATTGTTTTTGGGTCGTGACAATCGGCACACCCAATGGGGTTTATAACCTCACTACCCAAATCTGAAAATTTCATACTGTAGAATTCGGTCACCCCCATTTCACTCATTAGCCTTGGTACATCTGTACTCTTACAGGTCCAGCAGGTACTAGGCATAGGCCCTTCACCTTTTTCCATGGGAGATCCTACCCGGGCGGTGCGCTGGATATCTGTAATTGCATGAGAGTGCCCCCGGGGCTGATTGTAATCTTTACTAAAGGCATATCCTGCCCAAAGGATCACCAGTTCCGGCTGGTCATCCAGTACATCTGCAAATCCGCTGGTGCTGTAAAGTCCCCTGAAGGTGGTATCGGCGGTTTTGCGATATGATTGATACTGCCTGGGGTAATTCAAGCCCCAAATAGAGTCCCTGGGCTCTATTCCCTCTATTTCCACCTGAGGCTGATAGGCAAAACGGGCTTCCGCTTTCCGGTCTATAATTGAGTTGGCTAGTAAAGCAAGTAGGAATACTGCAATGATGGTTAAAAGTAGAATTATCCAGTTTTTCATAGGTGTGAGAATTAGTATCTAAAAGCTTATTTAGTGCAAATGAGTTCAAATTTTATGGTGCAGGCCGGGTTATAGTATCGCTATTCTCTTCCATGCCGGTAATATATGATCTCATCCATGCCGGTATGATATCTCTTTTTTCAGGTGTATGTATGGGTATGGGTTCAATTTGGTAGCCTACAGAAGAAAGGCTTTTCACCCTGCCGTGCGGCACTTCCCTATGGCATTCCCAGCAGGTACGGTCTGTCCTGTGAAATTCGTGATCTTCAATAGTTGCCAGCAATTTCGCATCTGTTACCCGGGTATCATGACATCGAATACAATTATCCTGGATAACTGCTGCTGAAGATTCCCGTGCTACAATAACTTCAGGTTCTGCGCGAAGGGTAAAAATAGCCGAATGGTACAGCCCGTCCATCGCCTTAAAATAATATTGATTAAAAACGTTATTATGCGGCACATGACAGTCATTACAACTGGCCACCTCACGGTGGGAACTTTTATTCCAGGTAAGGTATTGAGGTGTCATTACATGACAATTCATGCAGGCTTTAGGATCATCAGATAAATACGAGGCTGCATTGCTGAGTTTTAAAATATAAAACCCCAGACCTAAAAATGCTCCTATTGAAAGAGTTGCTGCCATTCTCCATTTAGGGGGAGGAATAAGCCTTTTGAAAAGGCTTCTTTTTTTAACAGATCCGGCCATATTCTGTACTTTTTTTCACGAGTAAAAATAAAATAGGTGGCCCGTGTTAAATATGATATTGGTCATATTTGGCAGAGTCTAACAACTTTTTTTAGGGTGGAAAAAGCAGCTGTGGGTTGAGATGTTAGTGAATAGTG
>JBBSJJ010000151.1:0-6984 GCA_038257335.1 Chitinophagales bacterium | reverse complement strand
GGTGTTTAGTAAACATTGTAAAACCGAGCTAAAGGAAAAGAATGTGCACATACGCCCCATAGACAACGATCTTTTTTTGCAGAGCCTGCTCACCTGCACAGCCGTGCTTTGTGGTGCAGGCTTTGAAACACCGGCCGAGGCTTTGTTTTTGCAAAAGAAATTATTGGTGATTCCCATGAAAAATCAATACGAACAACAATGCAATGCGGCAGCATTAAAAAGCATGGGCATACCGGTGATCAAAAGTCTTAAGAAAAAATACCTTACTGCTATACAAACCTGGGTAGATACCCAGCAGGTAATGCCAGTAGTATACCCGGATAACACAGAAGCCGTAATAGATATGGTACTCCAAAGGCATGGCCATGCTACAACAAAAAATAACAATATCCTGGGGCAGGGCATATCATCCGTAAAAGAACTCAAACATAAAAGCCTGGGCAAAATCCTGACCGGGCTTTACCAATAAATAAATGGCGCTTAACAAAAATGATTTTGGTAGTGAGTTTAAATGGGGCGTATCCACTGCCGCCTACCAGGTAGAGGGTGGTTTTGATGCTGATGGAAAGAGCCCCTCTGTATGGGATACCTTCACCCAAAAAAAGAGAAAAATATTTGGCAACCATCATGGAAACATTGCCTGCGATTTTTACAACCGGTACCAGGCCGATATAGACCTGATGGTGCAGATGAACATCCCCAACTATCGCTTTTCTATTTCCTGGAGCCGCATTTTACCCAAGGGCACGGGCGAAGTAAACAGCAAGGGCATTGATTTTTACAACAACATAATTGACTATTGCCTGCAGGTAGGCATAGAACCCTGGATAACATTGTACCATTGGGATCTGCCCGAAAGCCTGCAACAAAAAGGTGGCTGGGTAAACCGGGATATCATGGAGTGGTTTGCCCATTTTACTACCTGCTGCATTAAAAATTTTGGCGACCGGGTAACACATTGGATGGTGTTAAATGAGCCCATGGTATTTACAGGCGCAGGCTACTTCCTGGGCATGCATGCGCCGGGCAAAAAAGGTTTGAGCAACTTTTTGGCAGCGGCACATCACGCTACTCTGTGCCAGGCTACGGGAGGCGCCATCATAAAAAGTTTGCTGCCTGCGGCTAAAGTGGGCACCACCTTTTCTTACTCACACATTGAACCCTACCGATCAAATAATGCAGAAGATATAAAAGCTGCCAACAGGGTAGATGCCCTACTAAACAGGATGTTTATAGAACCATTGCTAGGCCTTGGCTACCCGTGGAAGGAACTGAAGATTCTCAAAAGAATTGAAAGATTTATGCGGGATGGTGATGAAAAAAAAATGGCTTTTGAGATGGATTTTATTGGCTTACAAAATTACACCCGGGAGCTGATTACCTACACTCCCTTTGTCCCATTTGTACAAGCCCGGCTGGTTAAAGCTGCTAAAAGAAAAGTGCCCCATACTTTGATGGGTTGGGAAGTGCACCCGCCCTGCATTTACCATGCACTCATGCGCTACAACAGTTTTGATAAAATAAAACAAATAATAGTAACGGAAAATGGTGCAGCATTTACTGACACAAATGAAGGCGGCATCATCAACGACACCGAACGTACCCAATACCTGCAGGAGCACATAGCCCAGGTACTGCGTGCAAAACAAGATGGCGCTAACGTGCATGGATATTTTGTGTGGACCCTGATGGATAATTTTGAGTGGGCAGAAGGTTATCGCCCAAGATTTGGATTGCTGTATGTAGACTTTGCCACCCAGGAAAGAATCATCAAAAACTCCGGGAAGTGGTACGCAGCCTTTTTAAATCCAGCAAAAACACTACCGCCCACGCAGGCAAAAACGGGACTTCACCTGGCAAATGAATAACCAGTGGTATGTGAATGGTGAATCAATGTCGTTTAGTTAACTTAAACCGCCGGCAGGGTTTGCAACCGCTGACGGGGTTGTGCTAACCCGACGGCGGCTTACAGCCCCGTCGGCGGTTGATTAGGATTTCTCAAAGCCTAAGTAAACGACATTGAATGGTGAATTAATGTCGTTGACTTAAGCTCCTGTGGAGCTCCCTGTTTATAGAATGCTCTAGCTCAATAATTAGCTTCGTAGGTGCTTCCTGTGCTTAGGAGACTCCTATGGAGTCCAGAAAAATCATTCATGTCCATGTTTCTATAAACAGGGTGCTCCTCTGGAGCAAATACATTAACTCAACGACATTGAATGGTGAACGGTGAATGATGAAATGACCATTCAGCGTTGCCAATTCACAGCAGGAAATATTTAGCCAGTTGGGAACATGGAAGGGTTCAGAGCAAAAATAGTATCGGCATTGCTTTCCTGCAAGCGCCAGCTTCCTTCTTCAATCTCTGCCTCCAGCTCTCCCTTATCCCAACCACAATAGCCGATGCATATTTTAATCCCTGCTTCATCAAGCGTATGTTGGTTGATGTGGAAAATGGCTTGCTTAAAATCCCCACCAAAATAAAGTTGGCCGGTAATAGGATCACCGTTTGGAATAAGATCGGGGCGACGGTGAATGAAAAAAAGATGCTCTTTATCTACGGGACCACCAGCATATAAAGGAAAAGCCCAACACTGGCTGAATTCAGCCAACGCATTTAATGGCTTTTCAAAAAGCCTGTTAATCACAAGGCCCATGGCACCTGCCTCGTTGTATTCTGTAATAAAAATAAGGGTACCGCTGAAGTTGGGATCTTCCAGTGAGGCATCACTAATCAAAATTTTTCCGGCGCTGAGATTCATAGAAATAAAAGTACAGAAAATAAATTAGGCAGGGTGCGCATGCCGAGTAGCTGTTGCAAACCCGGACTCAAAATTAGCGTTGCTTGTTTTTTCTTCTGCTGCGAATAAGTAGAATGAGGGTATCCATACAATTGCCCTGGCCATAAGTGCAGGTACATGAACCGGCTGATTGCTGGCAACGTAAAGGTTTAAATCATCTTTTGACCCCGTGCCGGAGTTGATCAATTAATGGTAACGGTATGAGCAATAAAGGAACTGTCGCTACTCCTGAATCTGAGTTCGAAAGTACCGGGTGATGCTGAAACAAAATGGTAGATTTTTGTTTTAATACCTGCATCTGCTGTACACACACCGCCGGCAGAATGTCCGAAGGCCTTTATGGTAACGAGCGAACCCTGCCGCAGTTCTGCAAATTTGTCCAGCACATCGCAACTGCCGCTGCTGTAAGGCCAGTAAACTGTGAGTGCCACTGGTTGATTAGTGCTGCCTGTTGCGGGCCCTTCCACTTTTGTAATTGGCCATGTAGACAAGATTACCATACTCTCATTATTCTTGGCACAAGAAACGGCGAATACAACCAGTAAACATAAAAATAAATGGCGCATGCGTAGTGTTTACAACAGGACAGTTCAAGTAAAGAGAACGTTGCTTTGTGACCCCATTGAATATCCGTAGCCCTCTTAAATCTTGATCTTCACACTACCACAAACGAGGTCGTGAATTGCCCTCCGCCTTAGATTGCTGTGGATAGTTAGGAATGACATCCAGCCCAGCAATAATTAGCTCGTTTTATGATTTTACGCAGTTGGTTACTGAAAAAAAGGCCAGCAATAAGACTAAAGCTGGCTCTGCATAATGGAAACTTGCTATTTGCCTAAGGAAAAAATTTATGCCCTGTGGTTTTGCTCGCAATTTGAGCCATAATCTTTGTATGTATGTATGTATAACAACGGTTACGAAATCTTTAATAAAAAATCAAGGCCAGGGACTCGTTACATCGGCTGCTGCAGTGGCCATGAAAACCTAATGTATGGCATCCATCCGGCTGATAAGTGAATAAATAGCTGAGTCTATAAACTTACCATCGAAAAAATAATTTTCCCTAAAGTAACCCTCTCTTACAAACCCGTTTTTCTCTAATAATTTAATGGACGATTCATTGCCTGGGTTCACATTTGCCTCCATAGAATGCAACTCCAATGCTATGAATCCAAAATGTATGACTGTGCTTAGTGCCTCCTGCATGAAACCTTTGCCATGAAAATCTGTGTGAAGCATATAGCCGATTTCTGCCCTTGCGTGTTCAGGATACATTTTCCAAAAACCAATTGTTCCCAGCAGCGCATCATCTTCTTTTTTTGTAATTCCCCAGGTGATGCCTGCATTGGTTTCCAAATCAGTTGTAATTTTTTGAATTAAAACAGTGGCCTCCTCTATGTTTTGCATGAGTGGCCGGTCCAGGTATTTCATAACGGTGGGATCTGAGCGAAACTTTAAAATGTGAGCGTCGTCTGAAGATTCAATTTTTCTAAGTTTGAGTCGCTCTGAAAATAGTTCAGGGAAGGGGTTGAAATTATACGCTTTCATTTAAATCAATTTGAACTGATAGCTTCAGCGGCATCAAGTTAAAAAAATAATTAGAAAGATGTTTGGGAGAGCTATTTTTGAATCATCAAGGAATGATTTCTGACACTTCAACATTGCATGTTGACTTAGCGGAACTGCAGGCCTGTATATTTATTTAACGGTAGGAAGGTACTCATATACCACCTGGAAAGCAACATCCTTTAACTCCGGCATTATTTTCCCCATAGGAAGTTCCAGTTTTTGGGGAGTAGGTTCGCACAAAGAAAATTTTCTTCCATTGTATACTACCGGTATACCAATAGGTTTAGCAAGTTCTATGGCAAGTGTTACATGAGAAGGATATACCAAAACGATCATCGGGAGATCATAAATCTCTTTTACGAGGTAATAAAAAAGTGCTACCCTGTCATCGCAGTCGCTAAAATCAGTCATGAGGGTTTGCTCTGGTGAAAGTCTTTTTTCAAACCCGAAATTTTCCTGGTCTGACTCATACATAAATGCATGGCGGGTAAAATTCATTAGGTAATCGATGCCTTTGGCCTGTTTCATCCCTTTGAGTTTCTTTTTAAGCACAGGTATCAGCGAACTGTAGGTAGTGCTACTCATCGGTATATTAAAATAAGCTTCAAAATCTACCGTAGGGTAATTGTTGAACATGTTATTTGTCTGCAGGTTCAACTTCACCTTGTAGCGGTATTCTACATCATCATAATAAAATACCAGTTGTTTCTCGTGGTACTCTTTACTCTTAAAATCAGGTATTTGTTTCACCCGGTAGGAGAAAGCTTTTATGGCTTCGGGAACATCCACCTCCACTTTTAGCAACTGGTCTTTCTCGAAATCTATTTTTGCAAAGTCGTGGATGTTCAGGCAAACAAATTGCTTACCGTCTTTCATAAACAAAGGGATATCGTAAATATTATCGTCGCTCTGCACATAGAAAAGCAGCTTATTATTGGTAAAGGCGAGCTGTGCGTTGTAGCCAGATTTTACGAGTAGGAACCACTTATACAAGGTGTACCTTTCATAGTCGCTTTCCTTGGGGCTAAGCTGTTGTGCGGTCCTCCTAATAAGCTGGTAAAATAACCAATCATCTAACTGGTAGCGGGTTCTATAATTTAGAAGGCTGTTTATGATGGGTTGAAAATCAGTTTGATTAATGGCTGCGTAAAAATTCTTTACTTGTAATTCGGTAACGGGTTGTTTTAAATCTACCTGCACACTGCTATTGGTTTCAATGGTCAACGTATCTCCGAAATAAGGAACCCGGATTGTAAGTTCAGGAATTTGTGCTAATGTTTTAAATTGCGCAAAACAAAGGAGCCCAAGGAGGGATAATATGATGAGGTAGGTCTTCACTTAACTTCAATGACTTCTTAAAGTTAAGCAATGGTAACAATTAATTAATATTAAGTTTTTGGAAGTTTAAATTAGTTGGCTTAGCACAGGGCATCAGCATTGCCCGAACCTGGTATCATTTTGAATAAAACTATTCGATTATTGCCCTTCATTCCTGGACTCTTTTGCAAGCAGTTTTAGATCAGCCAATTTTGCAGACAAGATTTTACTCATATCACTGTAATAAAACTGTCCGTTTTTAATGATGTAAACAAAATTGCATGCATTGCTGTGGGATGAAAAATAAATGGTTTGAAAAATATTGCCTTTTTCGAAGCACCAGATCTTGCCTTCACTCCTGCAAGGCTTCACTTTTTCTACACGTTGCACACTGTCTTGCAGGCTATTTTTTACCAGGCCAATCAATGCAGTATCAATGCTGTGAAACTCACTGTAGTAGCGTGTGTACCTGAGTGAATCTGTACCATGCGGATCTTTGTAAAAAACAAAGACAAGGCTATCAGCATTCTTCAGCCGTTCGTCGAGTTGCATAATAGAGCGTTCGGCAGCATTCAACACAATATTTTCAAACTGGTTACTGGCATCTTTTTTAGATGCATTAGAAGCGTTGTTACAGGCCGCTAACACAAACAGCAATATAGCACAGGTGATAAATAAATTTTTCATTTGTTTTGTTTTATGCTGGCTCCTCATGAGCACCAGCTTTGTAGCCCCAATGCAGCCTTCATTCTCGTTGCTACGCAGGAGCAACCCCCTCTAACAGATTATTAAGAAAATGTATTGCTCCTACGGAGCAAAAAAAAAAGATTTCTAATTTTCTACAAATGTTTCGCCCCGATGGGGCTGTAAACTATTTGCGATAAAAAAGCCTGTAGCATCATTACAACAGAACCGCTTACAAATGTAAGCGGTTCTGATTATGTAGCTTTCGTAGTTAATATTAATAAACGTTGGTCTTTGGGGTAAAGCTCGTCCAACCTTGTGCCCAATTCGTATTACCAATTGCACCGGCATAAGTAGTAGACGTAAAGCCAGCAAGACCAACAAAACTTGAAGCATTGGCGGCAGTAGCCGGGCTACCAGCTTTTGGTGTAAAGTTGGGTGCTGTAAGACTAAAGGGGTTCTCTAACATAATACCTGTAGCAGATGCATAAGTCTTACAACTATCTACACCTTCAGCTTTTGTTTGTACGGCAGCAGCATTGATAAGAGATGTGCTGGCAACTTTGTAAGGCTCAGCCACTGCATGCACCAGGTTATGACGGAAAGCAGAACGGCC
>JBBSJJ010000150.1:0-7159 GCA_038257335.1 Chitinophagales bacterium | reverse complement strand
GTCGGGTCCATTTCGGTTACTGAAGCCTTCAACAATAAATTCTGCTCCAGCAATTGCTCCGCCGCTGTTTCTTTTTCCTTTAGTGCTGCTTCCAGTTTTTGAATGCTGACTTTATCTTCCTGTTGCTGTTTCTGCAACAACTCATATTGCTTCAGCAATTGCTGAAGTTTTGATTGAATGAGGATAATATGATCGTTAAGTGCTGACAACTGAATTTTTAAATAAACCTTTCGGCATTTCTATAAACCGGTAAAAACTATTTCCTTATCACTGCTTCTAACTCTTTTTCGCTGGCTGCAATTATTTTTTGCATCATGCCATCTATTTCTGCGTCGGTGAGGGTTTTAGTTTGATCTCCAAAAATAAAATTAACTGCCATCGATTTTTTATTGGCACCCAGTTTTTCGCTTTCAAAAATATCGAACAGCTTTACAGATTGCAACTGTGGCAATTGCAAATTGTTTGCCATTTGCTCTACTGCTGCATAAGTTATATTGTTGTTTACTACTAGTGCAAGATCCCGTTGTACTTCGGGAAATTTTGAAATTTCACTGTAAGTAAAATTATTGCCCTCACGGCTTTCCAGCAAAGCATCCCAGTTAATGTCAGCATAATAAACCGGCTGTTTTAGCCCGAAAACCCTTGCCCTTTTTTCAGTAACAAGTCCCAGCCGGCCAACCAGTTTATTTTTTATTTTTATGGCCGCAGCAGGAGACAGTTCCTCGTCCGTTAGCTTTTCAAATTGCAATCGTTTTACACCAAGCGACGCAAAAACCCTCTCGCAGGCAGCTTTTGCAAAATAGAAATCGGCTTTGGCAGCTTTTTCATTCCAGGCATTCTTTTTTGCATCTCCCGTTATATACAAAGCAAGGTGCTTTTGTTGGTTATAAATGCCAGCGGCTTCTATCCGGTAAGTATTGCCAAATTCAAAAAGGCAAAGGTCTGTATTTTTTCGGTTGATGTTGTGAGCCACCACTTCCAGCCCGGTTGGCATCATAGATGGACGCATAACATCCAGGTCTGCACTAAGGTTATTGATCATCTTTACAGTGGACTCCAATGTTGCTTCATCAAAATAAGTACTATTGGTAATGCTGTTTGTGAAGATTTCGAAGAAGCCGTAACCTGTTAGCATATTTGCCACTTTCTCCCGGTACACGCTGCTCTGCGTACTATTGTCTGGCGAAGGAGATATACTAATTGTAGCAGGTATATCAATGTTGTCCAGCCCGTCAATCCGCATAATTTCTTCCACAAGGTCGGCAGGTATGCTTATGTCAGGTTTGCTGAAAGGCACATTTACCCAGAGTTCATCAATGCCTTCTCTTGTAATTTCGAAGCCGAGTGCTTTTAAAATATTCTTAACTGAATCTCCATGGTAATTCTTCCCACTCAATTTTTTCAGGTAATGATATTTTAGTCCAACAGCTGTTTGTTGGGCAGGTTCCGGATATAGATCTATCAATTCACCACCTATTTCGCCACCGCAAATTTCAATGATCATACTGGCAGCACGCTTTAGCACATTAACAGTATTGCTGATGTCAACGCCTTTTTCAAACCGGGTAGCGGCATCTGTCCTCAGTCCATGCTGTAGCGAAGTTTTACGGATATATAACGGGTTGAACCAGGCACTCTCCAGGAAAATAGATGTTGTTTTTTTCGTTACTCCACTGTTCATTCCCCCGTAAACGCCGGCTATGCACATGGGTTGTTCGGCGTTGCAAATCATGAGATCGTTAGAAGAAAGTTTTCTTTCTTTTTCATCAAGTGTAGTAAACACGGTCCCTTCGTGGCAGGTTTTTACAATAATTTTATTGCCTGTTATGGCAGTACTGTCAAAGGCATGCAGTGGTTGGCCACTTTCATGCAAGATGAAGTTGGTAATGTCTACAATATTGTTGATGGGTTTAACGCCGATGCCAGTTAATTTCTGTTGCAACCATTTTGGGCTATCCGCCACCGTTATATTTTTAATGGTAAGGCCCGCATATCGTTTACAGGCATCTGTGTTTTCCAATACCACTTCCACCGGTTTGCCGGTTCCAGCCTTAAAGCCATTCTTATAAGGATGTTTTACATTGGTTTCCTTTTTATCGTGGTGGCTCAGGTAAGCACAAACATCTTTTGCCACCCCCAGGTGGCTCATGGCATCCATGCGGTTGGGTGTTAAACCAATTTCGTAAATGTAATCCTCGTATGTTTCAAACAAGTTGGCAGCAGGCTGACCTACGGGAGTTTCTGCCGGTAAAACGATAATGCCATCGTGGTCCAGTCCTATACCAATTTCATCTTCGGCGCAGATCATACCAAAACTTTCTGCTCCCCTGATCTTTGCTTTTTTAATGGTAAGTGGCTCCCCGTTACTGGGGTAGATGGTACTGCCCACGGTGGCAAGTATAACTTTTTGGCCTTCTGCCGCATTAGGGGCACCGCAAACTACCTGCACGATCTCTTTACCGGTATTCACCCTGGTGATCTTCAGTTCATCCGCATCAGGATGCTTTTCACATGCCACAATTTCTGCTGTGATAAGCCCTTTCATGCCGCCCTTGATGGATTCGTATTTGTGCAGGCTTTCTACCTCAAGCCCAATTGCAGTAAGGATCTTACTCAGTCTTTCAGGGTCGGGTTTTTCTGGCAGGCCATCCTGCCCGGCAGGCAGGTATTCGCATAACCAGTTATAAGAAATTATCATTCGTGAATTATGTTTAGGGCTGCAAAGATAGTTTTTTCAGCGCTTGACGCAGCCATTGAGCCCCCGGATTTTTAAAGAACCAGAAGCTAAATTTTTCCGGCTAAAAATGCAACCCAAATAAAAAAAATCAACGTGCACAAAAAGAAAGTTGGGGCGAGTTTTTTTGTGCATAAATAGCCCCTATTTTAATCGCAGTTTGCATATTGGATGTGCGTTATCCTGTTTATAAGCAGTTAATAAACTACCTTTACCGGTGGATATCCGGTGTATAACGAATGAAATAAAGTTAATAACAGAGATATGTTATTTTTTCATTACTAATTTGCAATTACCTTAGCCGCCCTAATCAGCATAACAAGAAAAGGAACTTACTACTAATGGAATTTACCAATTTAAACAAAGACAGAAAGACAAGGCGCAAAAGCCCTGCAGACCTCGGTGGCATGGTGTTTGGCAAAATTCCGCCGCAGGCAAAAGAACTGGAAGAGGCTATTCTTGGCGCCATTATGCTGGAGAAAAGCGCCTTTGATACCGTTATAGAAATATTGAAACCGGAGTGTTTTTATGTAGATGCGCACCAGAAAATTTTTAAAGCCATGCAGGGTCTGGCCATCAAAAGCCTGCCCATAGATATGCTTACTGTGGTGGAAGAATTGCGCTTGCGTGAAGAACTGGAAATGGTTGGTGGGCCTTACTTTGTAACCAAGCTTACCAATTCGGTTGTATCCTCTGCTAATATTGATGCTCACTCCCGTATTGTGTTACAAAAATTCATTCAGCGGGAACTCATCCGCATCAGCGGAGAAATTATTGGCGATGCTTACGAGGACAGCACCGATGTATTTGACCTGCTTGATAGTGCAGAGGGAAAGCTTTTTGAAATTACCAATAATCACCTCAGGAAAAACTTTGATGATATCGATTCGGTATTGGTGAAAACCTTTAACCGCATTGAAGACATGCGCAATCGCCAGGATGATATCACCGGCGTTCCCACAGGGTTTCCTACTCTGGACAGGATTACTTATGGCTGGCAGCCAACCGATCTTATCATCCTTGCTGCAAGGCCTTCTGTAGGTAAAACAGCATTTGCGCTTAACCTGGCCCGTAGTGCCGCCCTTAGCAAAGACAAACCAACTGCGGTGGCATTCTTTAGCCTTGAGATGAGCAGCAGCCAATTGGTGCAAAGGATATTGAGTGCAGAAAGTGAAATATGGCTGGAAAAGATTGCCCGCGGTAAACTGGAAGAGCATGAAATGAAACAGCTTTACCAGCGTGGATTCGACCGGTTGAGTAAGGCGCCCATTTTTATTGATGATTCGGCAGCGTTAAATATTTTTGAACTGCGTGCAAAATGCCGCCGTTTAAAAAACAAACATAATGTAGGAATAATTATTATAGATTACCTGCAGTTGATGAGCGGCAGTGCAGACAGGAACAGCAACAGGGAACAAGAGATCAGTAAGATATCGAGGGATCTGAAAAGCCTTGCAAAAGAACTACAGGTGCCCATTATTGCTTTGAGTCAGTTGAGCCGGGAAGTAGAGAAAAGAAAAGAGGGTAATAAGATGCCGCAGTTGAGTGACCTTCGTGAATCAGGTGCAATTGAGCAGGATGCCGATTTGGTAATGTTCCTGTACAGGCCCGAATATTACGAAGTAACTACGGATGAGTTTGGGGAAAGTAATAAAGGAGAAACGCATGTTAAGATTGCGAAACACAGGAACGGTAGCCTGGAAACTATTAAGCTAAAAGCATTGTTACACATCCAGAAATTTGTGGAAGAAGATAATGGCGATTTTAATTCAGGCCCCCAAGGCGGCGGAGGAAACTGGAAACCTGTACAAGGTGGTGCCAGCACCGGAGATGGCGCAAAAATGTACATCCAGAAAGGTAGTAAGATGAACGATGGCAATTTTGACGACGATGCACCTTTTTAATAATTGATAATTAAATAAGTAATAGTGGAGAATGAAAGTAGAGTTTCATTCTCCATTTTTATTTTCATTAAGTTTGAAAAACATTTTTACTATAATTTTTGCAGGAGATGAATTAAGAAATTGATATTATGGCGTTACCGTTTTTTTATAAAGAGGATATTGCTTCAGGATTAAATAGTGTTGTTATGGATGAAGATACCAGCAAACATATTGTGCAGGTGCTCCGCATGAAAAATGGTGAACAACTGCACCTAACTGATGGTAAAGGCAAAATATTTCTTTGTGAAATAATAAACGACCAACGAAAAAAATGTGAGGTAACTATTTTAAAAACATCCGATATCCCATATCCAACGTCCAATGTTTGCATTGCTATTTCTCCCATAAAAAATAATAACCGTTTTGAATGGTTCCTGGAAAAAGCCACAGAGATAGGCGTGCAACAAATTATCCCTGTTATTTGCGAACGAACGGAAAAAACAACTTTTAAATCTGAACGTTTGAATAATATCCTGGTAAGCGCCATGCTGCAAAGCCAGCAAGCATGGTTGCCTGTTTTGCAAGCACCTATCCCTTTTAGAAAAGTTATTGATGATTGTGATCATCAACAGAAATTTATTGCACATTGTGCTGAAGACGCCAAACGGGCACTAACAGATGTGAACAATCCTTCGCTGCTTTCAAAAATAATACTGGTAGGACCAGAAGGTGATTTTACCGATGCGGAAATTGAATACGCTTCGGCGCAACATTTTATCGCAGTGGCTCTCGGCAACACACGGTTGCGAACCGAAACTGCCGGCATAGTAGCAGCCACGTTATTGTGTAATCCCTAATGTGCTTCGTCGTCCGGTTGTCCGCTGGTTACCGGTTTTTCATCTAACCTCGGTTCATTTAAGGCAACCACACGCTTGTTGGCTCTATTGCGTTTCATCATTACCATGTTCAGCATTTCTACTACGAAAGAGAACGCCATACCAAAATAAATATAATTTTTTAGCCCAAGTTGATGCGCAGCTTCACTGTTCCAGCCTTCCATTACAAGGCTTAATCCAATCATCACCAGGAAGGATAACGCCAGCATTTTTAAGGTTGGATGTTTATGTATAAACCCGGCAATCCTTGCACTGAAAAGAAACATTACCGTCATGGCGATCACTACTGCTGCTATCATAATTTCCACATGCTTGGCAGTACCACCTGCCGTGATGATGCTATCAAAAGAGAAAACAGCATCTATCAACATGATCTGTGCTATTGCGTTGCCAAATGAAAGTCCTTTTTTATTTTTATTCTGGATATTGGGATCTTCTCCTTCTAGTTTATCATGTATCTCTTTTACCGATTTGTAAATAAGAAAAAGCCCGCCCAGGATCATCACTATGCTTGCCAGGTCGAATCCTTTACCAAACAGCGTGAAAACAGCATTACCCCTTTGACCCAATAACCAGCTTAAACCCAGCAGCATCAGCGTACGGGAGAGCATACCGGTGATCATCCAGATACGTCGTGCCTTTTGCTGATCTTTCAATTCCTTTAACCGATTCATGATGATGCTTACGAAGATTACATTATCAATGCCCAGCACAACCTCCAGCACTACCAGAATTAAAAAACTTATGATACTTTCTGATGTGAATAAATGTTCCATGTTACAATAAATGTGGGGATAAACTTAATGAGATTGTGTCTTGACTTTTTAATTCAAAGCGTTGCAAATATTTTTAACAATGGCAGGTCCTTCATACACAAAACCGGTCCACACTTGCAGAAGAGTAGCACCGGCTTCCAGTTTTTGTTTGGCATCTTCCGCTGTAAAAATTCCACCACTTGCAATTACCGGCAAGGTGCCATTTGTTTTGTTATGTATGTACTGAACAATTTCCGTACTTCTTTTTTTTGCAGGAAGCCCGCTAAGCCCACCTGCACCAATTTTTTCGCTGGTAAGTTGGCTGTCTGTTCCCAGGCTGCTGCGGTCGAGTGTTGTGTTGGTCGCTACCAATCCATCAAGGTTAATTTCCTGTGCAAGGTCTATTACATCATCTAATTGTTCGTTGGTAAGATCAGGAGATATTTTTAAAAGTAAGGGCTTTTGATTTTTTAATTTTGAATTTTGAAGTTGAAGAACAGAAAAGATCTTTCTCAATGCTTCCTTTTCCTGTAGTTCCCGCAAGCCAGGTGTATTGGGGCTGCTCACATTCACTACAAAATAATCCACGTAAGGATGCAGGCTCAAAAAACATTTTTCGTAATCCATCCATGCATCCTCGTTGGGAGTTAGTTTGTTTTTACCAATATTGCCGCCGATGATTAGTTTCGTAGATCGTTTCTCGTTTCTCGTTGGTCGTTGGTCGTTGTATTCGTTTCTCGTTTCTCGTTTCTCGTTGGTCGTTGGTCGTTGGTCGTTTCTCGTTTCTCGTTTCTCGTTGGTCGTTGGTCGTTGGTCGTTGGTCGTGGGTCGTTTCTCGTTGGTCGTTGGTCGGTGGTGGTTGGTCGTTTGTCGTTTCTCGTTTGTGGTGGG
>JBBSJJ010000149.1:0-7185 GCA_038257335.1 Chitinophagales bacterium | reverse complement strand
CGCTAATCCCGGAGTACTGAATAATTTCACCCATTTATTTCTTGCCATTGGGGGCAAAAAAGTTGCCGAACAGTCCCTGGATTCTAACGAGGAAATAGCCCTTCATTTTAAATCGTTGGGAGAAGCCAGGCAATTGTTATTGGAGAACAAAATAGAGCAAGCCATGCATGCTTTGTGCATGTTTTATGCATTCCGGTTTTTAGAAAATCAGGTGGAGGGGTAGATCTTTCGAAGGAACTGAAGCCCCGAAGGTTTGTTGTTCTTTTGATCCCCGGCCTGAAGGCCGGCGCAATTCAAATACCAGTAATATTGAATTGTTCTTTTCTGCAAATTCGCCACGAAAGAAGAAATTGCTCCGGACCAAATCAATTGTTTATTTCAAGATATAATGATCTGCCTTTTCGAATTGCCCCGGGCTAAATCAATGTCTATTTCAAGATATATTAATCTGCCTTTTGAATTGCCCCGGCCTTCAGGCCGGTGGCTCCTTTAGTTGGAAGTTATTCCAGGGCTTTAGCCCCTCTGTGAAATGTAACAGGTTTCATTCATCCATCAGCAAGGCGCAGGAGTTCTTTTGGGCTTTTGTTCCCCGGCGTGAAGGCCGATGCAATTCATGAAGGCCGGAGCAATTCATGAAGGCTTTCAATTTAAAACCCCTGTATTCAAAAGTCGCTGTAATTCAGTTAACGGTGTCATTGAAAACTAACCTCTAAACTATACCATTATTCTAAGGTAAAATATAGAATTCCTGGCCAACCATTAGCTATCAGATGTCATGAATTTTTCGCAATCCTTGGAATGGCCCCGGCCTTCAGGCCGGGGAACATGGATATGGTGTGATGGATGGGGCATTAGCCCCTTATTCTATTTCTCCAATTATAAAAAAACTGCCGCAGATCATGATCACATCATTTTCGCCAGCTAGCTTTTTCGCCGCTTCGATGGCTTCATTTACATTATCAAAGCCGTCTCCTGTTAAACCCTTTTGCGCAGCTATGTTTCTTAATTCTTCGTAAGGCAATGCCCGGGGAATATGCGAATTGGTAAAATAAAAAAAAGCGTTCTTGGGAAAGAGCTCCAGAACATACTCCACATCTTTGTCTTTTACAAATCCCAATACAAAATGTAATTGAGCCTTGAGATAATTATTTTCCAACTGGAACAGCACCTGCTTTACCCCATCTACATTATGCGCTACATCCTGGATAATTGTAGGGTGGCTTTGTACAATGTCCCAGCGGCCACGCATACCTGTTAGTTTCTTTACATGCTCCAATGCGCTCTGTAGCGCAGCTTCCGGAATATTGTATCCTAAAAGCCTTAGTTGTTCTACAGCGCACAAAACGGTGCAAACGTTTTTTGCCTGGTAAATTCCATTGAGGTCAAGTCGTAACTTTTCAGTTGTATTCGTTTGCAGGTCCTTTACATGACAAAAAAGAAGATTGCCGGTCGGCTCAAGATATTCTACCTGGTAGCGGCTTTGTGCAAAATGCAGGATGGCATCCTTTTCATTGGCCTCCTGCACAAATACGTTTTTTGTTGCTGGCAATACTTCTCCTATCACTGCCGGGGTATCTTTTTTGATGATGCCTGCTTTTTGCCAGGCAATTTCCGGCAAGGTGTTTCCGAGAATATTCATATGGTCGTAGCCAATATTCGTAATAATAGAAAGTATGGGTGAGATGATGTTGGTACTGTCTAGTCTGCCGCCGAGGCCTGTTTCAATAACAGCGATATCTACAGCTTCCGTGGCAAAATATTCAAACGCCATGGCAACGGTCAGTTCAAAAAAAGAAGGTTCTACCTTACTAGTGAGTTCTTTTGTTCTTGCTACAAAGTCTATTACAAAGGTCTCGTCAATCATCTGACCATTGATGCGTATGCGCTCGCCAAAGGCCTTGATGTGCGGCGAGGTATACAGGCCGGTTTTGTAACCTGCCTCCTGTAGTATAGCGGCCAGCATATGGCTGGTACTGCCTTTGCCATTGGTGCCCGCAATATGAATGGTTCTAAAATGATTTTGTGGGTTGCCTAAAGCTTCGCAAAGTTCAATGGTATTGTGCAGGTCTTTTTTATAAGCCGCGGCACCAATACGGGTAAACATGGGAAGTTGTTCGTAGAGATATGATAATGTTTCTTTGTAGGTCATTGATGTAATGTAGAATTCAAAATTCAAAATTCAAAACCAAAGGACATAAAAAAGCTGCTATTTTAATAGCAGCTGACAAATATGTAATTAAATCTTTTATTTATTGTACAGTAAAGTTGAAACGGATGGTTTCTACTGTTTCTTCGGAATAATTATTAAAACGTATAGAGCCCAAGGCTTCGATGATTTTATTAGCATAAGCCTGTTCACGACTGGTGCTAGGTTTTACTAACTGTACAAAACTACCTTTGCCTGCTTCAGATATTTTTATCTGTGCATAAATTGTTGCTTTTTTCAGGTCGGAAGAAAAAGAAGGAAAACTTAAAATTTTTCTCCTGTTAGTAGTTAAGCCGATTCCACCAATCTTACCGCCGGGCGTGTTGCCATAAGAATCTTTGTTGCCACTGGGATCGCCAGCATCACCGGTACCGCCAGGTTTGTTTCCCTGGTATTTGTAACCATTGTCTTCTGTATCATTGTTGCCACCCCCTGTGCCGGGACCATTGTAAGTAACTTTTGGTTTTTGTGGTTTAGGAGCAGCCGTAGTAACCGGTGCGGTAGGTGCAGGTTTAGTTACTTTGGGCGTGGGCTTAGCCGGGCTGTTCACTGGCGCAGCATCTGCCTCAGCATTGTCATCAGGGCGCACATTGTCGTTGTTTTCTTCCTGCGGTGCAGCTACTTGTTCGGGCACAACCGTAGCCTCAGGAGTGGGTGAACGCTGGCCTTTTATTAATGGTTGCTCTTCACCAAAACCCTCTTCGTTGTTTCCCAAATTTATTTCCAGTAAGTCTTGCACAACGGGTGGTGCCGGAGGGGCAACCTTCCAACTGATTAATACAAACATCAGCAAGAGAATGCCACATATAGACAATGTGTAGACTAGTGCTTTCCGGTTTTTTTCTTTTTCAAAAGATGTGATCATTGTGTAATGTTTGTACATCGTAAAGTTATTTGATTATACGCTTTAAAGACGATAACCTTTCTTCAAATGCATACAATCATAACAAATTTAACAAACACGGCAACTTACTGTTCTTTGATTCACTTTATTTGGCCGCATCTCTTTGCCCAAACAACAGGCTTCCAATTCTTGTCATGGTGCTTCCTTCGGCCAGGGCAAGTTCATAATCGGCACTCATACCGGTGCTATTGATGTTAAAGGATGAAGGAGCACGGTCAAGGGCCGACTGTGTTTTATCAAATACCTTTTTGAGATGGCGAAATTCATTGCTGATTTTTTGCTGGTCTTCTGTAAAGGAAGCCATACCCATCAGCCCCCGGATGTGCACATGCGTAAGCGTGCCTTCCGCTGCTAATTTTTGCAGAAGCATTTCCAACTCCTCTTCACTAAAACCGAATTTAGTATCTTCCTCTGCAATGTGCACCTGCAAGAGGCAATCAATTACCCTGTTTATTTTTGCGCCCTGTTTGTTTATCTCCAGCAAAAGCTTTTCTGTATCTACCCCGTGAATGAGGTGTACAAAAGGCGCAATGTATTTTACTTTGTTGCTTTGCAGGTGGCCAATAAAATGCCAGCGAATATCTTTGGGCAAGGCCTCATACTTCATCACCAATTCCTGCACAAAATTTTCTCCAAAGTCCCGATGACCCATATCGTAGAGCACCTGTATGTCTTCTAAAGGTTTAAACTTTGAGACTGCCACCAGTGTGGCCTTATCGCCCATGCGTTCCTGTATCTCCAGGTATTTTTCTTTATTTATTGCCATGTTTTACTTTAACGGCAAAGCTACCCAAAAGTTTGCTGGCATAAAAAAAGTGCTGACTGTGTCAGCACTTTTTTCTCCCTTGAATTAAATATTTTATTTCAATATCGTCCTGCTTATTACAATTCTTTGGACCTCGCTGGTGCCTTCATAGATCTGCGTAATTTTTGCATCTCTCATCATTCTTTCTACATGGTATTCCTTCACAAAACCGTAGCCTCCGTGGATTTGCACGGCTTCAGTGGCGGTCCACATAGCTGTTTCACTGGCAAAAACCTTGGCCATAGAACTGCTGAGCGTATAATCTATTTTTTTATCTTTTTCAAAAGCAGCTCTCATGCAAAGCAGGCGGGCCGCTTCAATCCTGGTAGCCATATCTGCAAGCTTAAACTGAATAATCTGGTGGTTCATTATTTCTGTACCAAAGGCTTTGCGTTGTTTGCTGTAAGCCAAAGACAATTCGTATGCTCCGCTGGCAATACCGAGCGCCTGGGCGGCAATGCCGATACGGCCACCGGCAAGGGTTTTCATGGCAAATTTAAAACCGAAGCCATCTTCACCAATTCTATTTTCTTTAGGCACTTTCACATCGGTAAACATAATGGTATGGGTATCGCTGCCACGTATGCCTAACTTATTTTCTTTGGCCCCAACGGTTACGCCTTCCCATTTTTTTTCTACTATAAAAGCATTGATGCCGCGGCTCCCTTTAGACACATCCGTTTGTGCAATCACCAGGTATACGCTGGCACTATTGCCATTGGTAATCCAGTTTTTGGTTCCATTCAATAAATAATGATCGCCTTTATCTTCTGCAGTGGTTTGCTGAGAGGTTGCATCGCTGCCAGCCTCTGGCTCACTTAATAAAAATGCTCCTATAAAAAGCTCGCCATCTTTTTTTCCCTGCGCAAGCGATACCAGGTATTGTTGCTTTTGAGCTTCGTTGCCGTATTCCTGCAATCCATAACATACCAGGCTGTTGTTTACACTCACACACACACTCACGCTGGCGTCTACTTTACTTATTTCTTCCATGGCCAGTACGTAACTGATCGTGTCCATGCCACTTCCACCATATTCAGGTTTTACCATCATACCCATAAAACCGAGGTCGGCCAGTTTTTCTATTTGTTCTTTGGGAAATCTTTGCAGTTCATCTCTTTCTATTACCCCTGGCAGGCATTCTGTTTGGGCAAAATCCCGGGCGGCATTCCTTATCATCAAATGTTCTTCTGAAAGTTGAAAATCCATATAGCAATTTTTAGGCTGCAAAAATAGGCATTGGTAGCTGTGATTGATTCCCTGCACAAGAAATTATTTTGACGGTAAGCAGCCTTGTTAAACAAATAACCAGCCTAATTCTTACAAAACAGTTGGCTATTTACAGATATGAATTTTTGGTAACGCATCCATAATCCTAAAGGCAATCAGGGTTACTGTTTATATTTGTGCTCCCATGACCAACGCCATACAAAACTTGAGGGTTCAAAAAACAATTGTTGTTATTTCCATTGTACTTTTTATCGCAAAAATGCTGGCCTGGTTCCTCACCAATTCGGTGGCTATTCTTACCGATGCTTTAGAAAGCACCGTGAATGTTGTGGCGGGATTGATTGGTTTATATAGTTTATACGTATCAGCAAAGCCCCGGGACATAGATCATCCATACGGGCATGGCAAGGCGGAATTTATTTCTGCAGCTGTGGAAGGAACACTCATACTGGTGGCTGGCATTATCATTATTTATGAGGCGGTCAATAATTTGTTTCACCCGGCCAGCATAAACAAATTGGATTGGGGCATCTTGCTCATAGCAGCTACTGCAGTCATCAACTACCTGGCTGGCACTTATTGTGTCAATATAGGAAAGAAAAATAATTCTCTGGCATTGATTGCAAGTGGCAAACACCTTAGGTCTGATACCTACACTACCGGGGGCATTGTTGCAGGGCTGGTGCTCCTTTATTTTACAAATATCTTTTGGATAGACAGTGCAGTGGCCATCCTCTTTGCATTTATCATCATCCGTACGGGGTATAAAATAATCAGGACCTCCCTGGCAGGAATAATGGACCAGGCGGATGAACAGTTGCTGAAAGAACTCGTGGTAGGTTTGAACGAAAACAGGAATGCCAACTGGATAGATCTTCACAATCTTCGCATCATAAAATATGGCTCCGTGTTACACATGGACTGCCACCTAACTGTGCCGTGGTACTTCAATGTGCACGAAGCCCACAACGAAGTAGATTCGCTCTCGGGCCTCGTACGAAAAAATTTTGGGGAGTCTGTAGAGTTGTTTGTACACTCTGATGGATGCCTCGATTTTAGCTGCCCCATCTGCATAAAAGAAGATTGCCCTGTGCGAAAACATGCCTTTGTAGAAAAAGTAGAATGGACCATGGAAAATATTTTGAGTAACAAAAAACACCAGGTGGGCGCCTAATGCAAAACACAACACTTGATAAAGATTATTGGAACAACCGTTACCAAAGCCAGCAAACAGGCTGGGATGTAGGTACGATTTCTACCCCGCTCAAAGAATACATAGACCAGTGGAACGATAAAGATTCTGCTATTCTTATACCGGGCTGCGGCAATGCTTACGAAGCTGAATATTTACTAAACCAGGGATTTAGTAATATCACTTTAATAGATATTGCGCCGGCAGCAGTTGCCACTGTAAGCACCAAGCTGAGAGATTTTTTAGGCAAGCAACTGCGTATTATCTGCGGGGATTTTTTTGAGCTACAGGATAAATTCGACCTGATCATTGAACAGACATTTTTTTGTGCCTTGCAGCCTTCACTCCGAAAGGCCTATGCTAACAAAATGTTTGACCTGTTGAAAGATGATAGTAGATTGGCAGGTGTTTTATTTAATAAAAACTTTGAGGGAGGGCCTCCCTTTGGTGGGAGCAAAGCTGAGTACGAGCAACTTTTTACAACCTCATTTGAACTTATAAAAATGGAAGACTGCCGAAATTCTATAGCCCCTCGTGCGGGAAGCGAACTTTTTTTTATTTTGAAAAAAAAGCGTTGAATACTTAAGGCAGCGAACTAGTGCCGTGTTAAGGAAAAATGACGTGTCTATTTGTGAATGGTGAATTATCAATCAATGTCGTTTACTTAAGGTATGCTCCGTAGAAGCATCCTATTTAGAGAAACATCGACATGAATAATTTTTCTAGACTCCATAGGAGTCTCCTAAGTACAGGAAGCACCTACGGAGCTATTAATACAATTAGCCAGACCATTCTATAAACAGGAAGCTCCATAGGAGCTTAAGTCAACGACATTAAATTGTCAATCG
>JBBSJJ010000148.1:0-7232 GCA_038257335.1 Chitinophagales bacterium | reverse complement strand
TGTTGTTTGTTGTGCGTAGCGTTGTTAGAGCGAAGGTAACCTCCTCTCCCATCTGGCGTAGCATAGGCCACGGCATTGTATTCATGATTACCCATCAGGGCAATGGCATGGCCGGCATCTGTCATGCCCTTTACCAGCTCAAGGGTTTCTTTTATTTGCGGGCCGCGGTCTATGTAATCGCCTACAAAAATTACTTTCCTTATGGGGTGTTTCCATACGCCCTGGTGGGCTGCATACCCAAGCCGGGTGAGCAGTTTTTGTAATGTGGAGCAATGGCCGTGGATATCGCCGATAAGGTCGTACATGCGTTGTTGTTATGATTAATTTCTGGTGATTTTCTAATGTTTTGGCTGGTCAGCAATTAAGCACCTACAAGTCTAAAATTTCGGTGCCTGGCTTACTTGCTGATTCCAGCAAAAGCATCTCCTGAATGCTTTATTAGTGTAGGATGCACCCTGCTCCCCTTGCCGTCTGAAAGATTAACATAAGGCACCATGCACAAGTGCTTCAATGCTTGCATCCTGTGCAAATATAGCAATCGTACTGCAAGGTAGCGTGCTGTAGGCCAGTAGGTGTTTGCGAGGTAAACTGTTATTTTGAAAAAATAAATTCTTCCCTCTGTACGGGTGTGGCTTTGCAGACTTTATTAAACTCTTCAATAGAATTGAATTTCAATTGCTCCAGAATTTTGTATTCGTAAAACACTTTGAAGGTATCCTTTCTAAATACCCAAGGCTCTACCGTAATTGTTTGATCAGGTTTATAAAAAGTCTGGTTCATATCGCCATCGGGGCTTTTAGATATTTCCATCTTTCTCCCTTCGGGTTGAATTTTATCCATACAGATGAGTAGTGAAAAAGCATCGCACCACTCCACAAAGCGATACAAGCGTTCGGCATATTTCTTATCAATGTTTAAATGCCTGAGAATCTCTTTTCTGTTTTTTTCCTGATCTTTTAAAAATGTATCAAATTTCTTGTCTTTAGCTTCCTGGATACCCTCATACAGGAATTTCATGTGCAAAGAAGTAAGCAGAGCATTTACCTGACTTTTGGCACTGGATATTTCCATCACGCTTACCTGTTGCTTCAAATCAACCTTGCTTGTTTCATCCTCTACCTGAAAATGTCGGGGTGCTCCTGCATCAGTAAGGTTAGTGCTTTGGGCAGTTTCATCAACACCGTCATCGTGTTCGGCAATAGCAATAAGTGTAGGAACCATAATATCATTTGGCAAATTAATATCGTATTGATAAGCCAACATGGCTGCCAGCAGCCCGTGAGAGCGTTGGTTGATAATTTTCCAACCTTTTTGATGCGAGGTAACAATCATTGTTTAAAATAGTTTAGCATTAATGTGTGAGATAAATATGATCGTACACATTGATTCAAGAATTGCACCAATTGGCAAGTGAGTCATTTGTAAATGAGGGCAGCATTGTGCACATTCATAATGTTCCAATCAGCTGTAAAAAAATATGGCAGCTAAACCCCAAACATTCACTCCGGGAGACCTTGCATGAAAGTGGCAGCCATAACAGACTGCTGGGGTTGGTAAACAACACTCTCCAGCCTTCGGCTGCATAAATCCTTATTGGTTGATGTCTTGATGTCGTGCCCATTTGCACAAAACAGTTCGTGTTGTACGTATTCTCATTTTTTGTATACAATACTTTCCGGATGTTCGTATACTATTTTCCCATCGATCATCGTAAGCAAACTGTGAGTAGCCGGAAGTTGCTGAGCAGGTATAGTAAAAATATCTTGAGATAATACCGCCAGGTCTGCCAGCATTCCAGGCATGAGAGTTCCTTTTTCGTTTTCCTTGAACTCAGCATAAGCATTGGTTTTTGTATAAGCAACTACAGCCTGCTCTACGGTTAGATTTTCCTTCGGGTTTGAATGCGTGCTTGTCATCAGCATAATTTCAATAAAGGGATTGGTGGTACCATCCGGTGCAATGCCCATTAAAATTCCACTATCTAATAAAGATCGTATAGGACTGGCCATACAATACCAGGAGGTGTGCATCATGATGATCCCTAAATCTTTGAGTATTTGCCTGTTAGAAGTCGAAATATCTCCGACACAATTATGTTCAATGCGCACTCTTTTGGGTCTCCATTGTTCTCCACTTGCCATCCCTTTCATTAGAGAAAGCACCACCCCAAAACTACTGTCTGCTGTAATGTGCATCATCAGTTGACTATTGGTAGTGAGTGCTTCTCTGAAAATTTGTCTCATCGTATCTATCGGGTAATTAAACCTTCCATACCATCCCGGCTTATCAGGATAAGGTTCAGATCGTAATGCATTTCTTTCCATAGGCGACCCATCAATTGTGTACTTGATGCCGGAGAGATATATCCGGGAATGCAAAGCGGTGTTTTTTAAATCCCATTCCCATAGTTTTCTTCCATTTGGTGTGCTGTGTGGCCATGCAATGATGCGGATGCGTTGAGGTAAATTTGCCTGCTTAAAAATTGTTACACTTTCTGTTCCGTTTAAAGTGCTGCTCATTTGTTGTACAGTTGTTATTCCGCCTTTTAACTGCTCTTGGGCATAACTACGCAAACCTTTTACGAGACTCTCCGGCTCCGACATTGACCATGCATTCCATATAGGTAACTGGGCATTTTGGTGTACGGCCGATATCTTATTTCCTGCTTTTTCATACCAGCCTCCTAAAGGGTAGTCCGAGCTGTCAGATAATCCTGCCGCCTTAAGCGCCCTGGCATTTACAACCTGTCCATGTCCCCACCAGATTTGAAGCAAAACAGGATTGTGAGGAGCAATGCTGTCTAATGCATTTCTCATTGAACTATCAAACAGGATTTTCACTCCGATGAATCCCTGTATCCATTGATTTGGTTTAGCCAGCTTTACAAGCCGCGAAATAGAATCTAAAACGGATTCTTTGCTCAATCCATTTGGATTCATCTCTGTATAGTTATAACGTAAACCCACAGGAGCATACCACCCTAAATGATCATGCGCATCATTAAATCCTGGCACAACGGTATTTCCTTTCAGATCAATGTGTTTTGTTTTTTTAAAACTCAGTTTTTTGATGGATGCGTTTGTACCAACCGCCAATATCTTATTGCCTCTAATGGCTAAGGCTTGTGCATAAAGTTGCTTAGAATCTGAGGTGAATATTTTTCCATTGGTTAAGATAATATCTGCCGGTTGGGCAATACTTTGTACTCCATACAATAAAGAAATGAATACCAAAGTCCAAAAATATTTTAGCCGCATACCTAAAATTTTAAGGTTAATAAAACACCTGTGTTTGATGAACGCATCACAGAAAGAATATTAAAAAAGAACACTCAAAATTAATAGTTGCTTGCAACCTGTTCATAGAACAAATGCGACATTCTTTATTAACCTGCTAAATAAAAGAAGTACCCTGAAGACGCAAGTTGCTTTTTTCCAGATCTGTTTGCAGTATACTGGGCGTCACTCCTGCAAAGTCTTTGAAGTCACGAATCATATGCATCTGATCCGCATAATCACAGGCATGTGCAATTTTTATCCAGGGAATTTCATTATTTTTTTCCCGCATCACCCAGGCTCTGGAAAAGCGAACGAGTCTTGAAAACACTTTGGGAGGCATTCCTGTCCTTTCGTTAAATTGTCTTTCTAATTGCCGAACGCTGATACATGCCTGTTGTGCCAGTTGATCAATTGTAAAGGATGTTCCGCTTTGAAGCATTTGTATCAGCACCTGCTCAATGGGCAGACTTCTTTTTAAGGAGGAAACTTTTGTTACCAGATATTCTTGCACAATGTTTATCATCGAGCTGTAATCCTGCGCTTCGTTTAACTGTTCATTTATAAATTGTATATCTCTTCCAAGAAGTAGTGTTGCATCAAAAGGACGACCCGCCATTTCTTCCATTGGCAGGTGTAGCAAACGATGCATACCTCCCGGGTGAAAACTAACCATGATCACAAGCATGTTCTGCCCCATTGTTAAATCGACCCGGTTAAACTGAGGTCCTACAAGAATACTTGACGGTAATTGATGTAACTGCTCGTTATCATAATTATAACACGTCACTTTATCGTAAGGGTAGAAGAAGAGGCAATGGTCAGGTTGTGGAGGGAAAGGAACCGTAGGTGCAGAATGCTTTGAATCTAATGTAAAATGACTAAGCATGATCTTGCTAATAAAATGTTGCAGCTCGGCACGTGGTTTATAGAATTGTAGGATCATTGCCTTTTTATTGTTTTATCAAGATACGAAACCTACCATTTCATTATTGTTTAACAATGAGGTTAATTATATTTTCCACCCCGGTAATATCTTCCGCAGAGCACGTTGCAGCCATATAAATACAATAGGTTGTTTGCTACAAAAACACGAGGGAGGCACAAGTTTTTCTTCTCAGCAACATCGCCCGCGGGCACGTTGCGTCGACAAAGGCATTAGGTTGCTTGCCACGAATGCACAAAGGCGGAAAGAATTTTGAACCCAGCAAAGAATCAGGAAATGCTTACCGTTCTTCGTAGAGTCCTAGCGCCTTTTTTTGCAAAACATCTCTTCTGCGAAGCCGACAATAGTTTTCTTCGGAGCTTTGAGTCCAAAGCCAAAAAAATGGTTGCCACGAATGCACGAAGAAGAAGCGAATTTTCATCTCTTATTCATGAAGTTTCAGCAGATGGAAGTCAAAACTATCAATAAACAACAAAGGAAAAATAGTAAGATTCATTATTTCACCCTCCCCCTTTCCTCTTCCGATGCGGTAATTCTTGCTCTTTTTTCTTTCAGCAGTTTATTACCAAAGCTTTTCGAAAAAGTAAGTTTAAATATTCTGCGACCTATTTGAAACCTGGAAAAGGTATAAAAGTTTTCTTCCGCTAAATCAAATCGTGCCCTTATATTCATACTTGAAAAAATATCATCGACGCCCAATTTTAAACTGCTGTTTGCTTTCGTAAACTTTTTTTGAACACCGGCATTTAGTTGCCCAAACGGCTTGGTTACAGCAGCTCCAAAAAACCCCTTGGATTGGTAAAAGCCAGATAGTTCGATTCCGAAGTTTTGTGGCAGGGTAAAACTTTGAAAGCCCGACACATTGTAATTAATATTAGACAGACTGATGGGCTTTTTATTATAGTCCAAATTTATTTCTTGCCAGGTAGTATTCAAGTTTATCTGCGAAAACCACCACTTTGTAACAGACACCGGCAACGAAAAAGAAGCATTTAGAATCTGAGTGTTCTTAAAGTTTTTAGCTGTAACAATTTGTCTGTTGGTGCTCACATCTACTTCATTTTGAAAGCTTCCTATGGAGTTAGATTCATAAGTGTAACTCAGCGAAAAAACAAATCTTTTGAGCAGGTAATCTACTTTTACGGCATCAGCTATGGATGGCTGCAGCGCTGAATTACCAGTTATGTACGTATAAGGGTCCAGAAAAATTGTAAAGGGCGCAAGATCGGTAAATGCAGGGCGGTTAATTCGGCGATTGTAACTAAAGTTTACACCATTGTTATCTGTTAATTTATGCGACAGGTAAACGGTTGGAAAAAGCCTCCCGTATTTACGATCGACGATATCTTTTTGCGTTTCGGTTCCTAAGTTGGAGATAGTATGTTCATAGCGCAAGCCGGCTTTGATACTTGTCTTTTCATTGGCCGCTATATTCAATGAGGCATAAGCGGCAGTTATATTTTCTTTGAGCGAATACAAGGCAGTGAGGCTGCTATCAGACTTCCAGGAATTTTGTATCAATTCCTGAACACCTACATCGTTCGAAAATTTGGAAGCTACTCTTTTAACACCCGTTTCCAGGTTTGTTTTTGCACTCAGCTTTTTCTTATAATCAATTTGAATAGGCAAAATATTGATGACTGTTTTTTTAGTACTCCTTGTATTTTCGGCTCGCAATAACTGGTTATTGCTGTTGTAATACTGGTTCAGGTAATTATTCGGATTGTTGTCATCATAAAATAAATAGTCCACATTAAACATAATTTCCTCTCCACTTTTTATCGTATGCTGCAGGTTAATGTTACCCATCCAATGCTTCCACTGGTTTATTTCATCATTGTTTATTTTTATTAAAGTGTCTAACGAATTATTCACCCTTACGGATGTGTTATTAACCGCATCCATTGTCCATTTGTTATCGTATGCAGCGGTTAACAATCCAAGTGTCGTTTTCTTGCCCAACTTATAATCGTATCCAAGCCTGATGTTATGATTTCGCTGCACCGGCGACCTGTCGCTTCTTGTGCTGGTTTCTGTAGTTTTTCCCTGGTAGATAACTTTCCGATTCCCCTCAAAGATGGGTGTAATGGTATTTTCCTGCCTTATGAATGAATAAGATCCGTACAAGTTTCCTTTTTGAGTTCGGTAATTAAAATCAATATTTGCTGCAGGAGCCGTTCCTCTAAAAGCAGCCATTGTCAAGGCATAGGTGCCGTTAAAACCAATATCAGGATTATCTATTAAAACAATATTAATGTAACCTGCATTGCCCGCTGCATCATACTTCGCCGGCGGCGTAGTAATTAATTCAATCCGTTCCACATTATTTGCACTCATCCCATCAAGCATTTGCACTAAGGCATCGGCGGGCATGTAATTGAGCTTTCCATTAATCATAACATTTACTCCACTCTTTCCATTCATGGCAATGGTGCCACCTTGTTTGTTTACAATTACTCCAGGCGATTTTTGAAGCACATCCAGCACGGTGCTGCCGGCACTGGTAATACTATTTTTTACATTCACAATCATGCGGTCAATCTTTTGTTCAAACAGGGGTTTTTTAGCGATTACCGTTACAGTATTCAGGTCAACGGATGCTATTTGCAAATGGATTACCCCGAGATCTACCAAAGGAGTTTTTGCAATACTTACCTGGGATAAATATTTGGTTTCAAAACCTGCAAAGCTGCAACTTACCAGGTAGCTTCCGTCCTTAATATTTTGAAAGAAAAACTGTCCTGCGTTGTTTGTCAGATCCCCTTTTATCAGCGCAGAATCTACAGCACTCAGTAACAGCACATTTACATTTGCAAGAGGTGTGGCGTCGGGCGCCATTATTTTTCCGGAGATGGTGGTTTGAGCCTGCAAGCCAAAAAAGGCAAAAATAGTAGCAAACAAAGAGGCTGTTTTCTTAAAGATGCTTTTATACATGTTACCGGTTTTATACTGGTTTTGGTAGCAGGGCCAGTCAATTAAACCAGTGCTGACAAAACATTGCTTCACCTGGT
>JBBSJJ010000147.1:0-7359 GCA_038257335.1 Chitinophagales bacterium | reverse complement strand
ATTTTTAATCCCGCAGATTTTAATAGCACTCATAAAACAGGACACGTGCCGCTGTTTCTTACCGGCCTGCAGATAAACAACCAGGCACAGGATATCAGTGTAGCCAACAGTATTATAAAAGAGCCATTGAGTGCGTTATCATTTATTGAGCTTCCTTATAATAAAAACTACCTGCGTTTCGAATTTGCCGCCCTATTGCATAACCAGCCACAAAAAACGAAGTATCGCTATCAATTGAAGGGTGCTGATAAAGGTTGGGTAGAAAACGGCACGTTAAATAAAGCCTCTTATTCAGCGCTAAGGCCGGGCAACTATACGTTCCGTATGAATGCTACAGATAATAGCGGGCTATGGAGCGATACGATAAAAGAGATTGGTGTAGTTATTCACCCACCGTTTTGGGCTACCTGGTGGGCCCGCCTTATTTATGCACTAATTGCCATTGGCTTGGTAAGATGGTACCAGGTTTTCAGGGAAAGGCGGTTAAAAACAGAGCAAAATCTTGCGTTTGAAAAAAGAGAGGCCCGGCGTTTAAAAGAAGTGGACGAATTGAAGGACCGGTTTTTTAGCAATATTACCCACGAGTTTCGTACCCCCTTGACGCTTATCATGACGCCCCTGGAAAAACTGGAGCAGGATCCTTCTCTTTCTGCTTCGGCCATCAGCACTGTAAAAACGGCACAACGAAACTCAAAACAGTTATTAGGATTGATTAACGAGTTTCTCGATTTCTCCAAACTAAACGATGGAAAACTCAAACTAAAATTATCAACCGGGGAACTTGATTTGTTTACCGCTGATTGTGTGCGATCATTTGAAGCCGCTGCCCAGGAAAAAAGTATTGATCTTAGGTTCTCTGCAGAAGGCATAGCAGGTTTTTATTTGTTTGATGAAGAGAAATGGGAAAAAATAGTTACCAACCTGCTGAGTAATGCCTTAAAGTTTACACCGGCAAACGGAATGGTTGCTGTTTCCCTTTCATCGTCAGCTAATGATATCATTCACCTGGAAGTAACCGATAGCGGCCCGGGCATTCCTGCCGACCAGCAGGAAAAAATATTCACCCGTTTTTACCAGGTTGACGATTCGGCCATTCGCAGTTACGGAGGCACCGGCATCGGCTTGTCGCTGGTGAAAGAACTAACGGAACTGATGCAGGGGAAAATAGAACTGGATAGTAAGCCAGGTGAACAGACGAGTTTTTTAGTTTCAATACCGATGCAAAAACTACATGCTGCAGAAATTGTTCCGGTTACCGATACCACCATTATAGAAAAGCAAATGGCGCCAGGTGATGAACAGGATATGCCATTGTTACTGGTAGTGGAAGATAATGATGAATTACGGTCGTTTTTGGTGGAGACCATGCGCAACCATTATCGGGTGATAGAAGCGGCAGACGGCCTGAAGGCCTGGAAAATGATTGTAGATGAATTGCCAGATATTGTTATCAGTGATGTAATGATGCCGGGGCAGGATGGTTTCGATCTTTGCCACATCTGCAAAGCAGATAACCGCACTGCTCACATTGGATTTATACTACTCACATCCAAAGCTTCTCATGAAGCCAGGATTAAGGGATTGGAAAACTGTGCCGATGATTACATTACCAAACCCTTTAACCTGCAGGAACTGGAATTACGTACTGCTAACCTCTTGCAACTGCAGCAAAAACTTAGGGTATGGTTGCAGGCACAGTTAATCAGCACAGCTCCCCCGGATCAATTACCTGCTATTACCGATCCATTCCTGATGCAGCTTTACCAGGAGATGGATGCTAAACTGGATGACTCCGTTCTGGGGGTTGACTATCTCTGTAAAACCATGGCCATGAGTCGCAGTACCTTAAACCGAAAGTTAAAATCACTTCTTAATATTTCTACCAACGACCTGATAAGGCAGTATCGTTTGCAAAAAGCCTCCAGCCTCATCTCATCAGGGCTGGATATTTCCTCGGCTGCTTACCAGGTAGGTTTCAGCAGCCCCTCTTATTTTAGCCAGTGTTTTAAGGAACAGTACGGCATTACGCCATCAGAGCACCTTTCAAAGCAAATTTGACGCAAAACTGATAGTTTTTGAACCAATCCTGATAGCCATAAGGCTTATGTGGATGGTATTTTTATGTCATCTAAAAGCCTTTACTTTTTTTACTTATCAAACACAAAAATCATGAAACATTCATCTAAAATTATTGCAGCAACCCTGGTGTTAAGCATAGCATTATCCGCTAACACTTTCGCACAGGAGTCGTATGCCAGTCCTTCTTCAGCCGCAGTATATGCAAAGAATACCATTACCGTTGAAGCCAATAATGCCGGTAATACCGCAGTTGCAGCTAATGCCAAAACAGAAGCCAGGTTCTCTGCTTTGTTTCCAAATGCTTCTAACCTTCATTGGAGCGCCGGTGCCGATAACTACTGGGTTTCGTTTTTAAATAACGGGAGAAAAGCCAATGCCAGTTTTTCGCCCAAAGGCAAAATGAACTATAGTATTACTGTTTGTGCTATGGAGCATTTGCCCGCAGCTTTCAGTAAAACAATCGAAAAAGAATATGCAGCTTACAGCCTTTTTAATGCCATTGAAATAAAAGCGCATAGCGCTGTGGTGTACCAGGCCATCCTGGAAAACAGCAATGGTTTTATTAAGCTGAAATACACTACAGACGGTGTTGAAGAAATACAGCAGGTAAAAAAGTATTGATGTCTCAATTGATAGATATTTCATAAACCAGCAATCGTTTTCGCAGATAAGGTAGTAAGTCCGGTCCGATAGATTTCGGTCCGGCTTCTTGTTATACCACGCAATAAAATTGTTGTTATAATGTCAAATTGATCTGATCTTCATCCCCGGAGCATGATTGAATCATACATGCGGATCTGTTTTGCCTTGGTCGGCAAAACACCTAACCATTTCGAATTGGCTGCCCTGGCCTCAGATTTAACGAGCCACTATTTGGAAACTACAAACTGATTCTCCCTTTATTCGCTCGACTCTGTTGTGTGGCCCGTCAACCTATGCAGCCAATGCGGGAAGGCAGAGGCTACGGCAAGTGGGTGCCGGCCACGGCATAAGAACCAAGGTAGTTGGTGACAACGGCCGCAAAAATCTCACTACAATTTTAGAATATGTGCTGAGTGTTCTATCTTTTGTGTTCCCCCAACTGAGGCTAAGAAAATGAAGACCCATTTATCCCTTAAACCTGCCGGTTATTCAAAATGTCCCCTCACTTATTCAGTAGCCTTTGCATTGCTTTATTCATAAGAGTACTTTCATAATTCCGGATCATTTTTTTTAACACATAAACGATTTTTATGAATGCTTTATTAAAGACAACCATCAAAAACGGAAGCACCCGTTTCGCAATGTTCATTATGCTTTCCTTTTTTCTTCCTTTAACCTTGATCATCCTGCTTAGTAGCTATCAGTCTGTTTCCTCGTCTACTACAAAAACCATGAAAGCAGGAATGAAAAATGGGCGTCCGTTTTATGCAAAATTAAAAACCAGTATTCAAATAACGGGCATTCCTCCAATTCGGCAAGTAAGCTCATCAGGGTCCGGTGTGGTCACGCATCTGGGCAAAACAACCTATATGGCTAGTGCTACCGTTAATTTTACTATGCAACCTGCCCAGGTAATCGGTACTGCTATTTTTACTGCTGCCAACGGAGATGAATTTTATACTTCCTTTTCTGGAAACACTACTGTAGTTAACGGCACGTCTTTCGGTTCTTTTGAGCATACCGTTACTGGAGGTACTGGCAGGTTTGAAAACATTACGGGTTCATTCATTGGCACGTCCACACACCGATTTACGGAGCCTGCGGGTTCATTGATTTTTAATGGGGAAATTGATTACTGAGTGCTTTGAAGGAGTCCTCAAGCAAATCAATCCCACAAGCAGGACTTGGCCCATTGACAATTTACTGTTTCCAGCTACCGTCAAAAATGCATAAGTTTATAGATGAAAATTAGTCTGCTCGTTATTTGCCTGCTGTTTTTCTTTAAAGCCATAGGCCAAAGCTTGGGTGGAGACAGTAAAAGTGAATACAAAAAATTCGGGGCGAACAGCATAAATGGGGATCAATTACTTGCAAAAAGCCAGGACTACACCTATCATAGTATCAATACTGACTCGGCGCTTACTTATGCAAAACAGGCTTATGATGAATACGTAGCAACTGGCAATAAAACCGGAAGTGCACTAGCCTTGTTGATGTTGGCAGACATACATGGGAGACTCCTGGGCAAGGTAAAGACCATGGAGGAATATAGCCGGGAATCGCTCAACATGCTTGAGAAAACAAGTTATTGGAAAGAAAAAGCATTTGCCCACCGCTTGCTTTTTCTTTCTTTTTCTTTACAAGGAGTTGGGGAGGAAACAGAGAAAACAATCGAAAAAGCTTCGCAGATATCAATACAACACAACGATCAGATTGGCCTTGGATGGTCATACTGGTTGCAGGGATTTTCCGCTGCTAAAAAAGGTTTGTACTGGAAGGCATTCATGCACCTGACAGAAAGCTCAGCCATCGGAAAGGAAACGGGTGATTCCGCCCTCACGGCTATTTCCCTTGTTTTTATAGCACGGGCATTCAATTATGCAGGTGACCCTAAAAGCGCTGTACAATATTACCTGGAGGGAATGAGTTACAACAACAATGCAATGTTGTTATTATGGCCACACCTGGATGACCTGGGCTATGCGTATTTCCAACTTAAACAATATGATTCGGCTCTTTACTACCAAAAAAAACACTTGCACAACCTGGATTCTCTTCTTAAGGAACCGAAAGTGCACCAAAGATTTGCATCGCTGGCCAGGCCAGATTTCATGCCTGGCGTTTACCTGTCGAATAAGCAATATGATGCAGCACTTCAAACGACATTGCCCCGGCTGAAAAATCAGCGTGAAGGGGGGGATATGTTCGGACTGATGTTTTCCCTGGCCACAGTTGCCACAGCCTATAAAGAAAAGAAAGCGTTCGCCAGGGCCTTACCTTTCGCCCGGGAATTGATGTGGCATGGAAGCCAGTCCGGCAATGACTATTTTCGAAGAGAAGCAAGTTTGCTGTTGTCCTTACTCTTTCGTGGTTTGAAACAAAATGACAGCGCTTTTCTTTATTTCCAGGATTATACCACCATCAAAGATTCGATGGAGACAGCCCGGTTCTTATTGCGGACCGGAATGTATGCCCATGCTGCGGAATCAAACAATCGTATCCGTTTGCTGAATAAGGATAAGTTTTTTCAGCAGCAACAGTTGCTCATCAAAGACAAAGAAATCCAAAAGAGTTCGCAGTTGCAGCGTGTACTGATCTTTACAACCATTGGCGTTATCTTATTTGGATTAATCATGTTGCGCAACGGTGTTTTAAAACGCAAAAACGAAAGACTGGAGAGTCAGAAGAAACAAGCGCAACTTGAGAAGAAAGCACTTGAAATGGAATTGCTCGCCTTACGTGCACAAATGAACCCACATTTTATTTTTAATTGCCTGAGTGCAATCGATAGCCTGGTTCAAACAAATCAATCCGAAAAAGCGGCCACTTACCTTGCCCTTTTTGCCAAACTTATCCGGGCATTGCTTGAGAGTTCAAAACACAATGAGGTTCCTTTTCATAAAGATTATGAGTCCATGAAATTGTATTTAGAAATGGAACAATTTAGGTGCAACTATAAATTTAAGTATGACTTGCAGGTTGATAAGCTTTTATTGAATGGCAATTACAAAGTGCCACCAATGATCATCCAGCCCTTTATTGAAAATGCCATTCATCATGGCCTGCTCAATAAACCGGGGAACAATCGGCACCTTACCATTTCAGCAAGACTAAAGCAAGCGGTTATTGAATATTCAATTGTTGACAACGGTATTGGCCGCAAGAAAGCCGCCATGCTCAAAGAAAGAAACCGGCCGGAACACCAGTCTTATGGTATTCAAATCAGCAGGGAGCGAATCAATCTTTACAACAACAGCATAACAGGCAATGATGTTCAAATAGATGACCTGGAAAATAATGGAATGCCGGAAGGCACGAAAGCGATCGTTCGTATAAGTACAAAAAATTTAGACGATTATGATGAAAGCGATATTAATTGATGATGACGAGCGGAACCTAACCACTTTAAAAGAAAAATTGACAAGGCATTGTCCTATGGTAACAGTTATTGCTCTTTGTGACAGTGGCGAAAAAGGAATGATAGCCATTGAAGAATTACAGCCTGATCTTGTTTTCCTGGATATCGAAATGCCGGTGATGAACGGTTTCAACATGCTGGAGCAATTGAGCAACCGGAATTTCGAATTGATATTTGTTACCGCATACGACCATTATGCTATCAGGGCCATTCGTTTTAGCGCAATTGATTATCTGTTGAAGCCGGTAAACGTAGGAGAACTTACAGCGGCTGTAGAGCGCTCGGTGCAACGGATCAAACAAAAAAAGACCAATCCTCAAATCGAGTACCTGCTGGAATTACTGCACAAGAAACAAAAACACATCGCCATACCCGCAACTGATGGACTTCAATTTATTTCTATTGACGAAATCATTTACCTGGAAGCGAACCAGAATTATACTCACATCTTTTTGCCTAAACAGAAGTTTGTGGTCAGCCGGGGGTTGGGCGAAGTTGAAGAATTATTGCCTTCGGATACATTTATCCGCATTCATCATTCTTACGTGGTCAATAAAAATGCGATTGACAGGTATATCCGGGGAGAGGGAGGACAAGTGATTCTCAAAAACGGGATTGCACTTGATGTATCCAAAAGAAGAAAATTATTTTTTTTGCAAGCCATTAATCATAAGTAATTGATGAGGCAAACCTTATCATATCATTGCTGATCTTGAAAATTCATTGAAGTGCTGGATAATGTAGCGCCTTGACCACCAATAGATAGGGCCGGTACACCCACAGCGTAGAAAGAATCACCGCAGTATTAACCGCCATCAAGTGATGATTCGGCACTTTGCCAGTTGATTTTTTTTTCGCAGCAAGGCCTCTCCTATAACCATGCGCCAGGCCGGGAACGTTGCGTCAAGTTTGGTTTAAGCACCGATATTCCTGATCTTACCAGCCTTTATCAGCTCACCGTATGTTTGCAAAGTTTCCTCCAATGGCGTAACGCCATCATATTGGTGAGAAAAATAAAGATCAATATAGTCCGTCTGCAGCCTTTCGCCAGCCATTTTAGATTAGCTGCCATGCCTCAGCTTCCGGCATTAGGAGGGACAGGTCGTTAAGGCATTATTTAGGAACTACAAATTGGCTTTATCATTTTTCCTGAACTTTGGTTAAAACGTCAACATCAATAACACTATAGATGATTACATTTTAATCTTATTAAACTGACT
>JBBSJJ010000146.1:0-7875 GCA_038257335.1 Chitinophagales bacterium | reverse complement strand
CCGCCCTGCCGGGGCTACCAAAATGCCGCCCTGCCGGGGCTACCAACATGCCGCCCTGCCGGGGCTACCAACATGCCGCCCTGCCGGGGCTACCAAAATGCCGCCCTGCCGGGGCTACCAAAATGCCGCCCTGCCGGGGCTACCAAAATGTCGCCCTGCCGGGGCTACCAAAATGCCGCCCTGCCGGGGCTACCAAAATGCCGCCCTGCCGGGGCTACCAAAATGCCGCCCTGCCGGGGCTACCAAAATGCCGCCCTGCCGGGGCTACCAACATGCCGCCCTGCCGGGGCTACCAACATGCCGCCCTGCCGGGGCTACCAAAATATTGCCCGCTGGGGCGGCATTATCAGAATTAATCATAAAATTCAAACAGATATTGATCCTCATACTCCACATCAAAGTCGTTTAACATTTTTACATATTCTTCTTTAAATGTTTTTGCTTTATGATGTTCTTCCTGCTTAAGGATGTATTTTATTACTACATCTCTCTGGCTTCTTGCATAAGAGAAAGCACCATAACCAGATTGCCAGTTGAATTTATTTTTTAGAAAATTTTGTTCGTTGATCCATTTGCTACTGTTTGTTTTAATAATGTTCAGCATGTGTGAAACAGATTCCGTAACCGGCATACCAAAAAATACATGAACATGATCCAGCCATCCACCCACAGCCAATGATTTTGAATCGGGATGGATTTTCGTAATAATTCCTGAAATATAACTGTGCAGATCATCCCGCCAATCTGCGGTAATAAAATTTTGCCGGTACTTCACGGCAAAAACGGCATGTATTGTTATCTGCGAATATGTATCTGTCATTTTAAAAAATTTTACTTATTTTTTCTACCAAAATGCCGCCCCGCTGGGGCTACCAAAATGCCGCCCCGCTGGGGCTACCAAAATGCCGCCCCGCTGGGGCTACCAGAATGTCGCCCTTCCAGGGCTAGCAAAATTTTGCCCCGGTAAGGCTGGAGGCGATCAAGTGTACACCATAAATAAAACATTCTCCAGGCCTTTTTCAAATCGAAGGGTTTTTACAATATCCTGCTTGCCGGATAGTACTGCATTCATAATAATAATATCAGGTTGGTTCTCTATGGCATTTTCTACCAGCTCTTTTCCATCAGATTCCAGCACTGTATATCCCTTTGTTTTTAAAACATCGGTGAGTGTTTTTACCGTTCCCTGGTCCTCGTCAACCACCATCACTTTCTTTTTTGATTTACCCTGCTCCAGTAAGCTACCAATTTCATTAAACAATAAATTGGTGTCTATAGGTTTGGTAAGGTACCTGTCTACACCAATGCGAAAACCTCTTGTTTTATCCTGCACAATTGATAAAACGATAATGGGGATGTCCATTGTTTGGGGATCATTTTTTAATACTGCTGCTACATCAAAGCCGTTCATTTCCGGCATCATAATATCCAGGATAATTAAATCCGGTTTCTGTTTGCGAACAGCTTCCAGCGCAGCTTTTCCATTTGCAGCTTCATCTATAGAATAACCTGCTTCCTGTAGTTCCTGGTGTAATAAAGATCTAATAGAATCATCATCATCTACAATGAGTATGCGGGCTTTATTATCTATTATGTTCAGTTTAGAATGGGCTACCTGCACTTTTAGTTGCCGCACCAGGTCATTGAGGTGCATTGGGCGCTGTTCTTCGTTAATGCTTACTGGTAGTGCAAACAGGAATTTGCTGCCTTTTCCAATATCGCTTTCCAGCCAGATCCGGCCACCATGGTGTTCAATGATCTCAACACAAATGGGGAGGCCAAGCCCGGTGCCCTTAGGCTTATCCGTTAGTGTATCTCCTACCTGCCGGAATTGTTCAAAAACTGCTGCATGATCTTCGGCAGCAATACCAATACCGGTATCTGCAATGCTGACAATGATCTCTTTATTTTCTTTGTAGATACTGCAGGTAACTTTTCCTTTGGGTGTAAACTTTACCGCATTTGAAATCAGGTTTACTACAACTTGTATCAGCTTATCCTTATCGCCGGAAATGGTTGGCAGATTTTGTTGAATGTCTTTTTCAAGCTCCAGATTATTTTGTTCAAAGAGAGCCGTAGTTGCTGCAATAGCTCTTTCAGCTATTTCTGCAACAGAAACTGGTTCTACACTCCATTCCATTTTACCTGCCTCTATTTTTGCCAGGTCGAGCACATCGTTTATCAGGTGCGTAAGGCGTTGCCCTTCTGAAACAACAACGTCCAGGTTATCTGAAACCTGTTGTACAGTTTTCTGCATTTTAGGGTCAGAAGTATCCACCATCGGAAATATTTTTTCCTCCAGTCTTTTTTTAATGATCTTGGCAAAGCCCAAAACGGAAGTAAGTGGTGTTCTTAGTTCATGGCTAACGGTAGAGAGAAAAGAGCTCTTAGCCTCATTGGCTTGTTCCGCATTTTTTCGGGCTGCTTCAGCCTCTAGTTTGGCACTTTGTACCTCTTCAAACAATTTCGCTTTTCTAAGTGCTATACCTACCGATATTCCTATGGTGGTTAGCAGCCGCAGATCATCTTCGTTAAAACGATTTTCCTGTTCTGTACTTTGCACACTTAATACACCGATAACCTCTTCGCCCACAGGAATGGGAACGCCCAGGTAAGAAGCGGCTGCCACACCAATTTTTCGCACACCCATCTGTATCCGTAACTCATCCAGGTCTTTGTTTATCAATAGTGGTTCGCCGGTAAGAATGATCTTTGAAGTAAGCCCTTCACCGAGCTGCATGGGGGGCGTGTCATCGCCAAACTGGTAAGGGAAACTGATGGTTTGGGTTTGATCATCTAAAATGGCCAGGTAAACAATGCTGGCATTGAACAAAGCCTTCATCTGTTCTCCCACCAGGTTAATGAGGTCATTTAGGTTGAGCTGGGAGGCAAGCGCCTGTGTAATATTATTTACCGTAGCAAGCTCACTGGCACGCTGCTTGGCATCGCCCAGCAAGCGGTTTGACTCGTCGAAGAGGCGGGCATTTTCCAGCGCCACACTCATGCTATTTGTAAGTGTGCCTAGCAATCTCAGATCGGCATCAGTAAAGGCGTTTTCTTTTTCAACATTCTGCAGGCTCACAGAGCCCTTCACTACATCACCTACTATCATAGGCACAAACAGCGCTGATTTTGGTGGAAGACCTTTGCTAACACCGGCACCGCCATATTTTTGTGCCGTTTCTAAATAATTTTCGTTGATGAGTAACGGCTCCCGGTCTTTGATTAATTGCTTGTTTGCCCAATTAAAAGGCCGCGGATTGCTATACAGGCGTTCTCCTTTTTCAATTACAAACTGCCATTGCTCCTGGCCGGTACGATGATCAAAGGTGCGGATAAGCACCGTTTGTGTGTCAAACAATTCGCAAATGCGGTTGCCTACGAGCTCATAAATTGCCTGCATATTCATTTCCCTCACCAGGCCATCCTGCACGCTGTTTATCACGGCGAGCTCGGCAGTGCGCTGCTCTGTTTCTTTAAGCAGGCGGTTGGTTTCATCAAAAAGCCGGGCATTTTCCAGTGCCACACTCATGCTATTGGTAATTGTTGTCAGTAGCCTCAGGTCGGCTTCATTGAAAGCATTTTCACGATCTACATTTTGCAGACTTATAGAACCTTTAACAACGTCACCTACAATCATAGGCACAAAAACGGCAGACTTTGGTGGTTTTCCTGTTGTAACACCCGAGCCGCCAAATTTCTGTGCTGTTCTTAGATAATTCTGTTCAATGTCAATGGGTTTTTTTGTCCTGATCAACTGCTGGCTCGCCCACATAAACGGTTGAGAATTCACCGTAAGCCTTTCCCCTTTTTCTATGGCATATTTAAAAAACTCGGCACCCACTTCATAATCAAAAGTTCTTATTACTAGTGTTTGTGTATCGGGAAACAAATCGCAGAGCCGATCGCCCACCAGGTTATAAATACCTTGTATATCCATTTCTTTGGCCAGGCCATCCTGAACGCTGTTGATGACCGCCAGCTCGGCGGTGCGCTGCTCTGTTTCCTTAAGCAAACGGTTGGTTTCATCAAAAAGTCTTGCATTTTCCAGCGCTACGCTCATGCTATTAGCAAGTGTTTCCAGCAGGCGAATATCTGAGTCGGAAAATGCATGCTCGGTATCAATGCTCTGCAAACTAACATAACCCCTCATGATGCTTCCGGAAAGCAAGGGTACAAACAGGAGTGATTTAGGCATTTTAGTTTTGCCGATGGCGGTTATACCAAATTCTTCTTCGGCCTGCTGGCTGGTGGCAATGCTGATGGTATGCTTTTTTTCTATTAATTTTTTTCGAAGGTTGCCAATTTCCCTGGCCTCGATTTTTACCCGTTCCCCATCTTCATATGCGTAATTAAAGTGCTCAATATTTTTTTCCAGTTCAAAGGAACCTATGATAACTGCTTGTGCATTAAAGAGGTCCTGCACCCGGTCTCCCACAAGGTCATAAATACCTTCCATATCCATTTCCCTTACCAGCCCTTCCTGCACACTGTTTATAACACCCAATTCTGCTTTCCGTTGTTCTGTTTCTTTCAGCAGGCGGGTGGTTTCATCAAAGAGCCTGGCATTTTCTAATGCCACACTCATGCTATTGGCCAGGGTTTCAAGAAGGCGTACATCTGCATCGCTAAAAGCATTTTCCTTGTCAGCATTTTGTAAGCTCACATAGCTGGTTACTTTATTACCTACAATCAATGGCACGTACAGCAATGACTTGACCATTTCTGTTCCTTCCACTACCTTAAGGCCAAACTCTTTGAAAGCCTCGGCCATGTTAGAGTTGATCAGGATCTTTTGCTTGGTGGTAATGAGTTCGTACCGCAGCTTATCGTACCGCCGCGGCTCTGCATTAAAACGTTCGCCTTTTTCAAACAGGTAATTAAATTTTTCCCGCCCTGTGTCATGATCAAAAGTGGCAATAATTACACCCTGCGCATCAAACACATCCCGGATCTTGTTGCCAACGAGGTCGTAAATGGCTGTCATGTCCAGCTCGTGGGCCAGCCCTTCCTGCACACTATTGATAACACCCAGTTCTGCTGTGCGCTGCTCCGTTTCTTTCAGCAAGCGGGTGGTTTCATCAAAGAGGCGGGCATTTTCCAGGGCTACGCTCATACTGTTGGCCAGCGTCTCCAGCAAGCGAACATCAGATTCGCTAAAAGCATGTTCTATTTCACTATTCTGTAAACTGATATAACTATTAATCTTATCACCAGTAATAAGCGGTACAAATACAGCCGATTTGGTTGGGCTGGTGCCCGGCAAAGTTTTCAGTCCGAATTTTGCATAGGCTTCGTCATAATTACTGTTAATTAGAATTTTAGTCCTGTTCAGGATGAGGTATTGCCTCAGCTTATCATAGGGCCGTGAAGCGAGGTAAAATCTTTGCCCATCTTCTATCAGGTATTTAAAATGTTCTGTTGCGGTATCATGATCAAATGTGGCGATGATTACAGCCTGGGCGTTAAACAACTGGCGGATGCGTTCACCCACCATATCGTAAATGGCCTGCATATTCAGCTCTTTGGCAAGGCCTTCCTGCACGCTGTTAATTACTCCGAGTTCAGCTTTTTGTTGCTCCGTTTCTTTTAGCAAGCGGGTGGTTTCATCAAAGAGGCGGGCATTTTCCAAAGCCACACCCATGCTGTTGGCCAATGTTTCCATCAACCTGACGTCTGACTCACTGAAAGCATTTTCCTTGTCAATATTTTGGAGACTTACATAACCGGTTACTTTTTCTCCTATAACCAACGGAACATATAGTGCGGACTGGGGCTGCTCGGTACCGGGAACTTTTTTCATACCAAAAGTTGCAGCTACTGCCTCAAAGTTTTTATTAATTAGTATCTTTTCCCTGCTTTGAATAAGGTGTTTCCTAAGGATATTCAGGGGCCTGGGAACGGGGTTATAACGTTCTCCCTTTTCTACCAGGTAATGAATAACTTCCAGGTCTTTTACATGATCAAACGTAGCGATGCCCACGACCTGCGCATCAAAGAGTTCCCGGATACGATCACCCACCATATCATAAATGGCCTGTATATCCAGTTCTTTGGCAAGGGCTTCCTGCACACTATTAATCACGGCAAGTTCCGCTGTGCGTTCTTCAGTTTCTTTTAGCAGGCGGGCATTTTGTAAAGCTGAGCTCATGCTGTTGGCAATCGTTTCCAGCAAGCGGATATCAGAGTCGCCAAAGGCGTTTTCTTTATCTACATTTTGCAGGCTGATGTAGCTGGTAACTTTGTCTTTTGTGATAAGGGGTACAAAAACACCTGACTTCATCAATTTTGTACCGGGCACTACCTCCTGTCCAAACCATTCAAATGCTTCTTCCGGGGTATTGATTACAATTTTTTGTTTTGAATCTATGAGGTGCTGCCGCAGTTTATCGTACGGCCGGCTATCCGGGTAAAATCGTTCTCCATCTTCTATCGTGTAGTTAAAAAGCTCCGTGCCTGCTTCGTGATCGAGAGTTGCAATGATCACCGCCTGTGCATCAAATAATTCCCGTATTTTTTCGCCCACCAGGTCATAAATGGCCTGCATGTCCATTTCCTTTACAAGTGCTTCCTGCACACTGTTTATCACAGAAAGTTCTTCACCTTGTTGTATGAACTCTGCGGTACGTTCGGCCAGCAGCTTTTCGAGTTCGGCAATGCGGAGTGCGTCTTTAACCATATAAGAAATGATTTATAAAAACAATATTGGTCAAACGATCAGGATATAAGAAGCATACCGGCAAATCTCAAACGGAGTATTCGTTGCCGGTTGTTTAGAGATGTTTATTAAATATAATTAAAATCCGGGGATAACCTATCGGAAGTAAAAAGATATATTTTTCATATTAATGCTGTTTGCCAAAGCCAGTAGGCTATGCTTTAGGTAATATTATCCTGAACGTTATCCCTTCATTTTCCACGACTTCTACTTTTCCATAGGATTCTGCGGATATTTCTCCGCCGTGTGCTTTTACAATACCATAACTTGTCTGAACCACTGATTTATTGGATTTATGAATTTCACTGACTATAGTAAGGTTTTTATTCTTTGTCATCATTTAATCTTTTTAATCCTTGTCTGTCGACAGGCAGAGGCGTGATTCAGACTACAGGCAATTGAAAAATAAATGTGCTTCCTTCTCCTTCTTTAGTCTCCACTTTCAATTCTCCACCATGCCCTTTCGTTACAATATCATAACTTAAACTCAAACCCAATCCTGTTCCCTGTCCCGTTGGTTTGGTGGTAAAGAAGGGTTGAAATATTTTGTCTAATACTTTTTGAGGAATACCGTTGCCGTTGTCGCTTACGGAAATTAAAAGCCCCCCCGAAAGCCCCCCCGCCCCTAAAGGGGAGCTAATGCGCTTTGTGCAGATAGTTACTGTTGGCTCGAACCAAGCTCCCCCTTCAGGGGGTTGGGGGGCTATTTTTTTCTTCTTCTCATCCACTGCATAAAAAGCATTGTTAATCAGATTCAAAACAACTCTTCCAATATCCTGCGGAATGATGTTTATATTGCCAATGCTTGCATCAAAATCAGTTTTTATTGTAGCATTGAAACTTTTATCCTTTGCTCTTAAACCATGATAACTCAATCGCAAATACTCATCACACAAAGCATTTATATCTGTGGGTTCTTTTTTGCGTGTGCTGCTTTGACTGTGTTGCAGCATACCTTTTACAATAGCATCGGCACGTTTGCCGTGGTGATTTATTTTCTGCAGGTTGGAATCTATATCGTTCAATAGTTCGTCCTGTTCTTCCTTATTTAATTTTTCCTTTTGACTTTTTAATTCCTCAATCAACTCCCGGCTTACTTCACTAAAGTTATTGACGAAGTTCAACGGGTTTTGAATTTCATGTGCAATGCCTGCAGT
>JBBSJJ010000145.1:0-8272 GCA_038257335.1 Chitinophagales bacterium | reverse complement strand
CAGTTCTGTAAAAAAGGCTATTGTTTTTTTATAAATGGCAGCATCTATGGGTTGTTCAAATCCGGGCTTCACCCACTCAAGATACCAGCTACAGAAATCATCCCATATCAGGGAGTAAATTGTTTTTAAGGCTTCGCTTAAGCGAAATTGTTTGATTAATTCATCCACTTCCAGCCGCACTTCATTCAACCGGCTTTCAAACCATTGTACAGCAAACGCTGCCGACTGACCACTGCCTTCTGCCAACAGCCCACTGCCTTCTGCTGGCTGCCCTCTGCCTTCCCACAGTTTTACCAGCTTCAGCGCATTCCACATCTTGTTGTTGAAATTGCGGCCCTGTTCCAGAGCGCCTTCATCAAATAATAAATCATTACCTGCCGGTGAAGAGATCATGATGCCGAACCTCGTAGCATCTGCACCGTATTGATCAATCAAGCCCAGCAGGTCCGGTGAGTTGCCTAATTGCTTACTCATCTTTCTTCCCTGCTTATCTCTTACCATACCTGTGAAGTACACGTCGTTGAAAGGTTTCTTGTCTTCGTACTCATAACCAGCCATGATCATGCGGGCTACCCAAAAGAAAATAATATCCTGCCCGGTAACCAATGTGGTAGAAGGGTAATAGTAGTTGGCTTCTTCATTACCCGGATCGCTAATGCCTTTAAAAACTTCCATTGGCCAAAGCCAGGAAGAGAACCAGGTATCCAATACATCTTCGTCTTGAACCAATGACGATTGACCAATGACGAATGACGAATTTTGCGCAGCGGCTAATTTTTCAGCAGCTGCCTTATCTTCCCCTACATAATAATTACCATTTTCATCATACCAGGCCGGTATCCGCTGCCCCCACCAAAGTTGCCGGCTGATGCACCAGTCTTTGATATTCTCCAGCCAGTGATTGTAAGTATTCTTTGCTTTGGAAGGATGAAAAGTAATTTCATCGCTCATAACTGATTGCAGCGCTTCCGGATTTTTCTCCATGAATTTCTTCATGTCGATAAACCATTGCAGCGATAATTTATTTTCAATAACTGCGCCCGTTCTTTCGCTGGTGCCTACCTGGCTTTTGTAGTCTTCTGTTTTTTCTAATTGTCCAATTGCAGCAATATCTTCTGCAATCTTTTTGCGCAAAGCAAAACGATCCATGCCTGCATAATCCAACACTTGTTGCGATGGATTTTCTTCCATCAACTCTTCGGCTGTGAATTTTCCGGTAATGTCGAGCGTGTCAATTGCTTTTAAATTGTGTTTGGCGCCCAGCATATTATCGTTCTTATCATGCGCCGGTGTTACTTTTAAAGCACCGGTACCAAAATCTGCCGTTACATATTCGTCTGCAATAATGGGAATCTTTCTGTTGATGATCGGTACGATCACTTCTTTGCCAACAAAAGATGCATAACGTTCATCCGTTGGATTTACACAGATTGCCACATCACCTAAAATAGTCTCTGGCCTGGTAGTGGCCACGGTAATACCTCCACTGCCATCCGGCAGTTTATACGTAACGTGGTATAATTTAGAATCTACTTCTTTAAAAATTACTTCTTCATCACTCAATGCAGTTTGACCTAGAGGATCCCAGTTAACCATTCTCTTACCACGATAGATCAAGCCTTTTTGATGCAGGTCAATGAACACTTTTATAACGGCTTTGTAATAGTCATCATCCATGGTAAAACTAGTGCGCTCCCAGTCGAGACTGCAACCCAGTTTTTTTAATTGCTGCAAAATGATGCCGCCATATTTTTCTTTCCACTCCCAGGCGTAAGCCAGGAATTCGTCTCTTGTTAAAGAAGATTTGGTGATGCCCCGTTCCCGCAACATGCCAACCACTTTTGCTTCCGTGGCTATACTTGCATGGTCTGTTCCCGGTACCCAACAGGCATTTTTGCCAGTCATGCGGGCATAGCGGATCAATATATCTTGTATAGAATTGTTGAGGCAATGGCCCATGTGCAACACACCCGTTACATTGGGTGGCGGCATTACAATGGTATAGGGTTCCCTTGCATCGGGAGTGCTGTTAAAATATTTTTTTTCCAGCCAATGCTGGTACCATTTATTTTCCAGTGCCTGCGGCTCAAAATTTTTAGAAAGTTCCATGTGTAATAGTTCCGTTTTTACAAGTGGGCGAAGGTACAAAAAGAGAAGGAATTCTTAGGAAGCCGAATCGCTGAGACGCCAGGGGGCAAAAGAGAGTTGTTGCCCGGCTTTATACCAATGTCGTTCTTAAGATGCAGCCTGTCCCGATTTTTTTTGAATTGGCGTCGAGGTAAAAACTCCGATTTCTCTCCAAACCATTGCCTGGAGCCCCATCGGGGCGACATTTATTTTGTCTCTTACAAACGTATCTTAAAAAATGCAGCCCCGATGGGGCTTTGCTTCTCCCTCTAACCTGGTAGCACTACCAAATATCGCTTATACGAGGCTTGATTAATTTTACGCCAATCAGATTTTTTTCGGGATCGCACTCTTGTACATTAAACTATCTTCAGCAATAAAAATAAGAGCTTACTTACCCTAGACTTTTAATGAAGTTGAAGATAGTGGGGTTATGATGCCCATTTTCTCACTAATTCTTTACTGTAAGAACGGGCATCTTCCATTGACATTGTCTTTCCAGGCTTTGCCTTTAATGTAGCCTGCTTTTGTAAACTTTTGTATTCTTTTTCCGGAATAATAACATACTTTTTTTGTCAATTACAATCGTTGTCATTTGGATGTATTTGTTTCAAACGTACTTAATTTTCTACTGAATTATCATTAAAGAATTGGCCATGTTATCTACGGCTGCCTCCCATCTTTTACGCTGTTTAAAAGGACAACTGAATTTAAAGAGGAGAGGCTTAGCATATACACTGATAAAAAAAGTGTAATGGAAGTATTTTGTTTTTCCTTCTTTGGTAGAAAATTTAATGTAACCGATATTTTTTCCATCCTGCAAGTGAATACCATCATCTATATACCTAAAACTGTCATCGTTGAGTTTAGCCAATTTCAAACGGTCGTCCGTAAAAGCCGGGATTTCATTGTCTGAGATGTTTTCATCTCCCAAACTAAAGGATAGGATGGAGCCAGGACTTTTTATAGCATCCTGAGAAAAAGCAAAAATGCCCGTTTTCTCATCTGAATTTATCGTGTAGTTTTCAGGAACCATTATCTCCACCTTGCCATAGGCTATGACCCATTTTTTTAAATCAGTTTGTGCAAATACTGTATTGGCCAGGCTGTAGATAAAGACTAAAAGGCTTATTATCTTTTTCATGTTTATTAGATGCATTTTTTTAAGAAATGACCATCAGGCTTTACCAGTCCATTTATATACCTGTAATCCTACCACTTCTTTTATCAAATCCTTCCAGCCGTTCATAGCATCCAGCGAAGGAGTGATAGATCCTGCGAATCCCATAGGGAAATCCATTTCTGTAAAATGTGCAGGGTATCCCTTGACAGTGAGGCCTGCTTTTGTAAAAACCTTTTGGGCTCTTTTCATATGCATGGCTGAAGTGATGAGTAAGACGGGTGTTGCAATCCCTGCACTATCCAGTATTTGTTTGGAAAACTGTGCACTCTCAAAAGTATTACGGCTGTTGCGTTCGGTTAAAATGTGGGCAGCGGGTATTCCGAATTGTAGCAGTTGTTCCCGGGCAAAATCTGCATCCTTGTACTCCTGCCTGTTGGGGCTGCCACTGCCACCACTAATGAGTATCCTTTTTATATTTCCTAGTTTGTACAAACGTACTGCCTGCAAAAACCGGTCAGAAGCAGCACTGAAATATCCCTGGTTTTCTTTTTTGTTGAATTGAACAAAACCTCCTAACACAATACCTGCTTCGTACACTTCGCCGGGTTGCAAAATTTTTGCCGGGGCCTGCCATTTCAAATTCAATTGATGTACAATAAAGGGGTTGGAGAAAAATAGGAACCAGCAAACTGCTATCCATTTAAACCGCTTCTTCCATTTTTCATTTCGTAGTACAAATACCAGTAATGTAAAAATGAGTAACCAGTTAAAAGGGGAAAGCAGGAAAGAAAGAAATTTGGAGAGGACGAAAAACATGAACGCAAGATAATTGTTTATACTACATAGGGAAGAAGCCGATGACGTAAAACAGTTATAATAGTCCGTGAAACAAATGCTTGTTCAATAATCTAAAAGATTACATTTGCTAATAATTGTAGCAAAATAATGTACGCAATAGTAGATATTGAAACAACCGGTGGTCACGCCTCGGGCAATGGCATTACAGAAGTCGCCATTTACATTCACGATGGCTTCCAGGTAACCGATGCATTTCATACGCTCATCAATCCCCATCAAAAAATTCCTGTTTATATAACTGCTCTCACCGGCATTAGCAATGCCATGGTGGCCAGCGCTCCCTCTTTTGAAGAAGTGGCTGCCAAAATCTATGGCCTGCTGCACAACAATGTTTTTGTAGCACACAATGTAAATTTTGATTATTCTTTTATAAAATACCATCTTAAAAATGCAGGCTACGATCTGAATGTTGGCAAGCTTTGCACAGTCAGACTTGGTCGCAAGATCTTTCCTGGCTTGCCATCTTACAGTCTCGGTAATTTATGCCGGAGCAAGGGTATTGAGGTAACGGATAGACACCGGGCCGTGGGCGATGCAAGGGCTACCGTAATACTTTTTGAAAAAATGCTGGCAGAAGGCGGCCAGGTGCATATAGATCATATGCTCAAAAAATCTTCTTCGGAGCAGTGGCTGCCCCTGCACTTAGATAAAGCTGTGATTGCAGGTTTGCCCAACGCCCCGGGAGTATATTATTTTCACAATGTGAAAGGCAAGGTCATTTATGTGGGCAAGGCCATCAATATTAAAAAGCGGGTGAGCAGCCATTTTACACACAACGATGCCGATAAAAAAAGACAGCATTTTTTAAGATTGATCGCCAATATAACCTTTACGGCCTGTGCAAATGAATTGCATGCGCTGGTGCTGGAGAGCGCCGAGATTAAAAGACTTTGGCCCAAATACAATTACAGCCAAAAACAACCGGCACAAAAATATGGCCTGTATAGTTTTGAAGATGGCAAGGGCTACATCCGCCTAGCTATAGACAAAAAGAAAAAGAATTTGAGGGCACACTACCAGTTTAATTTATTGCACGAGGGCACCGTAATGCTTGCAAAAATGGCAGAGCATTTTGAGCTGCATAAAAAACTTTGTTACATTGATAGAGCCCCTATTTGCGAAAAAGATATAGAGTTCCTGGAGCCGGCTTCGCATTACAATGGCAAAGTGCGGCAAGCCTTGCAGGAACTAGAATTACAATTGCCCACGTTTGCCCTGGTAGATGATGGATTAAATGCCGATGAAAAGTTGTGCCTGTTGATAGAGCGGGGAATTTTTTGGGGAATGGGTTATATAAAAACTCAACCCACACCCACAGATATTTTTAGTTTAAAAGAAATGTTGAATCCTTATGCAGACAATGATTTTATAAGAAATGCGGTGTATTCTTTTGTGGAGAGGCATCCGGAGAAAAAACTGGCACTGATGTAAATTTGATCATGCAGATTTGCGGGTAGGTTCCCGCAGATTTTCGCAGATGGAAGGCACGCAGATGAGCGAAAATTGAAGACACGCAGATTGTCGAAGATCTCGAAAAAAAGATAATGGTTGATTTAGATAATATGTTTTTATCTGCGGGGAACTCTTCTTTTACCCACAAAATCTTTTTAGCCGATATTTCCATTATTTTCGCAGCCCAAAAAAAAACTATGTTTTCACAATTAATAGCACAAAAACTATCTATAAAGTCGCAGCAGGTTGACACTGTTTTGCAGTTGCTTTCCGAAGGGTCTACCATCCCATTTATTGCCCGTTACCGCAAGGATATGACGGGTGCCCTGGATGAGGTTCAGATTCAACAGATACAAGATGAAAATAAATTGATGAATGAGTTTGCAGAACGTAAAACATTTATTGAGAAAACCATTACGGAACAAGGCAAGATGACCGAAGCCCTGCAGTCAAAAATAGATGCAGCTCATACCATCAGCCAGCTTGAAGATATCTACCTTCCCTACAAACAAAAGCGCAAAACGAAAGCCGTTGTTGCAAGAGAGAATGGTCTGCAACCTTTGGCCGATTTGCTGATGGAACAAAAAGATATTGACCTGGAAAAAGAAGCGACCGCATTCATCAATGAAAAAGTATTGACAACAGATGCTGCTTTGCAAGGCGCCCGTGACATCATTGCAGAACTGGTGAATGAAGACACGGTAGTGAGAGAAAAATTGCGGAAATTTTTTGAAAGAGATGCTACTTTAAAAAGTACGCTGATTGCGGACAAGGAAACCGAGGCCGCCAAGTACAAGGATTATTTTGCTTTTAGTGAAAGGATTGCCACGGTGCCTTCACACAGAACATTGGCAGTGTTGCGTGGTTTCCTGGAAGGTTACCTTCGAATTGCCATTGAGCCGCAGGAAGAAATCGCTTTGGAAATAGTAGAAGAAGTGTACCTCAAAGGCATGAGTAATTGCAGCGACCAGTTGCGCAAAGCCATCAAAGATAGTTACCGCCGCCTGTTGCAGCCCAGCCTGGAAACAGAGTTTCGTACAGCACTTAAAAATGCGGCCGATGAAGAAGCCATCAAAGTGTTTGCAGAGAACTTACGCCAGTTGCTGCTAAGTGCTCCACTCGGTAGTAAAAAAATATTGGCCATCGACCCCGGTTACCGCACGGGTTGCAAAGTGGTATGCCTTGATGAGAAGGGCGAATTGCTAAAGAACGATTTGATCTATGTGCATGAAAACAACAACCGCCTGCATGATGCAGAACACAAAATAAGATCGTTGGTAAAAGAATATAGCATCGAAGTATTTGCCATTGGCGACGGCACGGCGGGTAGAGAGACAGAGCAGTTTATAAAAAAACTCGGGCTCGGTTTACCGGTGTACCTGGTAAATGAGGATGGAGCGAGTATTTACTCTGCCTCAGAAATTGCCCGGCAAGAATTTCCTGATCATGACATAACCGTTCGGGGCTCGGTGAGCATTGGCCGCAGGCTGATGGATCCTTTGGCTGAACTGGTAAAAATTGATCCTAAAAGCATTGGGGTGGGGCAGTACCAGCATGATGTAAATCAACCCAGGTTAAAAGAGCGGCTAGACCAGACCGTTATGAGTTGTGTGAACAGTGTGGGGGTTAATATTAACACCGCCAGCAAACAACTGCTCAGCTATGTGAGTGGTATTGGCAGCACGCTGGCAGAAAACATTGTAAGCTATCGCCGGCAGGAAGGAAAATTCACCAGCCGCAAACAGCTGCTAAAGGTCCCACGCCTGGGCGGCAAAGCATTTGAACAGTGTGCAGGATTTTTGCGCATACCCGGTGCAGCAGATGTGCTGGATGCGAGCGCTGTGCATCCGGAGGCCTATGACCTTGTGCAAAAAATAGCTGCAGATCTGAATGTGAAAATGGATGAATTGATAGGGAACGAAGAACTGCTAAAAAGCATTCCGGTTAAAAAATACATGACAGAGCAATTTGGTGAGCATACCATCAATGACATTATCAACGAATTGAAAAAGCCGGGATTAGATCCCAGGAGCGAGGCGCAATTGTTTGAATTTGCCCAGATATTTTCTATTGATGATGTGCATGTGGGTATGGAAGTGCCGGGTATTGTAACCAATCTCACCCGCTTTGGAGCTTTTGTAGATATTGGTGTAAAACAGGATGGCCTGGTACATGTGAGCGAAGTGGCGCACAAGTATATTCAAGATCCCGGTGAAGTTTTAAAACTTAACCAGCAGGTGAAAGTAAAGGTGCTGGAAGTAGACGTGGTGCGCAAGAGAATTGCACTTTCCATCAAACAAACCGAAGCAGCGCCTGCGCAGCAAAGCAGGCGGCCGGCACAAAATTTTCAACCGGCAAAAAAAGAAGTGGCCCCCGCCACTATGCAGGATGCCTTGGCGGCTTTGAAGAACAAGTTTGGGAAATAGGAAATTTGATAATAGCCGATTTGATAATTTGATAATTTGATGATTTGATAATGAAAATGGCGTTCTTTTGTGAACGCCATTTTTTATTGGAAAAGATAGTTATTTCTTTTTGCCATCAAAGTTTTTAGAAATCCCGATGGTGGCCACCCGGCCAAATTCAAATTATCAATGTTTCTAGATGTAATTTAAAATCGGCACGGCCTATCATGCGGGCTCCGAGACTTTCTAAATGATTGGTGTGAAGTTGACAATCGATTAGCTGCACATTTTCTTTTTGCAATTGTTG
>JBBSJJ010000144.1:0-8315 GCA_038257335.1 Chitinophagales bacterium | reverse complement strand
TTTAAAATGCTAACACATTATATGGGAGAATAAGTCGTTGCTCTTCTAAATTTGTTGATGCAGGTGAAAACACCTGCATCGGCGTGTGGCGGCGGCGGCGCTGGCATCGTGATAATTGCAACACCTGCAGCGGCCGTAAAAAAACATGACGGACGCAGCTTTTGAATATGCTACGACCAATGTAACCCAGCAATTAGAAACTACCAAAGGCAGTTTGTTTGGTGCTTACAATGCCGTTACAGGATATTTTCAAAATGTAAGGACATACAAAAATGAAGAAGCAAAACTTAAATCTTTATTGTTTGGTGGCACAGGGCAATTGCGGACACAAAAGGCATTTCAACTTTGTGAGCGTTTTACAAAGTCGGGGAAGATATTTTTATGATGAATTAGCGGGAAGCGGCTTTCGCCCCTTTCTTTTTACTTTTTTTAAGAGCCTGGTGTATTGTGGAAGATTGTTTTTGATAGCTTTTGGAGAATATGTTTAGGGATTGAACAGGAATATTTCACGATCATAATCGTCCATATAAAACCTTGCCAGAGTCCCAATCTTTCATCAGGGACAAGAACTGATAAAACCAGGCATTTGAATATCAAGCATATTATTGCTTTTAAACTTTTATTAAATTTTTCTTGGAAATAATAAAAGTTTTCATTTGCTTTATACTACGAAAAATGTAGAATTTCGCAAACGATTGTAACAGTGAACAAATCTGAATTATCATACAGCCATGTTGAGGATTACATCAGGAAAGTCAGATCTCACGGCAGGTATGCGTTTACGCTAGCTGAAGTGAAAGCTCAATTTGATATTTCTGACAAAGCTTTACATCAAAGCTTATACCGGTTAAAAGTTAAAAAATCAATCGCCCAGGTTAGAAAAGGGTTTTATGCAATTATAACACCTGAATATTTAAACCAGGGCATGCTGCCTGTTAATTTATTTATAGATGATTTAATGAAATCTTTAGACAGGCGGTATTACATCGGATTACTTTCTGCCGCAGCATTGTATGGGGCAGCGCATCAGCAGCCAATGGAATATTTTATAATTACAGAAAGGCCTTCTTTACGGGATATCAAAAGCAAAAAGTTAAAGATCAATTTTTTTGTAAAAAAGAATTGGGAAGATGAAGACATAATTCAGAAAAAAACAGATGCTGGTTACATCAACGTTTCGTCACCTGCCCTTACTGCTCTTGATTTATTGTATTATCCAAATAGTATAGGTATCAATCAGACTGTTACCATCTTAAAAGAATTGGTTTCGGAAATTAAATTACCGGAGTTGGCAAGAACAGCAAAACTTTATCCTCAAACAACAGCCATTCAAAGGCTTGGATATTTGCTGGACACACAAGTAGAGAATGAAAAACTTTCAGGTGCTTTGGTAAAAGCCCTAAAAAATAAAAAAATGTTTTCTGTGCCACTTTCAAATACTAAAACTAAAGTAGGCGAACTCAATGAGAAATGGAAGGTTATTAAAAATATGAAAATTGAAAGCGACTTATGATTTCAAGAAGATTCATTGAAGAATGGAAAGAAAAAGCCCCATGGCCCGATAATGCACAGGTGGAACAGGATTTAATTATAGAAAGAGCTCTGGTTGAAATATTTTCTGATGACCTGCTAAGTACACATCTTGCTTTCAGAGGTGGCACAGCTTTTCATAAGTTGTATTTAAAACCACAGGCAAGATACTCGGAAGATATTGACCTGGTGCAAATAAAAGGAGATTCAATCGGTCCGGTACTGGACAGACTAAGACAGCGCCTGACGTTTTTAGAAGGCAAACCCAAAATAGAGCAGAGTAAACATAACAATACTATTACTTATCGATTTGCATCCGAAATAGCGCCGGTAATTAATATGCGATTAAAGGTAGAGATAAATACAAGGGAGCATTTCAATGTACTTGGGTTGAAACAAATGGATTTTAAAGTAGAAAATACATGGTTTAAGGGCAATTGCCAAATAACAACCTACGAATTAGAAGAACTGTTTGGAACGAAACTAAGAGCATTATATCAGCGGAGAAAAAGCAGGGATTTATTTGATATATACTGGGCTTATGCTAATCATAAAATGGATACAGCAAAGGTATTGGCTTGTTATAAGCAATACATACAGTTTGTAGTGGAAAAGCCGCCAACGCAAAAGGAGTTTTTACTTAACATCGAAGAAAAAATGAAAGACAAAGAATTTACTGGCGATATACAAATGATACTACGGCCAGGTATTGAGTACGATAATCATAAAGCTTATGCGTTTGTAAAGAAAGAGTTGGTAGAAAAAATATAAGATGAGTAAATTAATTACAATACTGAATAATTGGAGGCAAATAAATGTCGAGGATATTGCTTCACGAATTCACTACGGGTATACCACTATTTCTACCCAAAAAGATACGGGTATTAAATTTTTAAGAATAACAGATATTCAAAATTACAAGGTAAACTGGGATATTGTTCCATTTTGTATGATTGACCTCTACGATATCAAAACATATTTGTTAGCTGAAGATGATCTGGTTTTTGCAAGGACGGGAGCTACAGTTGGGAAAAGTTTTTTGATTGAAGGGAAGCCTCCTACAGCAATTTTTGCATCCTATCTGATTCGGATACAGTTATCTAAGTTCGTTAACAGTAATAGATCAAACTCTTGAAGAGTGCAGCATAAATATTTATAAAAAACAAGAGTTGGATTAACCCTAATTATACATACGTGCTGATTTACATTAGGTCTAGGTTATAATGATTATTTAGAGCAACTGACTTATCTATTATTTTTAAAAATGGCAGAATTTATCTGTTTCCGGCTACGTTATTTATGCCATACCCGTGAGTGGAGGATGTTGAGGCCCTATCGCACAAACAACCCTTCCTCTCTCGCCCCGGTCGGCACACCGCAACCGCCGTGGCCTGGGCTTCCCGAAAAAGCGGGCCAGGTTGACCAGCCACGAATCAGGGAATCACTATCCTTTTTTCAATATTTAAAAAATCATCAATCAATATATGAAGGTCTTCATACATGGCTTGTCAAAGCCAGGGCCATGGTAGCCGGTTTAAAATGGTTGGCGTGTTTTACTGACCAAGGGAAAAGATTAATCCGAAAGCAAGTCCATCCCAAATCTTTAAATTTGGCGAAGACTTGCTGCATGAAGCAGGCCTTGAACATTTAAAGTATATAAAGTATTGATTAAAATGATTATACATGTATTATACAGTTGTAGCTAACAGCGAAATCGCTTTATTTTCTTTTTTCGAAAAAGTGATCGACGTTTATGACTTGAACACCCTAAAAAAATTAAATAGAATATACACGATGTATGAGTTTGGTGGTAACCGCTTGGCCATAAACAGGATGAATAATCGATTTTGTAGTGCTGGTTACAACAACGGGATCGCATTATATGAATTAAACAGCGGAAAAGAGATTTGGGCTAATAAAACTATTAAAAACATTCAAAGTGTTTTTCTTGCTGAAAAATATGCTTTTGTTTATAACGATTTGCAGGAGTTGCACATCTTGTTTATTTCAAGCGGCATCTGTAAACATTGCCTTGAAGATATTGAGGACATTTACACAACAGATGTGGAAGGCAGATATATCATAAAAAGATCTTCAACGCTGGAGTTGCTTGAAATGAGGGATGGCATGATGCATGTGTCTGCCATTAGTGCTCCGAAAGTCAATAGTTCAATCCATATTGCGGCCTTATTTAAAGAATCGTTGATTATAAGTTATTTACACCAATCCTTAATGTGCTACTCTTTGGATGGTAATTTGTTGTGGAAAAGTGATATAGGTAAAGGGTATGTGCTGAATTCCATCTCCATGAATAAAGCGAAATCTGAACTATGCTGTTTTGCTAGCTACAACACCAACGTAAGACAAGAAGATTTTGTTATACATGTTGCCTTTCAAACTGGTAAAGTTGTGAATAGTTTTATGCTTGACGAAAATGTGATAGACATAGTACCGATTGAGTCCAAAGGACTAATTATTTGTAGTAATGGGGCAATCCTTGACTCGAAAAGTGGTGAGTTTCTAAGTCAAATTCTACAAGAGTAGAAACGAGCAATTCTTCCTCAAAGGCGAAACCCCGATGTATAATAGTTTTGCCTCATCATTAAATAAAGAAACGCCGAATAACGCCGTTGGCCTGTTGTGGCTGCAAATGTATTCTTGCATCGGGGTTCGCAGTTAGCTCTTAAGGAAATGAATATAGTGCTTGCGAAAACCCCGGTGGTAGGGAGATCAAAATCATAGCTTTTTATTTAGCAAGTGGTGTTTCGTGGAGACAAGAATCCCAGGGCCATGGTACCAGCATTTTAAAAATGGAGTAGACAGGGATTTTAGCGATCAATGTTTGTCTAACCGGTTGTTTTGTTCTCCAGCCAAAATCCGCAGGGTTTTAAAGGCGTTGTATTATTGTTGCACTAAATTGTTGGCAAATGCCACAACCAACTTCACAAACAAGTGTTAGTAAAAGGGCAAATGTCCTTTCAGTTAAACGCACACATTAGCAATGCATCGTATCTGTAACGTATTTTTGAAAAATAACAAGCGGGCTTTGTGCGGGACAGCAGCACTGTTCTTTGTATGCTGTTTAAGCAATTTTGGTATTTTATATGCACAACCCGCCAATGTAAGTGTACAGGTAACAGGGCCAGGCAACGAGAAAATAGCCAATGCCACCATCAGCATCAATGAGCAACGCCAAAAAGCCGATGACAATGGCTTTGTACAAATCCTCTTAGAGCAAGGCAACTACAGTATTCAAATTTCGGCAGTCAATTATTTTTCCTACAACTTTAGCGTGAAGATAAACGCCGACACTATACTATTTGCGGAACTTAAACCGAGGGAAAGTTTCCTGGGAAATGTAACCGTAACGAGCAGCAGGAATGTAAGTGGCAACCAGATGAGTACTCAATCGCTGAGTATGGAGCAGATCCGCAAGTTGCCGGTAATATTGGGCGAAATTGATCCGTTGAAAACCATCACACTGTTGCCGGGTATAAAAAACGGTGGAGAGGGGGGTTCGGGCTTGTATGTGCGTGGCGGCGGGCCAGATCAGAATCTCGTATTGTTAGATGGTATCCCGGTGTACAACCCCAATCACCTGTTTGGTTTTTTTAGCATTTTTAATGGAGAAGCCATTGATAAAATCGAGGTTATTAAAGGAGGCATGCCAGCAAATTTTGGTGGAAGATTGAGCAGTGTCATCAATGTGAGTTCCAGGAATGGCAACAGAGATTCTTTGAAAGGTAGTGGCGGCATCGGGCTGATTTCTTCCCGTTTTTCCCTGGAAGGGCCGATCATCAAAGGCAAATCTTCCTTTATGCTCAGTGCCCGAAGAACGTATATTGACCAGGTAGCGAGGGTGGTAGCAAAATCGGAAATTGGCAATAACGGCTACTTTTTTTATGACATCAATGCCAAGGCAGATTATAACATCAACGACAACAACCAACTGCTTTTTACTTTTTACACTGGCGATGATAACTTCAAATTTTCAAATACAGACAATGGAAGAAACACCAACTTTAATACTCTTTGGGGAAATACATTGGCAGGGCTTTTTTGGAAACAGAAAATAAGCAATCGACTGCAACAGGAAACCGGGCTGATTTACAACAAATTTGCTTTGACCAACAGGTCAACCTTTAGTGCATTTAGTTTTGCATTTGCTTCGGGATTAGAAGACCTTCAAGTAAAAACAGATTGGCAGTTCGCTTCCAATAAATGGTTGAAACTAAAATGGGGCTTGCAATACATCAAACACCAGTTTGCACCAGGTGCGGGTGACGTTACCGCAGGAGTGCAACAATTTATATCCGATATTAAAAATCAATACGCACATGAAGCAGCGGGGTACATTACCACAGACATTAAGGTAACACCGAAATTAGAGATGACTGCGGGTATGCGTTACAGTTACTTTAACCAGGTAGGGCCCACCAGCAGAATAATTTATGGTGCAGATGGCGAACCAACCGGTGAAACCGAATCGTTTAAACGAGGTGAAAGTATTGCGGCTTATCATTATCCCGAACCAAGAGTTAGCTTTTTATATAAACTGCCAGCACAAGCCAGCATCAAGGCTTCGTATACCCGAACCACGCAGTTTCTTCACCTGGCCACTACCAGTGGTGCTACATTCCCCAGTGATCTTTGGGTGCCAAGCGGCGAAAAAATAAAACCAGCTATTGCAGAACAGGTAGCCCTTGGCTATTTTAAAAACCTCGATGGCAATCAGTATGAATTGAGTGCTGAGGCCTACTACAAAACCATGAGCAATCAAATTGAATTCAGGCCGGGTGCACAATTGCTGTTGAACCAAAACATTGAAGGTGAAATGATTTTTGGTTCGGGTGTGGCGTATGGCATTGAATTGTTTGCGCAAAAGAAAACAGGCCGCTTCACAGGCTGGATCGGATATACCCTTAGCAGAACAGAAAGAACATTTGATGAGTTGAACAACGGTAAACCGTTTACTTATCGTTATGACAGAACGCACGATTTGAGTATAGTAGGAAACTACAGGCTCAACAAAAAGTGGGACATGGCAGCGGTGTTTGTGTATGGCACAGGTAATGCACTTACATTGCCAAAGGGAAGATTTGGGTTTAACCTTGGGTTAGACTTAGCAGAGAATCGACCCATTTTTACCAATATCAACCAGTATGATGCCATTAATGATTACAGAATGCCGGCTTATCACAGGTTAGACATTGCATTTACCTATACGCCCAAACCCAATAGCAGCAAGCGTTATAAAAGCAGCTGGAATTTTGGTATTTACAATGTGTACAACAGGCGCAATCCATTTTTTATTTATGTAGATGTAGATCGTGATGCACAAACAGTAGAAGGTAGAAAAGTTTATTTGTTTCCTATCATCCCCAGCGTAACCTGGAATTTTAAATTTTAGAACATGAAGACGAATCCATTCAATTACATACCGGTCGTATTTTTTTTCTGCATGTTTGCCATGAGTGCCTGTGAAGAAAAGATAGATTTGAACCTCACACCCAACAAACCTTTGCTGGTGGTGGAAGCATATATCAACAACATACAATCGCAATACAACTATGTGGTGCTAACGAGAAGCCAGGATTATTTTTCGCCCAACCTCAACAATGTACCCGTACAAAATGCAGCTGTATCTATAACCGAAGGCACGGTGAACGGTAATGGAGTGTATGTATGGGACAACAACAGCCGGGTGCAATTAACAGAACTCAACAATCCCCTGGTACCTGCAGCATTTAGAACTGGTGTTTATTTTGATCCCAGGATTGTAAGCAATCCAAATGCTGCCTTGAGGGGTAATATCGGTAAGGCATATTTATTAGAAATAGAAGCCCGGGGCCAGCGTTACAGTGCAATTACGAGCCTGCCTACACCCATAGAAATAGACAGTCTAACTTTTGGGTTTGCCTCGGTAAATGCCAGTAACGAACGCACTGTAAGAATCACCAATCATTACCAGGATCCGGATACTTTGGGTAATAGGCAACTATATTATTGGATAGAAAATGATGACCGCAACAGTTTTGGATGGGGCGGAATAGACAAGAGTAGATTTCCGGGAAAAGACGATCAAACCAACGGACAGTACATCCGGCTCACACACCCCAACCGCTTTGAAGTGCCTGATACCATTGATTATTACATGGCAAGTGTAAACAAAGACGTGTATAATTTTTGGGAGAGTTACGACGAGGCACGCAACAATGGCGGCCCGTTCAGTACACCCGTTCAGCTGAAATCTAACCTGAGGGGAACAGATGTTACCGGTTGCTTCAGTGGATTTTCACTAAGCCTTAGAAGGGTGTTTAGCAGATAGTTGAACAATCATTTACTACTGATTCATTTGATGGAAGAATAGGTTGGTCTTCCACTTAAATAATAGTGTTGCCAATAGAAGCCTTAGGCAACATTTCTTCGCCGCGGCCGGCACAGCGCAACCGCCGCAGCCTGCGCTTACCGAAAAAACGGGACAGGTTGACCAGCCACGAATCAGGGCGTCACTATCCGTTTTTCAATATTAAAAAAATCAACAATAAATATTTGTCGGTGTCCATACATGGCTCATAAAAGCCAAGGCCATGGTAGCCGGTTTAAAATGGTTGGGGTGTTTTACTGACCAAGGGAAAAGGGATTGATCATTTTAAAATGCTAACACATTATATGGGAGAATAAGTCGTTGCTCTTCTAAATTTGTTGATGCAGGTGAAAACACCTGCATCGGCGTGTGGCGGCGGCGGCGCTGGCATCGTGATAATTGCAACACCTGCAGCGGC
>JBBSJJ010000143.1:0-8388 GCA_038257335.1 Chitinophagales bacterium | reverse complement strand
CTGCCCCTACAAACATTGGCAACGCTGGAAAAAACCCTTTTGCAAACCATTGCGATGCGCCCCGATCGTATCGCTTTTTACAGTTATGCCCACGTTCCCTGGAACACAAGGGGGCAAAGATTGTTTGACGAAAAAGATCTTCCCTCTGCTGAAGAAAAAATGAAGTTGTACCAGCTAGGTAAAAAATTGCTGGCGCAAAATGGATATTTTGATATTGGCATGGATCATTTCGCTTTAGCAACCGATGACTTGTATGCGGCTAAAATAGAAGGAAGTTTGCACCGGAATTTTATGGGCTATACTACGCAACACACCAACTTACTGATAGGCCTTGGCGTATCCAGCATCGGCGATGCAGGTGTAGCTTATGCGCAAAATGAAAAAGCCCTGCACGATTATTATGAGGCAGTAGAAAAAGATGAACTGCCTATAATGCGTGGATGCTTTCTGAGCGAAGAAGATGTGGTTTTTAAAAATTACATCCTGGATGTTAGTTGCAAAGGAAAAACAAGTTTTAAAAAAGACTCCTTACCAACTTTGAAAGCCTTCAGTTTTCCGATTTTAAAAGAATTGGAGGCGGATGGTTTTATTACCTGGAACCTCGCCGGGTTAAACGTCACGGACCTGGGTGAGCATTTTATAAGAAACATTTGTAAAGCTTTTGATCTACATCTATTAAGATCGAAGCAGGAAACGGCCAAGCCTATGTTCAGCCAGGCTATTTAAGATCGGTTTTATTTTTCGTTCTCGCTATTTTATAAATTTTTATAGCGCTTATAATTACGACAGAGAAAAGAGCCAATCCTACCACTCCCCATACCCAACTCATGCTGTCTTTTACGCTTACCAGTATTACAATTGCTATCAATAAAATGGTAGCCACCTCATTCCAAATTCTAAGCTGGTTGGAGGTATAACGAAAAATGCCTTTCATTTCGTCACTGTAAATTTTTTGCAAAGTAAAATGGTAGGCATACAAGCCGGCTACGAATGCCAGTTTTACCCAAAGCCAATCCTGCACTGGGTTTACGTACGGGGAAATGAGTGCTATCCAGGTTCCAAAAATCAGCGTTAACACAGCAGAGGGCCAGGTGATACCCAGCCATAACCGGCGGATCATAATAGAAAATTGTTTTTGTAAGATCTCTTTTTCTATTTTTTCTTTCTCCTGTGCTTCGGTATTGTAAATAAACAAACGAACGATGTAAAACATTCCACTAAACCATGTTACAATAAACACAATGTGCAAGGCTTTTATGTAGAAGTATGACATGATTTCTGATGTACGATTTCTGATGTGTGATTTATGATGTGTGATTTATGATTTATGATGGGTGATGTGTGATTTGTGATGTTAGAAGTGTGATGTCAGAAGTGTGATTTCAGATGTGTGATGTGCATTCCCATTCACCATTGACCCCCTACATTCTGTCGGGGCAGGCATTGACCATTCACCCCCTACATTCTGTCGGGGCAGGCATTGACCATTCACCCCCTACATTCTGTCGGGGCAGGTATTGACCATTCACCCCCTACATTCTGTCGGGGCAGGCATTGACCATTCACCATTGACCATTCACCATTCACCATTCACCTTTCACACCTCACCCTTCCAACAACATCTCCCTTCCGCCCGCTTCAATTTCTTTTACCCAAGTGTTCAATGTTTCTACCCACAAAGGATGCGTATTCAAACACGGAATCATGGTGTAAGAAACTCCACCTGCTTCCATAAAAGTTTCTTTGCCTCTTTCGTCTATCTCCTCCAGGGTCTCCAGGCAATCGCTCACAAAGGCAGGGCAAAGTATTAATATTTTTTTGATGCCTTCTGCAGGCATTTCTTCCAAACGCTTGTCAGTAAAAGGTTGCAGCCAGCCTTTGCCCAAACGGGACTGAAAGGCAATGCTGTATTTTTCCTTGGGAACATTCAAGGCTTCCGTAACGAGACGGGTAGTAACAAAACATTGATGACGATAACAAACAGCATGCGCCGGTGATGCTACATTGCAGCAATCGGCTACCTTGGTGCAATGGCTGCCAGTGGGGTCGGTTTTGCGCAAATGTCTTGCAGGTATACCATGATAGCTGAATAAAATATGATCGTAATCTTCGTTTAAATACGGTCGCATATTTTCTACCATGGCATTGATGTATTGGTCTTCATCAAAAAATGGTTTGATAAATTCTAACCGGAAAGGATACTTATTTTTTAAATGAATCTCCCTGGCAGAATCTACAGCAGTTTCGTAAGAGGCCATGGCATAATGTGGGTAAAGCGGCACCGCTATTACTTCCTCCAGGCCTGGCTGTCTTTTCATTAAATTTTCAAATGCCTGGGCCGGCGTGGGATTGCCATAACGCATGGCAATCTCGATGGGTTCTTCGGTGAGGGCCTGCAACTGTTCCTGTAACTGTTGCGTTAATACGATAAGTGGAGAACCCCCGGGGGTCCAGATTGTTTTGTAAGCCTCTGCAGATTTTGGTGCCCTGAAAGGAACGACGATACCTTTAACCAATAACAGGCGGGCAATGTACGGCACGTCAATAACTTTCTCATCCATTAAAAACTCGTTCAGGTAGCGCCGCACATCTTTTACTGATGTTGAATCGGGCGAACCAAGGTTCATCAAAACTATTCCTCTCTTAACAGCCATAAGTAAATTTATTTTTCAAAATTAACCCCTGTCTGGTTTAAAAGTTCAAACTTCTTCTAATTTAATTATGATAGCTTTTTATGATGTGTGGCTTTGCAATTGGTACAAACATAGCTTGATCTTAAACAATGAAATAACTGATGAGAATCAGGTTGTAAAATGACACTGTAATGACAAAGAAATTAGTTTACGAGTCAGGCTGAAAGTATTTTTGCAGCTACAAAATTATCAACTGATTTACTCAATGCCCGAACAGAGACAGACAGACATAGCGAGCTTTTTTGTAGCAGGAATCAACTACAAAAAAACAGACGCAGATTTACGTGGGCATTTCTCCATTAATAAAGACCAATACACGGCTTTGTTTTCCCTGGCCCCCCAGTTTGGTATTTCAGAATTTTTTGTCATATCTACCTGTAATCGTACCGAAATCTATGGATTTGCGCAAAACGCAGACTGTCTTTGCCAATTGCTGTGCACGCAGTCGCAGGGCTCCGCTGAAAAGTTCAAAGAAATAGCCTACACACAAAGTGGCGAAGACGCTATCAGGCATTTATTTAACGTTGCCTCGGGTCTTGATTCACAAATTTTAGGTGATTATGAAATTCTTGGACAGCTTAAGCAAGCTGTGAAGGTTTCCAAGCATCATGCTTTTGTCGGCGCTTATCTGGAAAGACTCGTAAATGCTGCGTTGCAATCCTCTAAATCTATCAAAACAAATACTTGCTTAAGTGGTGGCACCGTTTCTGTTGCCTTTGCTGCCATTCAGTACATCAAAGAAAAAGTACATCACTTAGAAGATAAAAAAATATTGCTCATCGGTACCGGTAAAATTGGTAGAAATACTTGTAAGAACCTGGTAGATTATTTGGGTGCTAAAAATATTACACTCATTAACAGGAGTGCGGAAAAAGCAATGGAACTCGCAGCAGAATTAAATCTGCTTTGTGCCCCGGTAGAAGACCTGGCCCTGCAGGTAGCTGCGGCCGACATCATTTTAGTAGCTACCAATGCGGATGAGCCGGTTATTTTACAATCTCATTTGGCAGGTAAGGCTGATAAATTGATCATTGATCTTTCCATCCCCTTCAACGTAGAAAAATCTGCAGGGGAACTCAGTTATATAACCTTGGTAAACGTAGATGATCTCTCAAAAATAAAGGATGCCACTTTGCACAAGCGCCAGCTTGAGGTGCCCAAAGCGCAGCTCATTATTGCAGAGCAAATGGCAGAATTTTTAGATTGGCACCAGATGCGTAAAAATGTTCCGGTGTTACGAGCAGTTAAAAATCGTTTGCACTCCATGGATCATTGCAAACTCTACAACACTTATTCATCTACTGTTACCTGCATCAGCGAACCAAAAGTTGCCAACGATTACAGGATTCAAAAAGTGATCAACTCAATGGCACTTAAAATGCGTAAGCAAAATCAGCGTGGTTGCGATTATATCAACGCCATCAATGAGTACATTGCTACCAGTACAAATTAATTTTAATGGGCAAACTGATCAGAATTGGCACGAGGGAAAGCGAGCTGGCCGTATGGCAAGCCACCCGGGTGCAACAGTTGTTGCACCAACATCATGTTTCTTCAGAGCTGGTACTTATCAAAAGCGAGGGCGACATAGACCTGCAGACACCCTTATACGAAATGGGCGTACAAGGTATTTTTACCCGCAGCCTGGATACGGCGCTGCTGAATAATAAAATAGATATTGCGGTACACTCCATGAAAGATGTACCCACCCAACTTCCCCCGGGTATAGCACAGGCGGCCGTGCTGGAGCGGGCATCTTACAAAGATCTTTTTGTGTACAAACCCACAGCGCTTAGTCATGAACAATGGTTATTAATAAATAGTGAGCCTGCAGCGTTTGAAGCGCAGTTTGATTTTGGTGCCGGTGCATTTACCATTGCTACCAGCAGCACAAGGCGCAAAGCACAATGGCTAAACCGGTTTCCCGGTCATCATATTGAAAACTTAAGAGGAAACGTAAATACGAGACTGAAAAAAGTGGCCGAAAGTAACTGGCAAGGCGCTGTGTTTGCAGCAGCGGGTGTAGAGCGTATTGGCCTGCGCCCGGCCAGCAGCATAGACCTGCATTGGATGTTGCCTGCACCTGCGCAGGGAGCCATTGTAGTATTGGCCAGGGAAAATGATCAGTTTTGCATGGAAGCCTGTTTTCATTTTAACCATGCAGATACTGCCACTTGCACAAAAATAGAACGGGACTTTTTGCGGGGCTTACTAGGCGGATGTTCTACGCCCATCAGCGGGCTGGCCGAAGTACATGATGGTCAGCTATCATTTAAAGGGAATATTTTATCGGTAGATGGGAGAGATAAAGTGAGTATAGAAAAACTTGTGCCACTGCAGCCGGCTGGTACCCTTGGCCAAACATTTGCAGAGGAGATATTACAAAACGGCGGAAAAAAAATTGCAGAAGGAATACGCAATGCAGCAAAATAACATTTCCATATTGTGCACCCGGCCTTTGCCGCAGGCAATTGTTGCAGAAGCCATGCAATCTGGTATTGGGATAGAAGTGTTGCCCTTTATTGAAACAGAAAGTATTTTGTCTGTAGAAGTGCAGCAGGAAATAGAGCAGGTGGCGTTGCAACAAACCACGGTAGTTTTTACCAGCATGAATGCAGTAGAAGCCGTAACTGTTTTTTTGGATGGGCACAAGCCCACCTGGAAAATCTACACCTTGGGTACCACAACCAAAAGGTTGGTTACAGATTATTTTGGTGAAGATAAAATTATGGGTAGTGCTGCAGATGCAACCGGGCTTGCAGAAGTTATTGCGGCCGAAGGCCTGGCAGATGAAGTAAATTTTTTTTGTGGAGACAGGAGAAGAGATGAACTGCCGGGTATTCTTCGCAGCAATGATATAGACGTAAATGAAATAGTGGTGTATCAAACGATTGCTACCCCTCATAAAATAAACAAGACGTACGAGGCTATTCTTTTTTTTAGCCCCAGCGCTGTGGAAAGTTTTTTTAGTGTAAACAAAGTAGCAGCACATTCGTTGATGTTTGCAATAGGCAGCACTACCGCAGCAAGCATACAAAAGTATACGAGCAATAAAATTATTGTGGCCGATGAGCCGGGCAAAGAAAACCTGGTAGATAAAATGATTGCCTATTTTACGTAGCTTTTTGCGGCATGCACTCAGCTTTGAAAACCTAACAAAGTATTTATAATCGGGCATTGCAGGCAAGATTCACCATTCACCATTCACCCTGCCTACCGGCAGGCAGGCATTGACCATTGACAAAAAAAATTATGACTCAAATAAAAAATGATCTTTTTCTAAGAGCCTTACGCAACGAAGTGGTAGAGAGGCCACCCGTGTGGATGATGCGCCAGGCCGGGCGCTACTTACCAGATTACTTAAAGCTGAAAGCCAAGTATGATTTTTTTACCCGTGTGCAAACACCGGAGCTGGCTACAGCAATTACTTTGCAACCCATCGACCAGGTGGGAGTAGATGCTGCCATCATTTTTTCTGATATATTGGTGATACCACAGGCGATGGGTTTGGAAGTAACGATGGAAGAAGGCAAGGGCCCGGCATTGCCAAAAGTTATTCAAACACAAAAAGATATTGATGCTTTAATTACGACCGGTGCAGAAGAAAGTTTAAAGTATGTGTATGATGCATTGGCTATGACAAAGAGAGAACTGAACGGCCGTGTACCCCTGATAGGATTTGCAGGAGCGCCCTGGACGATTCTTTGTTATATGGTGGAAGGCAAAGGCAGTAAAACCTGGGACAAAGCGAAACAATTTGCTTACACACAACCTGCGCTTGCGCACCAGTTGCTGCAAAAGATTACAGACATTACCATCAGCTATTTAAAACACCAGGCCAAAGCCGGTGCAGATACTTTGCAGGTTTTTGATAGTTGGGCCGGGGCATTGAGTCCTGCAGATTTTAAAATATTTGCACAACCGTATTTATTTCAAATTGCAGATGCATTAAAAGATGATGTGCCGGTAATTTTATTTCCCAAAGGAAGTTGGTATGCTTTGAAAGATATTAGTGAAAGCAGTGCTGCCGGTGTGGGCATCGACTGGTGCATTACACCACAGTTTGCCAGAGAGCTTACCGGGAATAAAATAACTATACAAGGAAATTTCGATCCTTCGAAATTGTTGGGTACTATACCGGATATTAAAAGAGAAGTGAAAGCAATGATAGATGCCTTTGGAGTGCAAAATTATATTGCAAACCTGGGACATGGTATTACACCAAATGTGCCGGTAGATAATGCGAGGGCTTTTGTGGATGCGGTGAAGGAGTACAGAAGCCCCCTTTAATCCCCCTGAAGGGGGAAACAAATGCACTTTCTATAAGTTTACATTCATTTATTTTATTGTCAAGATGTTAAATGAAAATATAAAAGAGGAGTGGGTGAAGATGATTCATCAATTGCAGGACAACATTTGTGCTGCGCTGGAAGCCTGTGATGGCAAGGCAAAGTTTACGGAAGATAAGTGGGAGAGGGAAGAAGGCGGCGGGGGAAAGACGAGGGTGATTGCAAATGGAAATGTGTTTGAAAAAGGTGGGGTGAATACTTCTATTGTTTTTGGAGCTGTGACCGATCAAATGAAAAGCCAATTGAAACATCTGCCCTCAACTGGGGGAGAGATGGTTTGGTGGGCATGTGGTATTTCAATAGTGTTGCATCCTGTTAATCCATTTGTTCCTACAGTACATTGCAATTATAGAATGTTTGTTATTGAACCCCGGCAGGATCCTGCTTCACTTCCCCCTTTGGGGGGCGGGGGGGCTTTGTGGTTTGGCGGTGGCACAGATCTTACACCGTATTATCTGTTTGAAGAAGATGCCAAACATTTTCATCAAACTTATAAAGATGTTTGCGACGGTTTTGATCCCGGCTTTTACCCGGCATTTAAAAAACATTGCGACGATTATTTTGTGAACTGGCACCGCAACGAAGAACGCCGCGGCATTGGTGGAATCTTTTATGATTACCAGCGGCCCAACGAAAAACAGGATGTCAATTTCTGGATGAACTTTGGCAAAGCCTGTGGCGATGCATTTATCAAAGCATATATTCCTATTGTAGAAAAAAGAAAAGATATTTCTTACACGGAGCAAAATAAATACTGGCAGGAAATAAGAAGAGGTCGTTATGTAGAATTTAATTTAGTGCATGATAGGGGAACCTTGTTTGGACTTAAAACAAACGGCCGAACAGAAAGTATATTAATGAGTTTACCGCCTACTGTAAGATTTGAATACAATTACCAACCGACCTTGGGAACAGAAGAATATAAAATGCAGGAAGCTTGTTTGCACCCGAAGGACTGGGTTTGATGTATGATGTCTGATTTAATGATGTCTGATGTGCTGATGCCTGATGTTATGATGTCTGATGTGATGATGTCTGATAGATTTATCAATCAATCAAAAATATACCTGTTATGACCAGGAAAGAATTACAGACCAGAACTAAAAAATTTCGTGTAGATGTAATTAAATTTTGTGGTGATTTTCCAAGAAATGCCGCAGGATTTGAAACTGCCAAACAATTGATTAGGGCGGCAGGATCTGTGGGAGCTAACTATCGGGCACCGGTGCGGGCAAAATCTGATGCTGACTTTATTTATAAAATTGAGATTGTATTGGAAGAGGCGGATGAATGTCATTATTGGCTGGAAGTAGTGAGAGATGCGGAAATTAAGACGGGAACCGAGG
>JBBSJJ010000142.1:0-8393 GCA_038257335.1 Chitinophagales bacterium | reverse complement strand
GTTGCAATCATTGCCCATCAGTCGCCTGGCAGGAAGGATACTGCAATATGGAACTACTAACCGTAAGGAAGAAGGAAGTTTACTGGGAGGATTGGGTAATTTGTTGGATGGGAGGGAGTAGGGGGGTGGAAGTCAAAGGTGAAAGGTGAAAGGTGAAAGCCTGTGAAAGGGGAAAGTTCGATTTTAGGTTTGTGATTTGTGATTTGTGATTTTGTGGAAAGCGAGAGAATAAGAGTAACCCTCAAATTATACAAACCTTGAACTTTTGAACTTTGAACTTTTGAACCTTATTCCTGATTTGTGATTTATGATTTGTGATTTTGTGCATGACAAGATGTAAGCGTACACTTCTAAGTATACAAACTTTGAACCTTGAACGTTTGAACCCTTAAACCATTAAACTCCTAAACCCCTAAACCCCCCAAACCCTAAAACCTAAGGAACTACTAACTCCCCACAAGCGGTATTGCAACTACTACTTCGCAGCCGTTACCGGTAGATGAAGTACACGTAAATTTTCCTGCATACATTTCGGTACGCCTTTTTATATTTCCAAGGCCGATTCCGATTTTTACAGCATTTGTATCGAATCCTTTGCCATCATCGGCAATTCTTAATTTTATGAGTCCATCGCTGAATGTCACACTTACATCCACCATCTTAGCCTGGGCATACTTAAGTATATTATTCAGTTGTTCCTGCAGTATCCTGTACAACGCAATTTGTAATCCCTGGCCAATCATCGAACTTTCAAAATCATCAAAATGAAAATTTACCAGGAAGCGATTATTGGGGTTCATGCTTAAAATCAGGACCTCAAACATGTCTTTCATTGACAGGTCTGCGTTGGAAGCCGGCGCCAGTTGATGAGAAAGTTTCCGGGTTTCATCAATAGCGTTCATGATATTGATTTTGCACGAATCGATCATTTCAGAAATATCTCTGCCATTTTTTTGTCTTTCATTGGCCAGGCCAAGGTATAAAAGCGACGCAGATAAAAGCTGATTTACGTTATCATGTAGTTCCATCCCGAGCTGTTTGCGTTCTGTTTCCTGTGTTTCTACAATGGCCTTTAATACCCGCAAATCCTCTTCTCTTTCGTGGGTAACATCCCGCATGGCCCCAATCATACGGGTTGGTTGCCCGTGCTCGTCGTATATCACAAATGCCCGGTCAAAAATATCTTTGTAAGAACCATCGGCGCAATGGAAACGGTACTCCATCTGAAAGGATTGCTCACGGGTTTCAAAAATTTTATCTAAAGTAGCAGTAACTATACCCAAATCATCGGGATGTATGTGCTGCTTCCACCAGTCGGTAACATCTTTCACTTCCCGTTTTTGATAGCCCATCATTTTAGTGATGCCATCGTTGTACTGCATTTTGTTGTTAAGAATATCGAGATCCCAAATGGTGTCACTGGTTGCTTTTGCAAGTGTATCATAACGCTCTAATGCTATTTGGCGTTGCATTTCTGAAAGCTTACGTGCGGTAATGTCAGTATGTACCGTTACCACTTTTGGGATATTGCCTATGAAATTTGTAACCCTTAGCAAAAACCAACGATGCTCAGATGGTGAATGGCAAGGATACTCTATTTCAAAAAAAGGTATTTCTTTTCTTAAAACCTTTTTGATACCGGCTAGTGCTTCCGCGGCTGTTTTATCTCCCCCTAAGGCAGCTTGCCTGCAAGCCTCGAAATAATTACTTCCTTGCCCTGTCCGTTCCAGGGATGATGCTCCATTGTTTATTGAAAAATCACTCCAGGCTTTGTTCACAGACATTATTTTGCCTTCTTCATCTACCACAGCAATGTGAGAAGACATAGAGGTTAAGATACTCCTGTTAAAAAATTCACTTTCCTGCAGTTCTTTTTCTGCATTTTTTCGTTCTGTAATATCTCTGAAATTGGCGACAATGGCATTGATGCCTTCCGCTTCAAGAAAATTGGTTATGGTTCCTTCTACCCAAAAATAACTGCCGTCTTTTTTTCTATCCCGTATCAGTGGACAGTCCATAGGCACTCCAGGGTTCATCATTATTTTCGTTATAAATTCCTGCATTACCTGGGCATCATCAGGGTGAACAATGTCTGCCACATTTATTTCTAAACATTCTTCGTTAGTGTATCCAAATTTTTTGGATACAGCAGGACTTGCGTAAACTGTTTTACCCGACGAGTCAATTATCGTGACCATATCTGCACTGCTCTCAATTACTCCCTTAAAAAACTTTTCGCTTTTTTCTATTTCCTTTCGTGACAATATTTGTTCAGTGATGTCATTGATAAAAAAGAAAACGCCTTCTATTTCTCCCTTGCCATTTCTATAGGCCTGGTAAATAAAGTTCATGTAGAAATCAGCCAATTCGCCGTTCCCTTCTTTATCAACCCTAACCAATGTTTCTGTGCCAATATATGTTTCGCCAGTACGGTAAACATTATCTAGCATGCTAATAAAACCTTGCTCAATTACTTCCGGAAGCACTTCTGCAACTGTTTTTCCGATAATATCTTTTTTACCTGTCAGTTGCAAATAAAGCGGGTTAGCCACCTCAAAAATATGATCAGGGCCTTTTAGCATCCCGATAGCAGACGGAGCTTTTGAAAACATATCGAAGAACTGGTCTCTTTCAGTTTCAACTGCTTTCTCCAGTATTTTTTTCTCCGTTACGTCTTTAGCTATGCAAAACATTAATTGGAGTTTCTCATCCCAGTTAACGGACCATAATATTGGAACAATTCTACCGCTTTTATGTACATACCGGTTTTCAAATATTGGAACCGGGATGTTTTTTGTAATATTTTCTGCTGCTTTTGATGTTCTTTCAATATCCTCCGGATAAACAAGTTTCATAAATTTAGTACCGATAAGCTCCTCAGCTTTGTACCCCCAAACCTGTTGCGATGCAGCGCTAACATTTACAAACTCACCTTTAGTATTAATTGTGCAGATAACGTCTAAAGAAGAATCCAGTATTTTGTTGAGATCGGCAACTGCGTTTGCTAACTCAATTGAAGCAGTATTAAATTTATGCTCCGCCATTTTTCGTTCTGTAATATCCTGGCAGGTACCAACGGCCCTGGTAGGCACACCCTGGTCGTTTGTAAAAATTTGCCAGCGCTCCTGTACTATTTTATCATTTTGGTTGGCTAAAACTACCCGGTGTTCAATAGAATATGCCTTATCTATGTCAGTTGAATGTTGCAAGGCTGAGTTGACCCTTGCACGATCGTCGGCATGAATAACTTTTAGAAATCCCTCGTGTGTTGGTTTGAAATCTGCTGGAGAAATTCCAAAAATGCGAAACGTCTCTTCTGACCAAATAACCTCCAGTGTTTGCAAGTTCGTTTCCCAGCTTCCGATGCTCGCTATTGCCTGTGCCTCGTTTAGTCTTAACTCACTCAACCTTATTCTTTGTTCCCTAAGATGCCTGTCACTTATATCACGAATAACCATGGAGATTTTTTCCATTCCGTGCGCATCTTTAAAAACGGCGGAACTCACTTCGCCAGGAAACATTGTTCCGTCTTTTCGTTTAACGGTAATCTCTGCTTTTGCCTTACCTGTTTCTTCACGCTCCTGCAAAAGCAAAGTAAGGCGGGGATCTGTAGTGTCTACCAATCCTGCACGCCCTGCAGCGCAAACTTCCGCTTCAGTCATATTGAAAATATCGCAAGCTGCTTTGTTTGCCGCCAGTACACTGCCATCTTTAACGGTCAGTAAAATGCCATCCATGCTGTTTTCAAAAAACGACCTGTATTTTGCCTCACTTTCTTTTAGATCCTCGTCTATAAGTTTTCTTGCTGTTACATCCCGTAAAAAAGAAATGATGTGGCCATCGGGCTGTAGTTTAGAATTGATTTCTACTTCCTGCAGCATGCCGCTTTTCTTCTTAAATGTAGTGATAGTTAGCACTGTTTCACCGTCTTTTACTCTTTGCAGGTTTGCGGGGCTGGCAACAATTTCATTTATAAGAATTTCTTGAAAATTTAATTTTTCAAATTCTTCTTTTTTATAACCCAGTATCTTATAAACAGCGTGGTTTAATTCACAAACTGTTCCGTCGAAGGAGCAAATGATGATGCCGTCAGATGCTTCTTCAAACAACAGCCGGTATTTTTCTTCGTTTTCCTTAATTCTATTTTCAAATATTTTCTTTTCAGTAACGTCGTTAAATACAAGTACAGCACCGGTGAGCACACCATCCATATCATACAAAGGCGACCCCGTATTGCTGATGACCAGGGCAGTGGAATCTTTTGTTTTAAGTATGGTATGATTTTCCATTTCTATGCTCTTACCCTCTTCTAGTATTCTCTTCACAATGTGTTTAAATGGCTTGCCTGTTTCTTCGTCCAGCACATCATAAACATCATCCAGCGGAAGGTTTTTTGCTTCTGCATTTTTCCAGCCGGTTATTTTTTCTGCCGCCGGATTCATAAAGAGTACCTGGCCATTTTTGCCGGTGCTGATCAATCCTTCGCTGATGCTATTGATGGTTGCCTGGTACTGTCCCTTTTGCAGGTGCAGCTCATTCAATACCTTTTTTGTTCTTCTAATTTCACGGAATAACAGCGTGAACCCCAGTATGATTAATAGCAGGGAAAGGGTTATGCAGGAATATGCAATAGTAGTGATGGAAGATTTTGCCAACCCAAAAGCTGACTTTGATGACTGCAACTGCACTTTGTACCTTTCAATAATATTGCTGCAAATGACGGTTATAGAATCCGATAGCCGTAAACCCTCCCCGGCAGCAATCAATGTACTGGCAGCTTGGCTGTTTACTTCACTCAGTGCAATCACTTGCCGCATAAACGCAAGTTTCTGCTGCAGTTGCGTAGCAAGGTTTTGCAATTGCAACTTGTGGGTTGCTTCTGCTTCTGAGCCTGCAAATGCTTGCAGTTGCCCACCAATCACTTGTAGGGAATCGGCGGTGAGATTAAAATTTTGTATAAATAATTTGTTACCGGTTAATGCAAATCTCCGCTTGGCAGATTCTGCGGCTTTTATTAAAAATCCCAGTCTTTCAAATGTTTCTTTTTGTGTATTGAATGCTTCCTGCTTTTCAAACTCTTTATAAATCCATTTATTTTTTGTTGTTATTTGAAAAAGGGCCATGCCAAGCAACACAAGAGAAAAAAACAGCACAAACAGCAAGAGCTTTTTTTTGCTGAACCACTTCCTCGCATGTTCCTGCTGTTTGTGTATGTTAATTGGTTTTTCTACAGGATTAATATTTTTCGTCATTTTAGGATCAGTTTTGCCAAAGGGAACTTATTATACCGGGTATTTTTTCAAACTCATGGTATTTATCAAATAAGTAATCGGCTCCCAGTTCGTTGCATAGGTTCAGACTGTAATCACTGGCGTGGTTGTACCAAACAATAATCACAGTTTTACAATCTGATTGCTTAATTATCTTTAGCAGGTCAGCAACTTTATTTTCGTGGAAATTCAAATCCAGTAACACTACTTTAGGTTTACATTCCTCTAACAGGTTTACAGCCTCTTCGTAAGTAACGGCACTATAAAATGTGAGGCCAGGATTGGTCTCTGAAATCTGATCCATGATCCTTTTTATTATCTCTATAGACTTATCAAGAATTAGTACAGGCATGTTTAAATTTTCTTAATACAAAGAACAACAAACGGGCAATTACATAACATAGTACCGTTAGGTTTATAGTAATAGAAGTATATGGCCTGTAGGGTGTAGTAATAATACTAGTGGTAGTGTATAAATGATAAGGCGGTCCTGCTTTTGAATGGTGAATGATGCCCATTCACCATTAACTTACCACTAGTCCTTTGCATGACATGATACAAGAGCATACGGGTAGCTCATAAGTCTATATCAGAAATAAGATGGTGGGCTATGGCATAGCGGGTTAATTCAGAATTGGTAGCGAGGCCGAATTTCTCCATGATCCGGCTCCGATGAGTACTGATGGTTGTTAAGGCCAGTGAGTGTGAATCGGCTATTTGCGTAATAGTTTTGCCTGCAGCAAGCAATTTAAAAATTTCAAACTCACGATTGCTCAACAGTTCGTGTGGTTTTTTATTGGTATCATGGTTTACCAAGAGTTTTTCTGCTATATCGGGAGGGATGTATTTTTTGCCTAAGGCAATTCGTTGCAAGGCAACTATCAATTCGTAGGGTGCAGCATTTTTATTCAGATAGCCTGAGCCCCCGGCTCGTAGTACTCTTATTGCATAGAGGTCATCTGTGTAAATACTCAGAATGAGTACCGGTAATTCGGGTTTTATCAGTTTGATTTGTTCCAGGGCTTCCAGCCCGCTTCGGCCGGGCATATCAAGGTCGGATATTACAAGGTCCCAGTCGTGTAAGGTTACTTCTTTAACCAGGCTTTCGCCATCACTTACTTCTTTTATCTCTGCCAAAGGGTATTCATCTTTCAGTATCTGGATAAGCCCCAGCCTGATAAAGCTGTGATCATCAGCCAAAATAATACGCCTGAAAGTAACTGCTGCCTGCATTCTCTTTTCATTTTTTTACTGGCAAACTGATCAGGATTTTTGTCCCCTTGCCGGGTGATGATACCAGTTCAAATATTCCGTTCAGCGAAGCTACTCTTTCTTTCATGCCAAGGAGGCCAAAGGATTGTTTGTTCTGCTGCTGTGCTGTGTCAAAACCTTTTCCATCATCTTCAATTTCCAGCACCATCTGATCATCCATAAAATGCAATGAACTAACCACTTTTTTAGCATCGGCGTACCTGGCAATATTGGTGAGCGCTTCCTGGTAGGCTCTGTAAATACAGGTATCAATTACTTCTCCTGTTGTTAAAAAACTTTCGCTGTTGCTAAAAAAAACGGGTATACCGGTAGTGGCCGTAAACTGCTGACCCTGCCATTCCAATGCATCTACCAGGCCATAATTATCCAGGATATCGGCACGGAGTTCATTCAATATTTTTCGAACCGATTCATTACTGCCATCCAGCAGGCTGATGATGTTTTTTAATTTTGATTTGATAGGGGATGATTGATCCGAAGTTTTTTTATCAATCCAGGCCACGTCCATTTTAATAGCGGTTAGTTGCTGGCCCAGGTCATCATGAATTTCACGGCCAATGCGTTTGCGTTCTTCCTCCCTTATGTTTTGCAAGTGACTTGCCAGTTGCCGTAATTGTTCGGTCGTAGTTAAAATATCTTCCTCAGCTTTTTTGCGGTGGGTAATATCTGACCGGATGGCTATGTACTGGTAAGGCTTGCCCTTTTCATCAAGGAAAGGAACAATGGTTGTATCTAACCAGTAAATCGTTGCGTCTTTTCCTACATTTTTTAATTCACCTTTCCATATGTTGCCATTGGCAATAGTGTCCCACAAATTTTTAATAAATGATTTGGGATGATAACCCGAATTCATGATGCGGTGATCTTGCCCGATTAGTTCCGCCGCAGTGTATTTGGACATGGTACAGAAGTTGTCATTTACATGTGTAATTATTCCTTCCTGGTCGGTGATAGACACAATGGAGGATTGGTCTAACGCATATTTATAATCTGAAACTTCTTTATAAGCATCAATTAATTCATTTGCTCTTGTTTTTTCAAACTCAGCTACACTGGTAGCCATGATTAATCCATCGGACTTTTTTTTCTTCCCCTGGTTTTGAGAATAGAGCTCTTTGTAGGCAAGCATTAATTCATCGGATTTCTTTTTTTTTGCCTGGTTTTGAAAATAAAGTTGTTTGTTAGCAATCATTAATTCGTCGGACCTCTTTTTCTTTTCCTCATATTGAGCATACAGGTCTTTATGGGCAATGATCAACTCCCCGGCTCTCATCTTTTTCTCTGCATGTTGAAATTCAAGTTCTTTCCTGGTGCTACTTAAATCGTCTGATGTTGCCTTTTTACTCATCGGGTATTTTTTATTTTCTTGTATAAGGATGGGATGAGTTAATGATGCGTCGGAAATTATCTCCTATCCCCTTAGTAATTAGGTAATCGGGGAATCTTTCCTACTTATATCTTACAGTTATCAAGCCAAGTTCCCTCTTTAAAAATCCGCACAGCCAGTAGGGGATTTGAACAAGGCCAATTTTGACCTGGCTTAAGTATATTGGTAAATTGTGTGCCTGCAAGTCATCTCCATTACGAAGACGGTAACAGGAGAGAAGAACTGGCGTTGTCCGGCAGGCAGGTTCCCAGGCTGATGGTGTTTCAAGCGTACGAACTTTGAGCATCCTGAACAATGAACATGGAACTTTTTTAACTTTACAACATGCAATACAACCTGCGTCCCTGGACGATGAACGATCTGGACAGTCTTGTGCAATCGGCCAATAACAACAACATTGCAAAATTTATGACCAACAAATTTCCGCATCCCTACACAAAGGAGGCCGGCGAAAATTTTATTGC
>JBBSJJ010000141.1:0-8428 GCA_038257335.1 Chitinophagales bacterium | reverse complement strand
TTCAAATCAGACAGGGGGAGCTTTTACAAACCACAACTTTTGATGTTGTGGTTTTTTTATGTACTACATCTATATACTATATGCAGCCTTGGCCGACAAGTATTATGTTGGTTATTCCGAGGATTATGTTCGTCGTCTACAGGAACATAATTTTTCCGAAAAGAATACGTATACAAAAAAATTCCGGCCTTGGGTTATAAAAGCTGCATTTGAATGTGGCAGTGATGCCGGCGAAGCTATGAACATGGAGAAATTTATAAAGCAGCAGAAAAGCAGGAAGTTCATCGAGAGATTATGCGAGCCGGAATTTTGTCCTAATGGGCGTTTGGCACCCTTGCCTGCCTGCGGGTATGCAGGGTTAGAGTCCCGCACCTGCGCATGTGCGTCAAGCTAACTTCATTCCATTTGCCCCTGCGATTCAATGCCGCAATGCTGAAAGCCTCTTGCAGCTTAAATACAGCTCATATCTTCATCAGTCCTGTTTTGCCCACAAAAAGTCCCCTCTCGAGCTACTTGACTTTTTTACCATTCAAATGCTCAAAATTATGATTCACGGTATTTTATGGTTGACATTTAGCAAGCTGTCGGAGCGATTGCTGGCTAGACCAAATCTAGTTGTAATGAGCGGTATGTTATCCAAAAACAATACTTTTGAGCATTATATTAATCATTATGAAAAGTAAGGGACTTACAATATTACCTAAATTGGAAAGCATTCTTGAAGAGGTGGGTGAAAATATTAAGATAGCCCGATTAAGGCGAAAACTCACTGCAGTACAAGTTTCAGAACGTGCAGGTATTACACGTACTACATTACGAAGTATCGAAAAAGGGGGTTCCAGGGTGAGTATGGCCGGATATATACAAGTGTTGTTTGTCCTTGGTTTGGAAAGAGATTTACTTGAACTTGCTAAAAACGATGAATTAGGTAGAAGACTACAAGACACAAAATTGATTGTCAAAAAAAGAGCACCGGGGAAAAAATAATTTATGGATATACTAGTCTACGCTGATTGGAACGAATTGAGCGGGCCAAAATTTATGGGTACTTTATCTGTAATCCATACCAAAGGGAGGGAGGTATTCTCATTTAATGGGGCAGAGTGTTAATGGATAGAAGAGAAGCAATCATAGCTAAAAAGGAAAGCAGAAAAATTAGAAACCTTTTTGAAGAAGATTATCTTTTAGGTGTCTACGATGAATATAGAATGGGGGCTCTTCGTTTTAAACTGGAAGCAGATGGCCCTTTTCTAGATGACAACACGGGACTAGCTTCTCCTCCGTGGACGTCTCTTCGTGAATTAGAATTCGCCAGTCTGGAACTTGAAAAAAGTGAATTAAAAGAAGAAGAAGTATTGAAATGGCTAGAGCTACTTATTGCACCAGGTGCTTCCTTAGGAGGAGCCCGCCCTAAGGCAAGTGTAATTGGTGAGGATGGTAAACTTTGGATCGCAAAATTTCCAAGTGTAAAAGATAAGATTGATATAGGTGGTTGGGAAATGGTTGCAGCAGAATTGGCGATGGCCGCTGAAATCAATACTTCTAAATCAATGGTAATGAAATTTAATAATGAACACCACACTTTTTTAACAAGTAGGTTTGATAGACTTGCTGAAGGTAGTCGTCTCCATTTCGCTTCTGCAATGACGTTGCTGGGACATACAGATGGAGTTGATGGTGTTTCATATCTTGATCTTGCAGAATTTCTTATGCGGTTTGGAGGTAATGTTGATGAAGATCTTAGAGAATTATGGAGGAGAATAGTATTCAATATAGCAATCAACAATACCGATGATCACCTGAGAAATCATGGTTTTATTCTCTCACCAGCAGGATGGCAACTATCGCCTGCATATGATGTTAATCCTGTTTATTTTGGTACCGCACTTACATTGAATATATCCGAAACAGATAATTCTCTTGAATTCGATCTTGCAGTTTCAGTGGCCAAATATTTCAGAATTGAACTTGCAATGGCTAATACAATTGTGAACGACATAAAAAAGCAAGTGAAAAATTGGAATAAGATTGCAAAAAAGTATGGTATCCCTAACTACGAACAAGAACAAATGGCTTCAGCATTTGAAAATGAATAAAGGATAACAATTTCATCCCATAAAATAAAGTCAGCTTATAAATCAGCCTGTTATTTTTATTAAATTCCAACAATAAAAATATCGTTAATAGGGGAAATAAAAACTCGTTTATAATATCTGATACCTCACAGTTGTTGCAACTTTTCCAGAAAGGTGAGCAAATAAGAAAAAAGACCAGCAGCAATATTGGTCTGTTTTTATACTCAAACTTTATCCGCAGCTAACGCTCGCATCCGCACACTTGCATTTCTCCCTGCAACTTTGTATGTTGTAATCCAAATCCACCCTACTGAATTATCTCCTCAGCCACACCAACTATTTTTCTCCGAATAATCTTTATTAAAATTATTAGCTATGTTGACGCTCGGCCAAATAAAAGAAACTACCTGCTCGCCCACTGCCTGTGCAGTAAAGTTTATGGAGTATATCAACCAAACCTGCGAAAAATTTGAAATCAACACTTCCATCCGGCGGTTATGCTTTTTAGCACAGGTAGGCCACGAAAGTGGCAGCCTTTTTTTTACCGAAGAGTTGGCAAGTGGTGCCGCCTACGAAGGAAGAAAAAGTCTGGGCAATGTAGTGAGGGGCGACGGGATAAGGTTTAAAGGCCGGGGCCTCATTCAAATTACCGGCCGTAGTAACTATAACGCTGTGGGGGCAGCCCTTGGAATTGATCTCATAAAAAATCCCAGCCTCCTGGGCGGCAAAAATGTAAATAAGTGTACCAACGAACAACTCAAATATGCTGCTATGAGCGCCGGCTGGTATTGGAACAGTAGAAAACTAAATAACATTGCAGATACCATCAACATGAGCAAACCTATAGACAGTGGTACCAACCTGGCGAATTTTATTTTGCTCACCAAAAAAATAAACGGTGGCACCAATGGCCTGCACGACAGGTTGAACAGGTTTAGAGCAGGCGTAAAATTTTTTTAAAGGAAGATGCCACCACTATACCATTTCGGCCGGGCGCAATTGCCTGTAACTATTCATGAACTCGCTTTTTTTTCGCCGGCTAAGGTCTATACGGTCTCCATTGTTTAGCAAAAGTGAGTAGGATTTGTTCTCTATAATTTCACTAACATAACCTGTGTTTATCAAATGACTGCGATGCACCCTGGCAAACATTTCTACAGGAAGCCTTTCTTCAAACCAGTAAAGTATTTTGGAAACCAGTAATTTTTTTCCATCAGAAAAATATACACAACTGTAGTTGCTGGATGCTTCTATTCGCACGATTTGCCCGGCAGTTACGGTGAGCTGCTTTTTAATTAAAGGAATTACGAGTTGGCACATATAGAAGGTAATGAGGCTTAAAAAATAAATTCGATTGCGACAGGAAAATTCCTAATTCTACCCAACAAATATGCAGCATCCGAATTTGCAATGCCTAGGTGTTTTCACCCATAAAAATGTGTATTTGAACGGGTGCAAAAGCTGTCCTGCGAGCAACATGTAAATAAGAAGCAGCGTTAAAATCTAATGCTAATGGTACTCGTGAAATTAGTAGCTACTCCTGTGCGGGCAAATACCAACTAATAGGTATTTATTACCGGAGTAGCATTAGGGTAAAAAGACAGCCCGGTTTTCCAAACAAGGAAGTTAATAGATTATTATTTTTTGTTGATATCTACCAGGCCATTTTTGATGGCAAAGATTACAAGCCCTACCCTTGTTTTTGACTTGAGTTTTTCAAAAAGTGCATCCCGATAACCATCGATGGTACGGGGGCTGACAAACATTTTGTCGGCAATTTCTTTGTAGGTTAGTTCACTGCAACAGTATTTTAAAAAGTCTATTTCCCGCTCATTAAGGTTGTTCAGTAAATTTGAATCGCTGCCTGGCACATCTGCCCGGTTAATAGCATGTATAAGTTTACCACTCACCAGGTCAGAATAGTAAAAGCCTTTTTGCTCCAGGTCGTTCAAGGCGGTTTTTAAAACGGAAGGATCACTGTCTTTTAGAAGATAACCTTTGGCACCGCATTTCAACATTTTGATGATGGCGTTTTCGTTGTCGTACATACTAAGGGCTAAAATTTTTACGTCGGGGTAGTGCTGCCTCAGCCAGCTGGCAGTTTCATATCCATCCATCTCCGGCATATTAATATCCAGCATCACGATATCGGGCAGGTTTGTTGGCAGGAGTTTTTTTACCAGGTCTCTTCCATTATCTGCCTCAAATAATACAGAGTGTCCCAAGCTTTTAAGTAATCCTGCAAGTCCGTTGCGAAGCAATACATGATCGTCTGTAAGTACAATACTGGCCATAATATTTTATTATTATACTGTGCTGTGCGGTAATTGAATCAGTACACTGCTACCTTTGCCCGGCACAGACTGAATGGAAAATAACGCACCAATAAGGGAAGCCCTGTTTTTCATATTATTTAAACCAATGCCGGTCTGGGTTGCTTCTAACAGCGATGCATCAAAGCCCTCACCATCATCGTTGATGATCATTTTAAAAGCCGCCGTCATGTATAGCATTTCTATACGTATGTTTTTTGCTTTGCTGTGTTTTACAATATTGTTCAAACTCTCCTGCACAATTCTAAAAATTACCACCTCATATTCTGGCAGCAATAGGTAAGGCTCCCCGGTAATAACCGAGTGTGTAAAAAACAGGCCGGTATTTTGAATGATCTTTAGCTCATTTTCTATGGCATCCTGGAGGCCAAGGTCAGCAATTTTATCTCCGTTCAGGCTGCGGCTAAGATCCCGCAGATCGTGAATGGCTTTGCTAACGAGTCGTATGCTGCTTTCAATTTTTTGTGCCTTATTTACTCCTTCTTCAATTTCCAGTGTGTTTAAATTTAATTTGGCCAGGCTTAATACCTGCCCAACATTATCGTGAATTTCCTGGCTGATGGTGCGAAGGGTTTGTTCCTGTATCTCCAATTGTGTTTGCAACAGGGATTGTGTGAATTCAGTCTGCATTTCTTTTTGTTTCGCCAAAAGCCTTCTTTTTCGCTGCAGGGAGTTTGCAATAAAGAATACAAACAACCCTGCCAGTACCAGGAAAATAACGGTGCCAATCTTTACATAATTACTCAAGCCCTCCTGTATGTTCCTGAAATCTTCTGGCATATAAAACCAATTATGAAACATGAATATAATACTAATATAAGGCTGTTGTTGATGGAGCGGAAAATTTTTAAAGTGCTGTCAAAGCCCTCATCAATTACTAGTACTGATAAGAGGTTGTAACAAAATTCGCCGGCATTAAAAAGGAAAATACCTGTGCATATCCAAAACATGGCATCGTTGTAAACAGGCTCGGGATCGTTGTAGTTGTAGAGTTCAATAAAATACAGGATGCTAAAAATGATCATAGCAAAGCTACCTGCCACCAGGATGTTCATATCAAAAAACTTGAGGCCGGTAATAAAGACCATACTGTACACTGCGTAAAGGGTAAGTAAAATCATAAAGCCAATGGCCAGCCTCTTAGGCAGGCGGCCGGTGTAGAAGAGATAGAACACAAAACTATAAAAGCAATATTCTCCCGGCACCGAAAGACTAAAGAGCCAGGCATTGGGCTGCCTTAGTTCGTAGGTTAAATACCGGGCGGTGAGCTCCACAGAAACAATAAACAATAAAAATGGCAAAAACCAGCGAAGCTTTGTTTTATGAAGGCTTCGCCAGCAAATGACACAAGTTAGGAGTGCTGCAATTTCAAAATATAGGTGGAGTGGTAGAGGAAGCATAGTATTTATGGTGCTGGGGGTGGGTCTACAGGGCAGTTTCTAGGGCAGAGTTCGCCATGGTTTAAAGCATCTAAAATACTTAAAGCTTTTTCTTTTTCAGGATTTAACACATCCCAATTGTCCTGGTGATGAGAAGCGCCTTCCGGTACATCTTTAATATAATGAGTTGGCACTATTGCAATAGAAGTTTGGTGATCCACGTATTGACCCGGAGCGGTATCATTTTTTTCGTAAGCAATAAAATGAAATCTTGCCCCATCAAGGTTGTTTTCGGGCTTTTTAAGACAGTCATACAGCAAAAAGATTGCTTTTTTATCCATCCATACTGACTTGGAAATTTTATCATTTGTGATCTCTGGGTTGGGCTTGCGTATTAGGTCATCAAAAATGGCAATGTATTTTTCTGTTGTTGCACGATCAATTAATACATTGCCGATGCCGACTTCAGTATATGTTCGTTTGTCAGTTTCATCGCCATTCATTTGTTGGGTTGAATTTTCGTTTGAGAGAATGGTGCTTTTTTCATCTTCGCCGTCTGCGAGTGTTGTAAAGTTCATGTGTTTTAATTTTAAGTTAGAAATATTCCTCTAAAGTCTGCAATGCCTTTCAGAAATGCAATAGGCTTTACACTCTTCTTTTACCGTGTTTTCACCCTCATGTTTTAGGTTATTCAAACCTTGATACTTTTTAAAATTGTTAGAATCTTTGCTCTACAAAACCTACAGTTTATGAAAAAGCATATTCTTTTTATTGTTTGTTCCTTTGTCTTCTTTTACAATGCAGAAGCTCAAACCTCAGTTGAGTTTGCCAATCCAGTATATAAATTTAAAAGTCAGAAAGATGTTGACCAGGTAGGATATATTTCGTTAAATATTACTGGGCAAGTGGCCACCGTTTCTCAAAACATACAGCTTAATACCAGCAGAAACGATAATGCCCAGTTATATGGTTTTGTAGAAAATACTTTCAAAGTACATCCTAACAACACTCAATTGGAAATTCCATATAGCATTAAAAAATCAGTTCTGAAAAAAGCTGATACTGTAAGCATCTCTTTCACTGACCCCCTTTCTGGTAAAATACGATCTGCACAGATTTATATTGCTCCAGAGGAAGAAGGAGCCAAACCGTCTACGGAGGGTAGGTTGATGTTTTTAAACGCCTTTAATTTTGACTTTGCAGGAAACCTAAACGGATCTAACTATGTGGGGCATTTGAATATATTTTCGCCAGCGATGGGAAGTACTAAAAAATGGGGCTTTAATACGGGCATTTTGAGAATAAACTATGCTCAAAAAGATACAGCTCTTGAAAGCAACCCAGTTTTGAATGAAAACTTTTATATTAATCATTTTGATACAGTAGGTGCTGGATTAAAGTACCTAAGAAGAAAATCCCGGTACAGTACTATTAAAAAAAATCAAGTATGGAGTTTTTACTTTCAGCCCTTTTTTCAAATCAATGATAAAGAATCTGCTTCTCGTATTCTCTTACATGCCCACTTGGAATTGTTGGCTTCCAAATGGTCAGCCGCAACTACTTCTACACTGGTAGCGCAAGATACCGCTGTTCTGGCTGCAGGCTCTGCTAATGGTTATTTGATCCGCCATAATTATAATAGCAAATCAGTACTTACGATTAATTCTCTTTCGGCCTATTTTGGCGGGGGACTTACCTACGACATGAAACTTTGGAACAAAGGAGAATTCTTTTTTTCAGGTACACTGGGCCTTACTTCAAACCAGCCTTCGCCCGGGTCTACGGATATCGATAGTTTTATATTTACCGGATCGAAAAAAAATACTGACACTAGAGAATGGTCTGGCTTTTATCTTGTACGGGCCAATTATATTCAAAAGCTAAATGAAAGTGCCCAAGTGGTTGTAGGAACAGACATAAGAGGCTTTTTAAAAGACTATGCCCCTCAATATGCTGCTTATGTAGGGTTAAACGTAGGGCTGGAGTCCATCCTAAAAATAATATCGGGTGATAAAAAGGAGTAATAGTTACTAACCCCAAAATGTAAAGAGAATACACTTTTCTCAAACTGTTTTGTAACACTTCTAAAAAAACATCCTAACCAGTATGATGAGCTGATGTTTCTAAAAATGATGTGATTACTATAGTTTAAGAATAAGCCTGAAAAAGGAGGGTGTGGAACCCCTCTCTATTTCATGGAAAGAGCGTTGCAAGTTTGACTTTTGTTGCTTCCGTTTGCCCTTATTAATCCTCGGGCCCAACTCGGCCAACCTCGTAATGCCAAATCCAAATTCTGCAAGTAAATTCTGCCGATTGCTCCTACTCGGAGCAAGCTTTATAATATTCAGTCAAAATTATTACTGACTATCAACCCCTTACAAACACCCCTCCAAAAATACTTCCCAAATCTCTTGGAAGTTCAACACCTTTCCTCCTACCTTCGCCGTCCAAATTAAAAAGCCGTCGGGGATAGCTGACGGTTCATCTAAAAAGAAAGAACAATGAGCAAATTACATTTCACCACTAAACATGCGAACGAGGCTACCGTAAAACACGACTGGTACGTTGTTGACGGTACTAATCAAACCGTTGGTCGTATGTGCGCAAAAATTGCGTCCGTTCTCCGTGGTAAGAACAAAGC
>JBBSJJ010000140.1:0-8529 GCA_038257335.1 Chitinophagales bacterium | reverse complement strand
CCTGCGTTATTTAAATGCCGGGTGAAACTGATGCAAAGTATTGCGAAGAAATTCCCTGTCCAGGTGTGTATATATTTCAGTAGTGGTAATGCTTTCATGCCCCAGCATTTCCTGCACGGCTCTTAGGTCTGCACCGCCTTCTACAAGGTGTGTAGCAAAAGAATGACGAAACGTGTGCGGCGAAACATTTTTTTCAACACCGGCTTTCTTAACCAGTTCTTTTAGGATTAAAAAAATCATGACTCTTGTAAGCCGATGGCCCCGCCTGTTTAAAAAAACAATGTCTTCTTCACCCGCTTGTATGGTTATGTAATTGCGAATATTGTTAACGTAAATCTGGATATATTTTATGGCATCGCCTCCAATGGGCACGAGTCTTTCTTTGTCGCCTTTGCCCAGCACTTTTATAAAACCCACATCCAAAAATAAATTGCTCAGGCGCAGGTTCACCAGTTCGCTCACCCGCAGGCCGCAACTGTACATGGTTTCAAAGATGGCCTTGTTGCGGCCACCTTCGGGCTTGCTTAGATCCAGGCTGGCAATGATCTTTTCTATTTCATCAAAGCTCAACACATCTGGCAATTTGCGGGTTGTTTTCGGGGCTTCCAGCATCAATGTGGGGTCGGCTGTTACCAACTGCTCTACCTGGCAGTATTTGTAAAAGCTTCTGAGGCCCGATATGATCCTGGCTTGCGATGCAACGGTCATACCCATGTCATGAATCCATTGCACGAAAGCTTCCAGGTTTTTCAGGGTAAGGTCTGCCGGTGTTTTTATTTCTTTATTATCTGCCAAAAAACTCGTGAGCTTTTCAATATCGTGCAGGTAAGCCTCTACCGAATTATCGGCCAAAGATTTTTCTAATTGCAGCCAACCCTTGTATCCTTTTTTATACGCTTCCCACATAATAATAGCCAACTAATTTTTCTGGTTGATTGTACAATATAATTAAACATTATTTTCGTAACCTAAATACTTTCAACCAACCTCCACTGTATGCTGCCCGTAAATTTTCGTTCTTTCAGAAAAAAATTATCTTACTACCGAAAATCTTTCCGCAGCTTTTTAACCAAATCAGAAAAGAACCCACCGCCCGGCATTGATAAGCTTACGCCACTGATAGAACCGGAAGTGTGGGCAGAAGTAGATTGCCTTAGCTGCGCCAACTGCTGCAAGAAAATGACACCCACTTTTACTAAGCAAGATTTGAAAAGAATATCCGGGCATTTCAAACAAACCCCGGAAGAATTTACCAAACAGTGGTTGGAAAAAGCTAAAAATAAAGACCTGGTGAATGTGAACCAACCTTGCCAGTTCTTAAACCTAGCCGATAATAAATGTTCTATCTATGAAATCCGCCCGGTAGACTGTGCTGGTTTTCCGCACCTGGCCAAACGCAAATGGGTAGAGTATGCACATGTGCACAAGCAAAACATTGACTACTGCCCGGCTACCTTTAAGATGGTAGAAAAAATGATAGCAAGGGTAGGGAAGTTGTGAGTGTAAAATGGAAGATGAAGCCTCTCTTACTGCAGAGATAAAGCTGCCGACACTGCAAAAAACATTTCAATCTTATGCTAAAATTCAGACATAAAATAAGCCTCCGATATTTCGAAGGCTTATTTTATATATAAGTCGTTTTAGGAAGCCAGTGATTTTTTAAATGCAAATTTTTCTAACAGCACAAAACCACCAAAGAATACAGCACTGTAGACAAGATCTGCAGCCATGCCATTTTTAAGAAAAGGAATACCAGCAGCCAGGCACTCTATCCAACCGGTAAAATTGGGTGCATAATAATTTTTACTTAACAACCATACACTACTATTGCTGAGGAAAAAGAAAATAAGCGATGATGCAATAGAAAAACCTGCCACATTCAACACATTAATCTTCTTAAGGCTAAAACCCAGCACGGTGATCAATGCAAAAATACCGTAACCTATCAGTTGACCCCAACCCCAAAATCCGGGGGCAATATTGGTTACTTCAAATAAAACATCAGATATAAACATAGCAGCCAGCGGTAACACAAAAGCAAGCTTTTTATCTTTAATAACTGCTCCTGCAAATAAGGCCATTGCTATAACCGGGCTAAAATTCAAAGGATAAAAAGCTATGCGGCTCATTGCTGCTGCCAGGATCATGCCTACTGCTATCAAAACAAGTGTAGTTCTTTGTTTCATCTAAATAAATTATTTAAGGGCAAAAATAGGCAATAAAGCTTTTATAAAGAGCAGTGAATACTTTATTTATCCCTCGCAACGCAAATGATAATTACTAACTTTAATACATGGCAAGGCACAACCAAACAGGCAAAGATGGGGAGCAACTGGCAGCTTTGTACCTGGCAGAGAAGGGTTATACCATTTTACATAAAAACTGGCGGTATAAAAACTGGGAGGTTGATATTATTGCCAGCAAAACCAAACGCTTGCATATTGTAGAAGTAAAAACAAGAACTTCTACAAGGTTTGGCTACCCCGAGGAAAATATGGATAATAAAAAAATGCAGTCTCTTATAAACGCAGCAGAAGAATTTATGTATCAAAACCCAGGCTGGCAGCAATTACAGTTTGATATTTTAGCAATTACTATCATTGAAAAAGAAGTAGAATATTTTTTAATTGAAGATGTGTATTTGTAGGGTTTGAGGTTTAAGGGTTTAAAGGTTTAAGGGTTTAAAGGTTTAAGGGTTCAATGTTTAAGGTTTAAAGTTCAAGGGTTCAAAGTTAGAGGGTTCAATGTTTGGGGCTTCAAGTTTAAGGGTTTAAAAGTTCAAGGGTTCCGACGTTCAGTTTCACTTTTTGCCTTTACACATCACCCCGTTCGTACTTCGTTGGGCCGGTCTCACAAATTTTTGAATTTTGAATTTTTACTTTTCACTTCTTCCCCTTTCAAATTTCGCAGCCTTTCACCTTTCACCTTTCACCTTTCACCTTTCACTTCTTCTTCCCCTTTTCAAATTTCGCAGCCTTTCACCTTTCACTTCTTCTTCCCCTTTCAAATTTCGCAGCCTTTCACCTTTCACTTTTCACCTTTCACTTCCCCTTCCCACATTCTCCTCATACCATTCATCTACCAACAAGCCTTTGCCATCGGCAGCAGCTGTGGCTAGCTCATCGCAGCGATTGTTGTAGGGATTGGTTGCATGGCCTTTAACCCAAAACATGGTGATCTTAAAAGACTGTGCAATTTTGTGGTAAAGCCTCCAGAGATCCGGATTTTTTTTATCGCCTTTAAAATTGGTTTTGATCCATGTGTTCAACCAGCCTTCGCTGATGGCTCTTACTACATACTGGCTGTCAGAGTAAATGTGCACCGGCAGGTCGGAGGTTTTGAGAGCTTCCAATGCCTTGATAACCGCCAGCAATTCCATGCGGTTGTTGGTGGTGTGGCGGTAGCCTGCAGATAATTCTTTGCGATGATGGTTCCACATCAGGATGGCTCCATAACCACCTGGCCCGGGGTTGCCGCGGGCTGCACCATCTGTATAAATTTTAATTGTATTTGCTGCCATCAGTATTTCGGCGCAAGATAACTTTTGTAGCCACGGGCAAAAAATTAATTTGCCCGGGTTTTTATTTTTAAATACTTCCTGTTAAAGAAAATTTAAGTGTAGCAAAAAGCTGCTCCTGCATTATTGCCTGAATTGGAAGCCTTACTAACCCACAGCACCTCACTTTCCGTGTGCTGTTAATTAAACTCAAAAATTGAGAACTATAGAAGTCAATATTTTTTATTTAGCCATTAAGTTTTATTTTTAATCACTTTACCTGATCTGTACTTTTTTGTAAGTATTAAAAAATTGTTCGCCCAGCTATGATAAAAAAAATAACCTTCCTCTTTTTATTGGCTGCCGCTTGCTCCAATGTTTTTGCCCAGCAATACCAGGATTCATTGCTTACAGAATTAAGAACCCGCTTTCCGCAGGAAAAAATTTACATGCATACAGACAAGGTTTTTTACAATTATGGAGAAACGCTTTGGTTCAAGGCCTACATCTTTTCAGACAATTCGCCTTCTAAAATAAGTACCACGCTATATGCAGAACTCATCAACGAAAAGGGTACTATTTTACAACGCAAAACCATGCCTGTGCTGCAGTCTGGTGCCGCTTCGCATTTTGACTTGCCTGATTCTGGCAGCCAAAGTAAGTTATACATCAGGGCTTACACAGCTTGGATGTTGAATTTCGATTCTACTTTTATGCTGGTTAAGCCAGTTAACCTGTTATCAGCCGTTTCCCAAAAAGTGCCTGCAAGTTATACATTGTCCCTTTTTCCGGAAGGTGGCGATCTGGTAGATAATGTAGAAGGCAGGGTGGCGTTTAAAACCAATGACCAGGATGGTAAGCCCTTTGCAGTTGCGGGCACCATTAGCAATGCGCAAGGAGCAGAGGTGGCAAAATTTAAAAGCACACACCAGGGTATGGGATACTTTTCTATAGCAGTGCAGGCTGGTGAAAATTACAAAGCTACCTGGAAGGACCCGGCGGGTGTGCAGCACGAAACTGTTTTACCCAATGCAAAAAGGCAAGGTGCCGCTCTTCGCATAGATCATGGTTTAGGAAATTTGACTTACACCATTACCCGGCCAGCCGATGCAAGCGACGATTTTAAAGAATACACTGTGTTGGCACAAATGCACCAGGAAACCATTTATGGCGCCCGGGTAAATTTGCGCATCAAGACCACCGTAACAGCGCCCATTGTTTTGGACAGTCTGCCAGACGGCATCATGCAGGTAACTATTTTTAATAAATTGCAGGAACCCGTGGCAGAAAGAATTGTGTTTGTAAACAACAATACCTACAGCTTCATGACCGACCTGCATTTGGTAGAAAAAAATTTGGCAGCCAGGGGTAGAAATGTTTTACAGGTAGATGTAGGCGGGCGTTTGCAAAGCAATCTTTCCATATCCGTTACAGATGCCGGGCTGGATGCAAGGCAGGGGCCACAGGATCATATTTATTCTCAACTGCTGCTTACCAGCGACCTCAAAGGCGAGGTGTACAACCCGGCCTATTATTTTGCTTCGGAAGAAGACAGCGTGAAGCAGCAACTGGATCTTGTACTGATGACCAATGGGTGGAGGCGTTTCAAATGGCAAGACCTGATCAGTAATCAATGGCCAATTATAAAAGAAGAGCCCGGCAATTACCTTTCTATTAAAGGGAACGTATTTGGGTTAACTCCTGTGCAATTAAATGATAAAATGCTTACGGGTTTTATGCAGACTTCTGAAAAATCGGGCACCTCTTTTTTGAATATTCCGGTAAATAAGGATGGCAGTTTTATGCTGAGCAATGTTTACTTTTTTGATACTGTAAAATTGTTTTACCAGTTTAGCAACGATAAAAACAAATCGCTGACCAACCAGGCGAGTTTTGCTTTTACAAATGGGGTTCCACGCTCCCCGCTTGTAGCCCTGCAACAACTGCAAAAGCAATATTTTGCATTGAGACCACCCCAGGAGTTGGTGCTAAAGAATTTGCAACAGCAAACCAGGTACCTCTCGCTGGCACAGCAACAAAAAATTAAGGTGTTGGAAACAGTGACGGTTACGGGCAAACGAATTTCGCCGGAAGAAAAGCTGGACAAAGAATATGCTTCGGGGATGTTCAGTAGCGGCAATTCAAGAATTTTCGATACAGAGAATGATCCCTTTGCCCGGTCGGCTTTTAGCGTGCTGGATTATTTGAGAGGTAAAGTGGCAGGGTTGCAAATAACAGTCGATGGGCCGGAGGGTGGCAGCATCAGCAGGCGTGGCAGCGAAACTGCAGTTTTTATGAACGAAATGAACACGCAGATTGCTATGCTGCAATCTACGCCCATGAGCGATGTAGCCATGATAAAGGTTTTTGATCCGCCGTTTTTTGGCGCTATGGGCGGAGGCGCTGGCGGGGCTGTGGCGGTGTATACCAAAAAAGGCACCAGCGCTGCTGGCAATATGCAGGGTTTGAATAAAGCAACACTGCAGGGTTATTCTGCCATCAAAGAATTTTACATGCCCAATTATGAAATACCTGGCCCTGCTGAAGACCTGGCAGACCTGCGCACAACACTCTATTGGAACCCATTTTTATTGATGGATGCAAAGACCAGGCGTATAACGCTTCCGTTCTTTAACAATGTGAGCGGAAAAAAAATACGGGTTATTATTGAAGGATTGAATGAAGAAGGCCAGCTAACCAGGGAAGAAAAAATATTTGAATAACTGTTTTAAAGATATTTTACAAAGGAGGTTACCCCGCCAATCACCTCTTTTTTAAAACCTGAAACCTCTAAAAACTTAAGGTGGCCTTTGTGCTGCACCTGGTTGTACACAATGCGGGTGATCCCTCTTGAAAGAAGGTATTCTCTTTCCTTTTCAAAAATATAACTACCTACTTTAAAATCCCGAAACTTTGGCGTGGTATAGTTTAGTTGCACAAGGGCATCGCCATTTTGCAACACATCAGCACTGAACATATTGGCTATTACAAGATCCCTGGTAACTACAAAATTCAGGCGGCCCTTTAGTTCGGCCATAGCAAACTGCGGGAAGTAAGCGTCTATGTCTTTTTGGTAGAAAGCAATAAATTTTTGAGCCAGCTTTTCATCACCCTTAAACTCCATCATATCGAAGTTTTCTTTTTTGAGATAAATTTTTACCAGGGCATAAATATTAATGCACAGCAGTATAACGTTGGTGAGCAAAACCGGGAAGGCTACTAACAGGATAGCATAGCTGATAAAAGAAATATTACCAAAGGCATTGAACCAACGAAATTTTAAATCGCTGTTTACAAGGAGGGCAACGATGAGGCATAAAGAAGCGAGGTAGCCAAAGTAGGGAGCAATAGAAACTAACATATTTTAAAATTGTGCTGCAAAGAAAATGAATAATAGCTACAAGAAAATTTACAATTCAAATTCCCACACAGAGCGGTAGTTTCCTTGTTGTTCTATATAAGTTAGAAAGGCATGGTAAAACGGATCGCCACCAATGGTAGCGCTGTCCCCTATCACAAACAATTGTTCTTTAGCACGGGTGATGGCTACGTTCATGCGGCGGTAATCTTTTAAAAATCCAATCTCGCCGTCATCATTGCTTCTCACCAACGACAGGATGATCGTTTCTTTTTCCTGCCCCTGGAAGCTGTCGATGGTGCTTAGGCGCATGGCTGCCGGCAGCAGTTCTTTGGCTGCAGCCACCTGGCCTGCGTAGGGAGATATAAAGGCTGTGTTCGGCGTTTGCAAGTTTTCTGAAGCAATTATTTTAAGCACAATCTGTAACTCGCCCTCGTTTTGCAGGCTGAAGCCACTGCTGCCATTTGTTTCGTTGAAGCCGCTGCCGGCAGTATCTATAAATGTAACGTGGCGGCTATGCACATTTTGCAAATGAGCCGCAGAAAGTAGGAGTCCTTTGTAGAAATAATCGCCGGAAAAGCCAGCCAGCGACTCCCGCATACGGTATTGGGTGTTCAGCAAAAATACCTGTGCTGTCAAACTCATGCTCACTTCCAGGATAGATTTGTTGAGTCCCTTTTGTGCAGCATCGTAACTCAATACCGTGGGAGGTAATTGCCAGGGGTCGCCAGCCAGTACGTACTTGTCTGCAAGTGGAAAAATACACCATGCCAGGGGTTCTATGCATTGCCCCGCTTCATCCATTACCAGCGTTTGAAATTTTATTTGTTGCATACGGGCATCGTAAAGCCCTACGGGAGTTCCTAAAACTACCTCGGCTTCTACAAACAATTTCTCTTCGTTGTATGCCTGCAGCTTCTTTATTTCGGTGCGGGTGTTTTTTACTTCTTTCAATAAAAGGTTGCGTTGTTCCCTCTCTGCCTTGCCAAAACTGCGCTTGTATTTGAGCGCCATTTTTCTAAATTCCTCTGCCCGTATTTTTAGTTGTTTAATTTCTTTTTGTTGTTTGCTGTTGGCCAGTCTTCCTTCGGGCGTGTGCAGAAAAATGGATTCATCAATTTTGCTCGTATTGCCTACCCGTAATATTTTTAGTCCTTTTGCAAGCAGTGCTTTGGCAATATTATCTACCGCGGTATTGCTGGGTGCCGACACCAATACTTTTTCTCCGGTCCTCACCAGCTGCAGGATGGCTTCTGCAAGGGTAGTGGTTTTGCCCGTACCCGGCGGCCCGTGCAGTATGGTTATTTGTGGGTTGGTTACAATGGCTTTTACTGCCAATTGCTGGCTATCGTTTAAGTTGTGCTGTTCAAAATGGAGTGCGATAGCGGGCGCTGCTGGTAAAATTTCTGCCTTACCGGGGTAGTGTAATTGTTGGAATAGCGCATACAACTCTTTGTTGTTCTCCAGGTTGTTCAGTGCGGTCTTCATCAAAGTTGTGGTCCGCTGGTCGGGTGCTAACTTAATGCCCACGCCTGCATCTTCCAGCCAGTCCGGAAAGTCGGGGGCAAACAAACGGAACTCACCGCTTTTGCCATCAAGGTTCATTAACAGCCCTTTCACGGGCTCTTCTCCCTGTATAAAACATTCTATGGCAGCACCATCTTTAAAAAGGTTG
>JBBSJJ010000139.1:0-8548 GCA_038257335.1 Chitinophagales bacterium | reverse complement strand
TCTGCCATAATCAACCGTGACTGTAATATTTCTTTCCTGAATTTTTCAAAGAGGCTTTCAAAAATCACCAGGTTGGCAAAGCCCGTTTCATCTTCAATGGTCATAAAGCAAACACCTCCGGCCGTGCCTGGCCGCTGTCGCACCAGCACGAGGCCGGCAACTTTTACAGCGTCTCCATTCTTTGCCAGCGATAATTGTTTGGCAGTAACGATGCGCAACTGCTCCAACTTCTCTCTTACAAAACTTACAGGATGTGCTTTTAAAGACAGTGCCGTGCTGGCATAATCCTGCACCACATGTTCAGGAGCTGTCATCAGCGGCAGCGCAACATTTTCTCCGAGTGCATCGGGAGCAGCCTGGCCGGTAAACATGGCCAGCGGTCTGTCTTTGGTAGTTACCTCCCACAAAGCTTGCCGCCTGTCCAGGCCTATAGATCGAAAGGCATCTGCATCTGCTAATTTTTCCAGGGCTGCTTCTGGTAATTTAATATCCCGCAGTTCATTGATGCTGCTGAACCTATTTTTTCTTGCGGCAATCAGCAGGGCAATATCATCCTGCCGCAGGCCTTTTACCTGCCTGAAGCCAAGACGAAGAATGTAATATTTTCGCTTTTGTTGGTTGTCACTCTCAGCAGGATTTCCCCCTTCCAACTGGTTGTCCCAAAGGGAATGGTTGATGTCTACCGGCCTCACTTCTACTCCATGCTTCCTTGCATCCCCAATAATTTGCGCAGGCTGGTAAAAGCCCATGGGCATACTGTTGAGCAAAGCGCAGGCAAACACATCGGGGTAATAACATTTTATCCAGGAAGAAACATACACCAGCAAAGCAAAACTGGCGGCATGGCTTTCGGGAAAACCATAGCTACCAAATCCCTCGAGTTGTCTAAAAACACGCTGGGCGTATTCCAGCGGGTAACCTCTTTCCGTCATTCCGTTAATCAATTTTGTTTCAAATTTTGAAACTAGTCCTTTGGCTTTAAAAGTAGCCATGCTTCGCCTGAGTTCATCTGCTTCAGATGGCGTGAACCCTGCGGCAACAATGGCAATTTTCATGGCCTGCTCCTGGAACAAGGGCACGCCTAGTGTGCGACCTAAAATTTCTTCCAATTCTTTGGAAGGATACACAACCGGCTCTTCGCCATTGCGTCTGCGCAAATAAGGATGAACCATATCGCCTTGAATAGGACCTGGCCGCACAATGGCCACTTCTATTACCAAATCATAAAAACAGCGTGGCTTTAACCTGGGCAACATGGTTTGCTGTGCCCGGCTTTCTATTTGAAAAACGCCAATGGTATCTGCATGGCAGATCATTTCATACACTTCAGGATCATCCTGCGGAATATTGGCCAGGGTTAGGTCAAGTGAATAATATTCTTTTGCAATATCAAATGCTTTGCGAATGCAGGTGAGCATCCCCAGCGCCAGCACATCAATTTTCATAAAGCCGAGTGCATCTATGTCATCCTTGTTCCATTCTATACAGGTGCGGTTTTGCATGCGTGCATTCATGATAGGCACTAGGTCGCTTAATTTTCCCCTGGTAATTACAAAACCCCCGGTGTGCTGGCCAAGTTGGCGGGGAAAACCCATGAACTCCCTGGTTAGTTGCAACACTTTTCGCAGGTGTTCATCACCGGGGTTCAACCCTTGCTCTGTAAGGCGTTTACCTTCAAACCATTCATCGGTAAATTCCCAAATAGAACCAGACAAACTACTGATAGTATCTACCGATAAACCCATGGCTTTGCCCACATCCCTGATGGCTCCTTTTTGATGTTGCTGGGTAACGGTGGCAATAATAGCAGCCCTGTCCCGACCATACTTATTATAAATGTATTGTATCACTTCCTCCCTGCGTTCATGCTCAAAGTCCACATCAATATCAGGCGGTTCATTCCTGGCTGAAGAAATAAAACGTTCAAACAAAAGGTCGAATTTGGTAGGATCTACAGAAGTAATGCCCAGGCAATAGCATACCGTTGAATTTGCTGCAGACCCTCGCCCCTGGCAAAGTATTTTTTGTTGTCGGGCAAAACGTACGATGTCGTGCACCGTTAAAAAATACGCAGCGTAATTCATTTCTCCAATAAACTTTAGCTCATGCTTAATAGCAGCTATCGTTTTTTCCGGTAGTATATTTCCATACCGTTCTGTGGCACCTTGCCAGGCCAGCATAGTCAATTCTTCCTGGGGGCTGCGGCCTTCTGTACATATCTCTTCCGGGTATTCGTATTTTAATTCATCCAAAGAAAAAGTACAAGCCCTGGCAATTTGCTGTGTGTTTGCTATGGCATCCGGGTATTGCCTAAAAAGGCGCAACATTTCTTCGGAAGGTTTTAAAAATCTTTCCGCATTGGGATGCAAACGAAAACCTGCAGTATAAATGGTACATTTTTCCCGGATGCAGGTAACGATATCCTGCAACTGTCTGCGCTGCGGCTCGTGGTAGTGCACATCATTGGTGGCCACCATGGGAATATTTAATTGCCTGGAAATTTCTGCAAGCCGGTATAAATATTTTGCGTCATCTCCCTGGTAGCGGCGGCTGGCAGCCAGGTAAACATGTTCACCCAAAGCAGCCCGGTATTCTTTTAAAGCCTCTTCAACAGAGGTTTCAAAATCAAAAGCTTTGTTCAATGCGTCTGGTGGAAGTACTACGAATTTTACATCTGTTGCATATTGGTAAACGTCTGCCTTGTATAAAAAACATTCGCCTTTTTCTGCACGAAGATTGCCTAAGCTAAGCAAGCTGCAGAGTTGCGAGTAGGCCTTCATGTTAGTAGGATAAGCAAGCAGGGGGAGGCCATCCAAGAGATCAAGACGGCAGCCCACAATAATACTAACACCTCCCTTTTTTGCGGCAGCATGCGCACGCACTATTCCAGCAAAAGTATTTCGATCGGTAATGGCAATTCGCTGGTAACCCATCGCTATAGCCTGTTCTACCAGTTCTTCCGGGTGCGAGGCGCCACGTAAAAAAGTGAAATTGCTGGTTACCTGCAATTCTGTGTAATGCTGTTCAGCCTTGTTTTCCATCTCTTTAATGGGAGAGGCTTCTAGCTTAATGGTATCATCATTTTCTTCTTCCACGTTTAAAATTGTTATAGATAATCCTTTAAAAATATTGTATATCTCAGGCAAAAAAACCGTGCATAAACCATTGATAGGTTTTGGCCACATCGTAATGCCCGAGGCGAAACAACCAATAGCGCCGGCCTTCTTCATCTTCTACCTGGTAGTAATCCCGGTGCTGTCCCTGTTGCAGCCACCATTCCTGCTCTATGCGTTCCGGGCCATCAGCCTTCCTAATTTTATGCAGTTTATTTTTATAGCGAAACAACATGGGAGGATAATCCGGAATCGGTGCCGTTACTTCAATGGGTTCTGGCCGCTTCAATAATTGCAAGGGCCGCGGCCTGTCCAGGTTCCAGGGAGTTGCTGGCTTTTGATTGATGGATTCAGCCAGTTTATAAGAACGTTCGGGCCAGTAGTGTTCGTCCGGCAGATATCGATGGATCAAATTTTCGCCCATCTTTCCCGCTATCCTATCCAGTAATTCAGAAAGGGCTACTTCGTCTACCCCTTCCTGTTGTTCCCAAAGTTTTTCCTGCAAGGTTTTAACGTCTTCCACTTTTGAAGCGTCCATCGTAAAAAGTTCTATTCCCAACGCTGGCTCGATGGTATCAATCTTAAGCTGAAATAATTTAAAAAGATGTGTTGCATTGCAGGAAGCCCGGTTGGTACTAATGCTGGCAGTCTCCATTTTCCCATCCAGGCGGTAACAGTTAAGTGTGGCCACCCTTAGGCCTTTCTGTTCTTTTTGCAAGCGGGCACACAATGTTTCCAGCAATCCTTGAATGGCTATCTCAATTGCTGCCGCATGCACGATAGGTTCCATGCAAGGCAAGCGTTCCTGGTATGGCACCAGCGGATGCAAGGGTTGTATATTTTCTTCTTCCTGGCCAGTTGCCTGGTTGAGACGCTGCAACAATTGCGGACCAAAACGGCGGCGCAACGCAGTGCGGGGCATATTCATAAAACTGTTTACCTGGCGCAAACCCAATTTTTGCAAACGATCTTCCACTTCTGCTTCCAATCGCAGCGCCGCTGCGGGCAATGAAAGCAAGGCAGCATGTTGCCGCCCCGATTCAACGATGGGTGATCCTTTTCCAAACCTTGCCACGGCCCAGGCAGTTCCAATAGTATCAGCCATGCCCGCACGAACGTTGTATCCAAAACCATGGATGCGTTCAATGATATCCTTTAGGTAAGGCACCTCGCCTCCCCAGAGATGCGCACAACCCGTTACTTCCAGCAGCAGGCCTTCGGGTGGGTCTATGCTCACAGCCGGTGTAAACCTGATACACCAGCTGGCAATTCCTTTTAGCAACTTATTGGAAAGTGCTGGTTGGTCATCCATTACCTGCAGCGCAGGCAGTATGGCTCTTGCATCTGCTACGGACATGCCTATGGAAATTCCCTGCGTTTGTGCCAGGGCGTTAGCGGCAGTTACAACCATGCGACCATGCTGCGCAGACGAAAGCACAAAAGGTATTTCCTTTAGACCTGGCTGGCGGCGTACGAACCAATCTGTTCTTAGATGGCAAAACCATATGGAGATAAAACGTTTTTGCATATCAGCCCGTTTTCTTTTGTTGGGCCAACACAATTGCCGCCAACCTGGAAACCTGCCTGAAGCCGTTGGGACCAAACTCTATTTGCCAACTGCCAGGCTTGCCATTTCTTACTTTCAACAATTCTACCTGCCAGCGGGGAAAGCCAACGCCAGGCATATTGCCGAAAAGTTCACTGGGCAGGGAAGTTATTTTCCAGCGGCTAACGCATGCAGTGGCAGCCACACTGCGTGGTTGTTGTCGAATAACAAAGCCTGTTACCTGGCTTTGTTCAACCGCTAATTGCAAACGGCGGGAAGCGGTAAAAGAGAGTTCCCGCATTTCGCCAATTACTGCCGAGAGGCCGCCACATTTGAGGGCTTCTTCCATGACCCATAAAATTTCTTTCTCTTTTTTCAGGTCAATAAATATGATCTTGTCCGGTGCTATACCCAGCGCTTGTAAGGCTGGCGGAAAAATGCTTCGGTTAGCGCTGATCCAGATGGCGGTTCCATGATTTTGCATGAGCGACGAAAGTATCCCCCCAACAAAACCAGCAGTGGAGGCTGCATCTTCGGGGCAGGCAGTCAAAAATTCGTGAATAGCCCCGAGGGGGAAAGTTGCCTGTGGAAAGGCAATTTTTATTGGGCCAAGTGCAGCATCCAAAGCATTATTTTTCAACAGAGATTTGAAACCCTGCAATGGAAGTAACTCTTTTTTTAACTGAACAATGATATCTGCTTTGGTGCCTGTCATGCTGAATGCTAATCAAGATTGGTGGATCCTGGTTAACAAAATTACTAAATAATTTAGCAATTAATATGAGTTATTATGGGTTTCCAACTAATATTTTAGCATAAAAATACCTACCATAATGATCCTATTGAACCTTTTCTAGCTTTAATGCTACTACTGTTCTTAAGTGAAATGTTTAAAATTTGTAAGTTCCTTTAAATGAGAGATAGGTAATATCCTTCCCTTTACCTGTGGCTTTTACATAACCTCCTGCAAAAAAGTATGAAGCATCAATAGCAAATGACAAATTTCTGGCTATAGCATAGTTCGATTCCATTGATAACAGTGTTCCAATTCTCTTTTTGGTAGTGAACATCAATGCAGGGGCTGGCCGTATTTCAACTGCTAACGGCGAATAGGTCCCATCCTGATTGCTTTGCCGCCACATGAAATAACTGCTTAAATAGATATTGCTTTTTTTAGTCGGATTAATCTTAATGTAAGTATTGATGTTAACCAAATTTGTTGCACCAATGGGTGCAGTTAAACCGTATTGTGGTTTTGAGAAAAGCAGGTTGTATGTATTGAGCCGGTTGTCATTTTTGCTTTTGTCACCAGACATATAGTTGCCACCAATACCTACAATAAATTTATTCGCTGGTATTACTTTGTAATTTATGTCTGCCGAAATTCCAAAAGCACTTATGGTTGATTGATTAAATTTGCCAGATTGGTAGGTGGCTTCCAGTTCGTAATTAAATTTTGAATTTTCTGAAAATATTCTGAAACCATAACTCTGCCGGTTTTCTTTACCCGCTACATAATTGTACTTTCTTCTTTTGGTATTTAAATTAAGAACATAGTAGTCAATCGACAGTTTCCGGGGTACAATTTGTTCAGTGGCGTAAGCACCAATGATTAAATCTTCAAATGACTGGTCATCTAATATGCCTGTTTTGGAAATTACCGGAGACACTGCAAAGACATCAACTTTTCTTTTACCAGAATGGTATTTAATAACTGCTGCATCAAAAGCCAGCCTGGTATTAGGTCCTTCACGAAATGTAAGCAGGCGATGATTGGCATAACTTATTTCCTGGCGGCCCAGTCGTACCATCCATTTTTTCTGTAAATGATAATCAATGAAAGCCTGCTGCAAACTCAAATGGTTCCCGTCAATTTCAGGAACAGCAGGATTAGGATTTAAAAAACGAAATGTACTACCCAATTGTGCAAATACCCTCAGCTTACTCCCCAGTTCAAAATTGGTATGAACCATTACTCTTTGCCAAAGCTGCCCGGTACTTACTTTTGTAAACACTACTGGCACATCGCCAAAATTCTGGTTATGATAATACTGAAATTGTTCTCTTAGTTCTCCGCCAAAGCTGATATTGCTATTTTCAGAAAGATGGATATGTTTTAATTTTTCAAAACCCCTTTTATGACTTGTATCATTAGTAAGGTTGCTGAAGTTATCGTTGTACCTGACAATGTTTATCTGGCTTTTAGCAAAAAATGTACTTAGCAGTAATGTTACTGCAATTATTATCTTCCCCATTATTTATTGATTAAAAGCTTTCTGCGGTTAGATTTTTTATGATGTAACCGGGTCATTATCTAAAGAATAATGACCCGGATTACAATTGTTGTTTTTCATGTAAAGCACTTAGTAAGGTTTTATTGAAGCCTACCCATTTTTAGTACAGTTTAAAAGTATAATATTTTCATTGAACTATAGTTTTCTGATGGGCGTAGTGTAGCGAAGGCGTAGCCGAAGCGGAACGGAGCCCATCAGAAAAATTTGGATTTGCCTCTTCCCATCTTGCTCTGTATACAGCTGGCGGTATTCCTTTAAGTGCATCATGAGGGCGATTGTGATTGTAATCCTGAATAAAACTTTCTGTGACCTCACGTACTTCATCCAGATCATCGAATAAGTAAGCATCCAGCACCTTGCCTCTGTATGTCCGGTTAAATCTTTCTATGTAAGCATTTTGTGAAGGCTTGCCAGGCTGAATATATTTAAACTCAATTTCATTTGCCTTACTCCAGTGCTTTGCAAGGTTAGCTATAAACTCAGGGCCATTATCCATACGTATCTTTTTAGGCTTACCATAGCGGGCTATCAGATGCCTGATCACCCACAGCACCCGGCTGCTTTTTAAAGAATAGTCTGTTTCTATGAATAATACTTCACGATTAAAATCATCTATAACATTAAAGGTTCTGAACTTTCTGCCATTGCTTAATGCATCGGTCATAAAATCTATACTCCATGTATGCGTAAATGAAGAAGGCACTTCTAACTTTTCTTTTACACGGGCTGGCAGGCGCTTGCGGGCTTTTACCTTCATTCTTAAGCCTAGTTGTTTATAAATTCTTCTTACACGTTTATGGTTAACTAAATAGCCTTGCAGGCGTAGTCTATCATAAAATTTATGACACCCTTCATCTTCCACGGTTTTAGAAAGATGAACTAAAAGTTCAATCAACACACTATCATCTTTTACAGATTTGTAATGCAACGAACTCCTGCTAATGTTTAATATACGACACGCCTTGCCGATGTCTTTTGGTCGCTCTGTACGAAGCTGATTTATGATAGCTCGTTTATCGCAAGGCTTTACAACTTTTTTTCAATAATGTATTTTGCTACATCAAGTTCCATAGCCAGATTAGCATACATCTTTTTCAGCCTGGCATTTTCCTCCTCTAGTTCTTTGATGCGTTTGAGCTCAGTGGCTTCCATGCCCCCATATCGTTGTCGCCACTTATACAAACTGGCTTTACTCACTCCGTGTTCACGGTTAATATCTTCGGCAGTTTTGCCGTTATCAAACTCTTTGAGAATGCCTGCAATCTGTGCAGGACTGAATGTGCTTTTTTTCATGTTTTACAGTTTTAAAATTAAACAATTTGTCTATTTTTAAACCGTACTGTTTTTGGGGAGGCTTACCGCAGCTTACATGGGGTTTGGCAATAGGCTGGCTGACGTATGTACAATCGGCTACAATTCTCTCTCAGCAATAGTTCCGGCTTGACTTTCTTTACTCAGCTTTTGTTGTTATCTTCATCTTCAGTAATTCTATTGGCCAACAGTTCCGGGCTTGACATTATAAATTTCCAGCCCATCGCCAAGCCCTAACGTTACATGCCATTTTATGACTGAGTTCGAAGTTTTCTTATTAGTTG
>JBBSJJ010000138.1:0-8658 GCA_038257335.1 Chitinophagales bacterium | reverse complement strand
TATTTCGCTGCCGGTATTAATTGCCTGTAAGGACAACTCCTGTTGTAAGCCTCCCTGCTTGCTTTGCAAAACTTCTTGCGCTGTTTTTGCCGCAGCTATTTGGCTTTTGTATTGCCCATACCATAAAGGAATTGTAAAGCCGAACCGGAAACGGTTAAACCATTTTGTATCTCTTTCTCCCTGGTTAAAATATCCAAAAGCCAAGCCGGGTAAAGCCTTACTTTTTTGCAAGGCTACATTTTGTTGGGCATTCAATTGTTGCTGTTGCAATAACTGCACAGAAGGATTGGACACTAATAAGGCTGAATCTGGTAAAAGGTAAGTTGCCTTGCCAAAAACTGCCACGGTAAATGGCTGCACTGCGAAGTCTCCTTTTAAACCTGTATAGAATTGCAATTGGGCATTCAAAGATTTTGCCTTTGTGAGAGCCTGTTCATATTGATTGTGAATTTCGCCATATTGCGTCTCGGCAAAAATTTGTTGCAGGTAATCTATTTGCCCGGCAGTAAACTGGCGAACGGCTGACCTTTTTACTTTTTCATACAACGTATCCTGGATATATAACTGCTTTACCAGCGAATCTGTGAACTGTATTTCGAGATACAAAAGCTTGACATTATATTTTAATGCTGCTTCGGTTAATTGCTTTTCTTTTTGTGCGATGGCGATTTCCCCTTTTTGCAAACGGTACTGATTGCGGTAAACGGAAGGAAACTCTATGGACTGGGTAACACTTCCCGTATAGAAATTTCCGGTGGGACTTTCCACAAATACTTCAGGATTGGGAAGGTTGATGCTGCTCTTGAGCAATTGCCTTTGCTGCTTAATAACCAAATCCGATGCTGAAACATTTTTACTGTTTTTTAATGCCATACTCACAGCATCTGCCTCTGAAATTTGTTGTTGACAAAAAGAGGCAAGTGGTAAAACCAGGCTTAAAAAAATGAATGCACTACGTATAAACATAAAAAATTGATTACTATAACTGAACAATACAAGTTGCCATTGGGCAAAGTATAATTAGTTCGATGGACGAATGCCATCAAACACAGTTACAATAATCAAACCTGAAACTTCTGTATGGATATGAGTATATCGGGAGGCGGAGGGTAAAAAAATCTTACCAGATTTTTATGAGGAAAGGCCCTGCTAACATTGTATAAACTAAGGGCTGGAAAAGTAGGTATGATTGCTAAAAACTCCGGGGCATCAACACCTATTTTAGGAGCCAGGTTTTTTTCTACATTTTGAAGCTTTACCAGCTCGTCAGTACAGCAACCTTCTTTCTCAGGGGCTTTCTTGTCCTCATGGTGCGGTGTAACTGCTTCGTTAGAATGCTCATGTTTTTTGCCATCGGCATGAATATGAATGGCAGGTTTAACGGGCTCGGCATGCTCATGGTTTTTGCCATCGGGATGCACATGAATGGGGGCTTTTATTATTGGCTCCTCATCATGGTGGCTGGTATTGAAACGCATATCCAAACCTACAGCACAGGCCAGCCCCACCAGCGTATTCATTGCAAATACCAGGAAGAGGAAAGCTGCTTTAAGTTGTATAGATATATTTCTTTTCATTTAATATGTTGTAAAACTAAGGCAATTAGTTGAAAAATAACCATTGCCTGGTTGCAAAGCTATCCCCGGTAGTCTTGAAAATGTTACAGAATTATGGGAAATATTTATATGATTAGCAGACCTCAGCCCCATCTGACCAATTTCCCGATTGTAAAAACCTTTTTCCCGATTGCGGAGTGCAGCCAGGATTGTTAAAAATAGCTTTGCAGCTCAAAATAATATATGATCGAAAAAATAATAAGTGCTGCGTTGCTCCTCTCCTGTTGTAACGTTGGATATGCACAAAAAGCTAAAGAAATTGATACGATTGGTATACATAGTAAAAACCTGCCTGATATTACTGTTGTGGGAAGAAACAGTAAAAGCGATATTCAACAAATGCCGGAAATAGTAGGAACATCTATATATGCCGGGAAGAAAAACTCCCTGATCGTATTGGATAATGTGCAGGGTAATGTAGTGACTAACACCATGCGGCAAGTGCTGGCAAAAGTGCCGGGCATTCATATTTGGGAAAGCGACCCAAGTGGTGTTCAAATTGGTATAGCCGCCCGGGGCCTCAGCCCAAACCGTAGTTGGGAATTTAACGTCAGGCAAAATGGATACGATATTTCTGCAGACCCGTTTGGCTACCCGGAGGCTTATTACAATCCGCAATTACAGGGGGTGCAGAGAATTGAAATTATAAGGGGGCAGGGTTCTTTACAATATGGTCCGCAGTTTGGCGGCATGGTGAATTATATTTTACGAAACGGCAGTGAAATTACTAAACCAGTCGAATTTGAAACCCAGCAAACAGTGGGTAGCAACGCCATGTTCAATACTTACAATGCCATTGGCGGTAATAAAGGCAAAGTACATTACTATGCTTTTTTTGACCACCGCAATGGTGACGGCTGGAGACAAAACAGCCGCTATTATACCAATTCAGGTTTTGCAACCATTACCTACAAATTCACATCAAAATTTTCACTTACTGCTGAAGTAATGCGTTCCAATACCCGCACCCAGCAGGCTGGCGGACTTACCGATGCGCACTTTAAACAAGATGCTCAGCAAAGTCTTCGCAGCAGGAACTGGTTTGATATTTTATGGACCACGCCGGCCCTGATAGCCAATTACCAGGTGAATGATAATACCCGTTGGAATACAAAATTATTTGCTACGATTGGCGACAGGAACAGTGTAGGCTTCTTATCGCCCATTACTGTAAAAGACAGCATTAACGCTTCGACGCTTAACTATAATAACAGGATGCTGACCGTTGATAAATACAGGAATTATGGATTTGAAAGTAGAATCATTACCGACTATCGCTTGGGTGAAATGAATAATACTATTTCTGGTGGGGTTCGTTTATACTCAGGTACCACTTTTAGGGAAGCTGACGGAAAAGGAACAACAGGAACAGATTATGATATGAGTGTGGTGGGTGTTTACAATCGTGATATTGAATTCGATTCTAAAAACGCAGCGGCATTTGTAGAAAATATTTTTCGCATCAACAAAAAATTGTTGCTCATACCCGGCTTACGCTACGAATGGTTAGAAGGTGCGGCTAGCGGCCGCAACGGGTTTACGCCTGCTGGTGCTGCAATAGAGTTGCAGAAAATAAAACGCAGCCGTAGTTTTTTATTGGCAGGCATTGGTGCTGAGTATCACCTCACTAAAGGAACAGAATTTTACGCAAACTATTCCCAGGCATACCGCCCTATTCAATTCGCAAATTTGCAGGCACCACCTACAACCGATGTGGTTGACCCCAACTTAAAAGATGCAAAAGGTTACAATGCTGATTTGGGCTATCGGGGTAAAGTAAAAAGCTTTCTTCAGTTTGATGTGAGCGGGTATTACTTGTTATATCAAAATCGTGTAGGCACAATTACACCTTCAGGCGCATCGTATCGTTTGATTACAAATGTGGGCAATAGCGTAAGTAAAGGGTTTGAGGGTTTTGTTGAGTTTAATCCTGTAAAAGCATTTACAAAAAATAAATTTACAGATGTACTACTTTTTGCATCGTATAGTTACACAGATGCTTCTTACAGTAGCAATCATAAAGATGCCACTACCAAAGGAAAGACTGTTGAAAATGCCCCTAAAAATATTCTGCGTACGGGTATTTCAGCAGGCTATAAATCTTTCCTGGTAACCGGCCAGGTAAGTTATGTAAGCGAGGCTTTTAGTGATGCTAACAACACCGCCACACCAACTGCAAATGGTCAAAACGGTTTGATACCATCTTATACGGTTGCAGATTTAACGGCCACCTATAAATTCTCTAAAAATTTAAATATAAAAGCAGGCATCAATAATTTGCTTGATGAACGCTATTTTACCCGCAGGGCGGGTGGCTATCCGGGCCCTGGTGCATTGCCTGCTGATGGAAGAACTTTCTTTGTTTCTCTGGGAGCAAAATTTTAAATGTGATCAGAAAAGAGGCCTTTTAAAAATTGAAACTTTCACACCGAATGAACAAAGGAGTCAAAGGAAACAACGATTAATTTTCAACCGATTGCTCTAGACATTTTGTATTTCTTTGCGTTCCTGGTGTTAAATGCCCTGCCCTTTATAGCAGTAGGATGATTGGTGCATTCCGTTACATTTTAAGGCCCTGTAGTGTGACGAAACCCTAGTTGAAAATCGTTCAACATCGGGGTTTCGCCACACTAATTTTTTATGTTGACGTAGAATGTGGCAAAAAGCAGATGGGACCCAAAATTTGCCTAATGCCTGGGATAAACTAAAAGAGGTTGGAGCGTACTATAAAAATTACACGCTGCAACTTGAAGGCGAAAAGCATTGATAGTTAGTTTTAAGTGGCTAACAGTTTTTTAGTAGTTGAAGGTTAAAATTTCATCCGTTGTATCCTCACTGCGTTTAAAATTGCTAATAATGCTACTCCTACATCTGCTATTACCGCTTCCCATAATGTAGCAATACCACCTGCACCCAATACCAATACAATTACTTTAATTACCATTGCCAAAGTGATATTTTGCCAAACTATGCTTCTTGTTATTTTACCGATTTTAATGGCGGTAACAATTTTTGAAGGCTGGTCGTTTTGAATTACGATGTCGGCAGTTTCAATAGTTGCATCACTGCCTAAACCACCCATTGCAATACCTGCATCTGCCAACGCCACTACCGGGGCATCGTTTACTCCATCGCCAACAAATGCAATTCTTTTTCCTTCATTTTTTAATGCCTGCACTTTTTCTACTTTTCCTTCGGGCAATAAATCGCCGTAGGCGTTATCGATACCTAATTCTTTTGCCACTTTATCAACTACCGCTTGTTTATCTCCCGACAACATTACTGTTTGAATGTTGAGTTTGTGCATTTCTTCTATGGCTTGCTTTGCGTCTTCTTTAATTTCATCAGCAATAGTTATGTAGCCTGCATATTTATCATTTACTGCTACAACAACTATGGTGTCCACAATCGTTTCTATTTCTTTTGGATAGTCAATATTGAATTCTTTAAGCAATTTCACATTCCCTGCTATAACAGTCTTACCATCAACTGTTCCTTTTAACCCATGCCCGGAAATTTCTTCTACATTTTGCACCTTTGCAGCTTCAATATTATCTCCTGCATATCCTGTGACCGCTTTGGCAATGGGGTGAGTGGATTGGCTTTCAATTGCTGCTGTAAGTTTTATCAATTCTGCTTTTGACCTCACCCCCGCCCCCTCTCCAAAAGAGAGGGGCGATAGAACTATATCCTGTACTTTAAAAACTCCTTTTGTGAGGGTTCCTGTTTTGTCCATTACAATGGCATTAACTTTTGTAACCACATCTAAAAAGTTGGAGCCTTTAAATAATATTCCACTTTTTGATGCCAACCCAATACCTCCAAAATAACCTAAGGGAATGGATACCACCAGTGCACAAGGGCAACTAATAACTAAAAAAACCAACGCCCTGTAAAACCAGGTATTGAAAACGTAGTCATCTACAAAAAAGAAGGGTACTAAACATACGGCCACAGCCAAAGCAAATACGATGGGGGTATACACTTTTGCAAACCGGCTTATGAATAATTGGGTTTGTGATTTACGTGCCGTTGCATCCTGCACCATTTCCAATATCTTACTCAGCTTACTATCCTTAAACAAGGCCTTTACTTTTACTTCTGATACTCTGTCCAGGTTAATCATTCCTGCCAATACTATTTCACCTTTCCGTTTTGTATCGGGTTTACTTTCGCCTGTAAGTGCGGCAGTGTTGAAAGCAGCCGAATCAGAATTGAGTTCACCATCCAATGCTACTTTTTCACCTGGCTTTATTTGTATGACCTCATCAATTTGAATTTCATTCGGGTGAATCACCTGAGCAGATCCATTTCTTAAAACAGTTACTTCATCTGGTCTGATGTCTAGCAATGCCTTGATACTTCTTTTTGCTTTATTTACTGCTGAATCCTGGAACCATTCGCCAATTGAATAAAAAACCATTACTGCCACACCCTCACTATATGAGCCAATTGCAAATGCTCCAATGGTTGCCACACTCATCAAAAAGAATTCATTAAAGAAATCAAATCGTTTTGCCTTCCTGAATGCCATGTACAGCACATTGTAACCAGCTAAGAGGTAAGCAGCAACAAATACAATTAAATTAATTGGAAATACAGGTATGAATTTAAATCCAAATTCCAGGGTTAGCATTATCGCCAGTATAATGAGTGAGAGCAATAAAGGCCAGTGGCTTTTCCATCCAGCTTCGTCACTACCTCCGTGGTTGTGTCCGTCATCATCTGTATGTACCTCCGGTTTTGCTGCTACTTTATTGTTATCATCGTCTCCGCAACAATCGTTTGGTTTGTTTTTTTGTAAATTATTCATGTCTGTTTATTATGATATAAAAAATGATATGATACCTGTGATTACTAATGTCCAACCTGTAATAATACCTGCCTTATGTTCCAATGAATGCCAATTCAACTTTAATACCCCATTGTATGCAAGCCTTACCCATAATACCATTCCGGTAACTGATATAACAAGATACAAGCCCGCAATAGTTGCTACTGCCCACCAGCCTTTTGTACCGGCCAGTAAGAAGTAAGCCTCAATTTCCAGGCATGGGGAAAGAAACATGGCCACAACCAAAGCCATTATTATTTTAGGTTTTGATAAGGATGGCTTTGGCGTTTTGTGTAAATGAAAATGCTGATGTCTGTGATGTTGGTAAATGAAAAATAAACCCATCGCAATTAAAACAGCCGGTGCAATATAATGGGTGAAGTACTGAATATTATTTGATAGTTTTAAACCTAACGATCCTAAAGCAACACCTATTATTATTGTACTTAAAGCATGGGCAAGACCTGATAAAAAAGTGATCTGTGTTACTTCCTTTATCGTCCAGTTATCTTTTCTGCCAATAGAAAGAACAGGCAGCCAATGGCTGGGTATTATTGCATGTAATAAACTTAATAAAATACTGCCGATTAATATTTGGTTCATGTTGTTCGTTATAAATAATTGCCTGGGCAATAAAAAATGCGGAACAAATTACTTGTCCGCATTCAATTTTATTTAAAAGAAGTGTGATTTAAACCATTGTAGCTAATGCCATCAAAGATGAAAGCATTACTACACATTTCCAGCAATTTAATCTGTTCATTTTTTTATCATTTAGAATGTAAAAGTACATACCGTTTAGTTTGACTGTTGTTAAATTTTATTCTATAGTTTTTTAAAGAAAGTAATAATCCACGAAAGAAAGCGGAGGTATGCCACACCGTTTCATTTTCTCCGTGGGCTCCAGGAAGTAATTCTTCAATTCACACATTTTTAATCTTTACTTTCAACAATTTTATGGAGTTGATAAAAACCAACGTATCGGGAAGCAGATGAATAGCTGCTGCCTGAACAGGACCGATAATGCGTAATAAAACGAGTGTAATACCAATAACATGCACAACACCTACACCAACAAAAATATTTTCCTTGATCGTCTTAAATGCTCTTTTGCTGATTGCTCTTGCTAACGCTATTTTTTCCAATTTATCCTGCATGAGAACAATGTCAGCCGCTTCCATTGCTGCTTCCGTTCCCATTGCACCCATTGCTATTCCTATGTTTGCCTGTACCAATGCAGGCGCATCATTAATGCCATCGCCTACCATCGCAACTTTTACTCCGCCCGCCTGCAGTTCCTTTACAATGGTGATTTTATTTTCCGGCAATAAATTGGCTCTGAAATCTGTAATGCCAATTTGTTCGGAAACATGTTTGGCCGTCTCAGGATTATCGCCCGTTAACATGACAATATTTTTGATGCCGCTTTTTCTTAAGCCATCAATCATTTCTTTCGCACCCTCCCTTATGGCATCGGATATATAAAGAACCCCTGCAAATTTATTGTCAACTGCCAGGTATATGGCAGTATCCGTAAGGTTTTCAGAAGTGGGCATTAAAACCACTTTACTTTCTTCCATATAAGCCTTATTGCCTAATAAAGTCACTTTCCCTTCCACAGTAGCGTTTACACCCCGTCCTTTTACGACTTCAAAGTTTTCCGGTTCGGGATAAGAAACTTTTAATTTATCTGCATAGGTTAAAATAGATTTCGCTAATGGATGCGCTGAACGTCTGTCGGCTGAAGCGGCAAACTTTACAATGTCATTTTCTGTATAATTTTTATCAATTATTTCAACCTTGTTTACCGTGGGACTGCCGACGGTTAATGTACCTGTTTTATCGAAAACAATAGTAGTCACTTTTGCCAATTCTTCTAAAAATTTGCCGCCTTTAACGAGGATGCCTTCCCTTGCTGCACGGGCGATGGCTGCTATAGTAACCAAAGGAGTGGCTAAGCCAAGTTCTGCAGGAGAAGTAAAGATGAGTAAAGCAATTACCAGTTTAACATCACGGGTAAAAAAATACACTGCGCCTACAAATATGAATACGATGGGGATTAGCCACGAAGCTACTTTATCTGTAAATTTTTCAATAGGCGCTTGTTCGTTTTCTGCATCTTCTACTAATGTAATTATTCTTGAAAAAACGGTGTCCTTACCTGCTTTGGTCATTTGTATATCCAATGCCCCCAACTCAACTATTGTT
>JBBSJJ010000137.1:0-8770 GCA_038257335.1 Chitinophagales bacterium | reverse complement strand
GTGTGGTCGTTAAAATGCGTAGCCACGGAGCCTGGCATAATGGTAGAAACTTTTATACCATATTTCCTCAGATCGAGCATGATGGCCTGCGTAAAGCCCACGAGCCCAAACTTGCTGGCGTTGTAAGCGGCGGCTGTCTCAAAAAAATTGGTGCCAGCCAGGCTGGCAATGGTGATGATGTAACCTTCCGATTTTTTTAAAGATTCAATACTGGCTTTTACACTGTTAAAAACACCGGTGAGGTTGGTATTGATGGTTTCGTTCCACTCCTGCTCTGTGATAACATCGATGGGGGCGAAGTGGCCCACACCGGCATTGGCTACCAGCACATCCAGGCTTCCAAAATGCGCTACTACTGCTTGTATTGCTTTGCTTTCATCTGCCATGGAACTTACATCAGATTCCACGGCAAGCACGTCGCCGCCAAGTTTTGCTGCTGCAGCTTGTGCTGCTCCCAGGCTGCGGCTGCTGATGGCCACTCTGGCACCACTGGCCAGCAATGTTTGTGCAATGCCAAAGCCAATTCCTTTGCTGCCACCGGTTATATAGATCACTTTATTTTTAACTGCTGCTGTCATGATTTCTTATTTTATGGTGTTTAATAATGTATTCAATTTTTTTCACCATAAAATTACGAAGCACATGTTCAAAAAGCGAATGTGATTCCACAAACGATCATTATCTTTTCGCTACCTCTTGTCCAGTCAGTCTGCTTGCTTAATTTTACAACATGATTTCACTCATTGTAGCCGCTTCCACCAACAATGCCATTGGCAAAAACAATCAATTGCTCTGGCACTTGCCCAAAGATCTGAAGTTTTTTAAAAACAGCACCTGGGGCTCGGTGGTGATCATGGGGCGAAAAACATTTGAGAGTGTGAACAAGCCTTTGCCCGGCAGGCTGAACATTGTGGTTACGAATAATGCAGGCTGGAAAGCACCCGATACACTAGTGACCAAAGGCCTGCAGGAGGCCATACAGTTAGCAACAGCAGAAAATTTCAAAGAAATATTCATCATTGGCGGCGGCGAAATTTACAGACAGGCTATGGCGATGGCCGATAGAATCTACATTACCAGGGTTCATGCGGTGTTGGATGGGGATGTTTTTTTTCCTGAGATCGAAAAATCTAATTGGGAACTGGCGTCTAAAGAAGATTGTAAGGCTGATGAAAAACACGCTTATGACTTCAGTTTTGAAGTTTGGAATAAAAAGTCGCCAACCGCCTGATATTAGTTTACCCGCACTTTTTCTACGATGTATTCAGTAACTCAATTAGCCCGAAAATATTTTAAATACTACCTGTCTGCCTCCAACGCCAGGGGCCATGGCGTGCATTCTCCTTTTGTTTTTGATTTTATAAAATTTGTGAAGAACGATTCCCGGGCTTATGGGTGTTATCCTAAAATAGAGGAGTTGCGCAGGGAGTTATTGCAAAATAAAACCTTGATAGAAGTAGAAGATTTTGGGGCTGGTTCTACCATTCTCAAAACCAACCAAAGGGCCATTTATAAAATGGCGCAATCTTCCCTTAAGCCCAAAAAATTTGCGCAACTACTTTACAGGATTGTACAATATTACAAGCCGCAAACTATACTGGAACTGGGTACTTCCTTTGGTATTACAAGTGTTTACCTGGCCAGTGGAAATGGAGCGGCCACGGTGTACACGCTGGAAGGATCGCCAGCCATTGCTGCTATTGCCCGCTCGCATTTTGCCAGCCTCGGCCTGCAAAATGTGCAACTGGTAGAAGGCGACTTTGCCCAAACATTGCAGCCGTTGTTAAACGATTTACCGTTGGTGGATCTTGCTTTTATAGATGGAAATCACCGCAAAGAACCCACCCTCCAATATTTTCAAAGCCTGTTGGCAAAAACAAATGAGCAGTCCATATTAATATTTGATGATATACATTGGAGCCAGGAGATGGAAGCCGCCTGGGAGCAGATCAAACTTCATCCCAGGGTTACCCTCAGCATAGATCTATTTTTTATCGGCTTGGTTTTTTTTAAAAAGGATTTCAAAGAAACGCAACATTACAGTATCCGATTTTAATTTCACCTAACTTTGAAACACTAATAAAACCAACTGCCAGAATAAACAATCTCAATGCACCGTCGTTATACCATACGGGATAATTAAAACCAATAAAACACATGATCATTGCTGTACTAAAAGAACCAGCTTTTGAAACACGGGTCTCTCTTTTGCCAGAACATATAGCCACGCTTTTAAAATGGGGTACACAGGTCATGATAGAAACCGGTGCCGGAGAAACAGCTTTTGCCAAAAATGAAAAATACGAGGAGGCAGGTGCTACCATTCATTCAAGAGAAGAAATATTGCAGAAGGCAACCATTGTTCTTTCCATCGAACCACTCAGCGAAGCAGACATCAGTCAATGCAAGGCAAAAGTATTGTTTGGTTTCTTTCAACCATTGTACAACGCCACGCTCATACAATCATGGGCTCAAAAAGGGTTTAGCATTTTTAGCATAGATATGTTGCCACGCACCACCCGTGCGCAAAGTATGGATGTGCTAAGCAGCCAGGCAAATATTGCCGGCTACAAAGCCGTGTTGCTGGCAGCAAATAGATTTCCCCGTTATTTTCCCATGTTCATGACGGCGGCTGGTAGCATACCACCTGCAAAAATATTGATCCTGGGTGCAGGTGTGGCGGGCTTGCAGGCCATTGCCACCAGCAAGCGCTTGGGAGCAGTGATAGAAGTTTTTGACACCCGCCCTGCAGTTAAAGAGGAAGTGATGAGCCTCGGTGCAAAGTTTGTAGAAGTAGAAGGCGCTGCAGATGCCAGCCAGGCTGGCGGTTATGCCGTGGAGCAAACAGCAGAATTTTTGCAAAAGCAAAAAGCGAGAATTGCAGAAAGCGTAGCCAAGTCGGATATCATTATTACCACTGCGCAGATACCCGGCAAAAAAGCTCCTATTCTGATTACTGACGAAATGATGCAGGCTATGAAAAATGGCTCTGTTATTATTGATATTGCTGCGGCTACGGGCGGCAATACTTCGCAAACCAAAAACGATGAAACAGTGCAGTATCATGGCGTGAGTATTATTGGCAACAGTCGACTGCCCGGCAACATGCCCAGCGATGCCAGCAAATTGTACGGAAAAAATATGATCAACTTTTTACAATTGATAGTAAGCAAAGAAGGAGAGCTGAACCTGAATTTTGAAGATGACCTGGTTAAGGGAACCTGCATCGCACATGCAGGAAAAATTACCAATGAAAGAATAGCGGGATTGATTTAGTCAATCAAAAAATATTTTTGATGTAGGATTTATGATGTATGATTTTTCCACACCCTGTCGGCGGTTGAAAACCCCGACAGCGGTTATTAAACCCAGCCCTAGGACCGGCAGCCCAAAAGGCGTTAAAAAAAAGGAACCTGAAAAAGTAATTGTATGGAAAATATATTAAGCTGGATATCACTAAATCAACAAGTCATTTACATAGTTATCCTCATGATTTTTGTGGGCATAGAAGTTATAGGCCGTGTGCCAAGCGTATTGCATACGCCTCTTATGAGTGGCGCCAATGCCATACATGGTGTGGTTGTAATTGGTGCTATCATCGTAATGGGCAAAGCAGAACCAAATGATTATTTAGCATTGGCAATGGGCTTCCTGGCAGTAATATTAGGCACCTTAAATGTTGTCGGCGGCTTTGTGGTAACTGATAGAATGTTGGAAATGTTTAAAAAGAAAAAATAATAAAATACTACTCACGCTGTTTATTTAGATAAGAATTTTATGAGCGAATACATACTCACTCTTTGCTACCTCGTAGCTTCGGTCACCTTCATACTGGGTTTAAAAATGTTGGCCAATCCGGCGTCGGCACGCAAAGGAAATTTAATTGCAGCCGCCGGTATGGCACTTGCTATTTTTGGAACCATTTTTTTATACCAGGAAGAAGGTTTTAAGCTAGGTAATTATGCCTGGATTTTTGGCGGCTTGCTCATCGGGACCATTGCAGGTGCTGTATCTGCCAAAAAAGTAAAGATGACGGCCATGCCCGAAATGGTAAGCATATTCAATGGTATGGGCGGTGCCTGTGCGGCACTCATTTCTGCCGCTGAATTTTACCATATTTACGAAGCACACAAGGCCACTCCCGAAATAGCTTTTGCAGATATCGTTTCGGTGGGCACTTACATTACCATTGCAGCCGGCGCCATCATTGGCACCATATCGTATATTGGTAGCATTCTTGCATGGGGCAAACTCAATGGCAGGGTAAAAGATTATTCTTTCAAAGGGCAGCACATTGTAAACCTGGTTATTTTGGCACTCGTAATTGCTTGTGCAATTTGGGTTTACCAATCTACCATTGCAGATATTTATATACCATTTTTGTTGATAGGCTTCTTTGCCTTTATTTACGGAGTATTGTTTGTAATGCCCATTGGTGGCGCCGATATGCCCGTGGTAATTTCTCTGCTCAATTCCTTTACCGGTGTGGCCGCCGCCTGTGGTGGGTTTTTATACAACAACAAAGCCATGCTCACCGGCGGTATTTTGGTGGGCGCAGCAGGAACCTTGCTCACTATTCTTATGTGCAAAGCCATGAACCGTTCATTGCTCAATGTATTGATAGGATCTTTTGGTGGCGGTAACAAAGCTGCCGCTTCCGTTGAAGTAAGTGCACAGGGGCACTACAAAGAAATTAGTTTGGCCGATGCAGCCATGGTAATGTCGTACGCCAACAAAGTAATGATTGTACCAGGCTATGGCCTGGCCGTGGCGCAAGCTCAACACATCTGCCATGAGCTGGAAGAAATATTGAATGACAAAGGCGTGGAAGTAAACTATGCCATCCATCCTGTAGCCGGCCGCATGCCCGGGCACATGAACGTGCTGTTGGCCGAAGCCGATGTGAGCTACGACAAACTAATGGAGATGGAAACTGCCAACGATGTGTTTAAAACTACCGATGTGGTATTGATTCTCGGAGCAAATGACGTGGTGAATCCTGCTGCAAAAAATGATCCTGCTTCTCCCATTTATGGCATGCCTATTTTGGAAGTAGAGCTATCCAAAACCGTTATTGTAAACAAACGCAGCATGAAGCCCGGGTATGCCGGTATCGAAAACGATCTTTTCTTTCAACCCAAAACTTCTATGTTGTTTGGCGATGCAAAAAAAGTATTGCAGGACCTGTGTGCAGAGGTAAAAGCGATCTAATTTTTAGAAAATGAATAGATTGATTATTATAGGTAATGCTTTTAATTTGGCAAATTCATTTAAAACTTCTTATGCTGACTTTTTATTATTTTATTTAAAAAAAGCATTTAAAGAATGTGATGTACATAATAAGTATAATGATGAGTTAATAAACATTGTCAAACATGATAACTACACTGGGATTCAAAATCCTGATTTCACTGCATAAGACAAAGAATATTAGTTCAAACTTTTCCTTTGAGCTATAAGATACCTCAAATATTTTAAGGCTTTCCTGGTTAATTTTAAGCTTACAACTTCGTATCCTTATAAATATCTTCCAACGAAATGACCCCATCAATACTTTTAATTGAAACGTTATCTTCCAATTTTTTATACTCTCTCAACTCCCATATAAATTCATTATTCAGACTAAAACATTCCACATTAATGCTTTCTGTATCTACTAAAATATATGCTCTCAAAGCTGGAATGGCACGATACAATTTAAACTTATCACCGCGGTCGTACCGCTGTGTGGAGGTAGATAGAATTTCAATAATAACTGTAGGTTGGGTTGCGGTATCTTCATCATCATCAGAAGAAATAATGTCGCCACAAATAATGCTTATATCAGGATAAGTATATAAAGTGTTTTCAGGAATATGAATGCGCATATCGCTTCCGTAAGGACGGCAGGGTTTGCCTTCTAATTGCTTGTATAATGATACGGTAAGATTTACGGCAATAATATTATGCCTTGCACCGGCTCCGCTCATGGCAAACATCTCCCCTTCGCAAAACTCATGTTTTACATCTGACGCTTTTTCCATTTTCAGGTATTCTTGCACCGTAAACTTATTTCTGCCATAAACTACTGCCGGTTCTCTTACGTAGATCATGTGTACAAGATACACAGTTTTAAAATTACTGTTAATCCAAATATTGTTGTTTAATCGCAGAAAGCCTGGATAAAATCTCGCACTTTTTTTTACATAATTTTGTTTCCAGCTTTGTATTTCTGGGAAACATCGTTGTGCCTACCCCGACGAGCATAGTAGAACCCGGGGTCACTTTCTTGTGCGACATACCTTTTTTCAACTTTTTTAGTCTGAAAATTAGGTGGAGATCTACGGTAATGCAGCTTGCGACAGATACTATGACAAGACAACAATGTACCTTTACAAAAACAACATTTGCAACTCCCTCCATCATTTATAACATCTATACAAAATGCGCCTGGCTTTGATGAAGCGCCTTTTGTGGCTACTCACGTATCTGGCCAGCAGCTGGTATCTGTAAGAATCAACCCTGCCAAAATAGATACACTGCCCCAAGGGTTGGAAATAGAAGGTAGAATTCCCTGGAGCAGTTATGGCTACTATCTCAAAGAGCGCCCATCTTTTACCCTAGATCCTCTTTTTCATGCCGGCACTTACTATGTGCAGGAGCCCAGCAGTATGTTTTTAGAACAGGCCGTCCGGCAAAGCTGCGATGTAAGCAAACCCTTGCGGGTGCTTGATCTGTGCGCTGCACCCGGTGGCAAATCTACCTTACTACAATCCCTTATTTCAGCAGACAGCCTGCTCGTGAGTAATGAGATCATCAAAAACAGGGCTACTATCCTGGCAGAAAATATGAGTAAGTGGGGTGGCGCCAATGTAATTGTAACCAACAACGAACCAGCTCATTTTAAAAGACTACCAGAATTCTTTGATCTTATAGTGGTAGATGCGCCTTGCAGCGGCAGCGGTTTGTTTAGAAAAGATCCGGAAGCAATCAAAGAATGGAGCTTGCAAAATGTGCAGCTTTGTAACGAGCGGCAGCAAAAAATTTTGAGCGAGGTAATAGAATGTTTGAAACCCGGCGGTGTGCTGGTTTACGCTACCTGCTCTTTTTCCACAGCAGAAAATGAAGATATATTAGATTGGATAGCCGATGAGTTTCCCTTGCATAGCCTGCCCCTGGCAGTGCAGGAGGATTGGGGAGTTGTTACAACATTGTCAACAAAACATCAAAATGCGGGCTATCGTTTTTATCCCGATAAACTCAAAGGCGAAGGATTTTTTTTAGCTGTTTTCAAAAAGGAAGGTGAGTTGCAGTTCAGCCGGGCAGCCAAAACTAAAAAAAAATTATCACTGCTCAACCAGCAGGAAACACAGGTAGTAGAGCCCTACTTAAAAGACGCAGCACAATATGTTTTTACAAAGTGGAAAGAAGAAATACTGGCATTGCCAGCAGCGATGGTAGAAGAGTTTTTATTGTTGCAGGCTGCCCTCTATTTTAAGAAAGCTGGCGTAAAAATTGGTGAACTTATTCGTAATACACTGGTGCCACAACATGAGTGGGCAGTAAGTGGCATAGCCTCAGATATACTGCCCGTGGTAGAATTAACTTTGCCTACGGCCTTGCAGTACCTGCGCAAAAAAGACATTGAAATAATTTCTGATGTAAGGGGTTGGGCAATGGTTAGCTACAAGAATATTCCGCTCGGGTTGGTAAAAATATTAACTGGCAGAAGCAATAATTATTATCCCAGGGACTGGCGCATTCTTAACATGTAAGCCTGATTTGTACCAACAAAATGCTGCATCTTTGTAACCACTAAATTTTTTACATGAAAAATTTAATAGCCTTTTTTTTATTGCTGTTACCATTCATGAGCCAGGCTCAGAAAACGCATACCGTGGGTGCCAAAGAAAGTTTATTTTCCATAGGACGGAAGTACGATGTACACCCCAGGGAGTTGGCTGCCTACAATAATATTTCTTTTGAAACTGGTTTAACTATTGGGCAAGTTTTAAAGATCCCTGCTAAAAAATCGATGGCCCCTGTTGCTGAAACAAGTGCTCCAGCCCAGCCTGCACCAGCGCCAGTAAAACCCATTGCCCCGCAGCAGAGCAAAGGTGCTAACCCCGTTTATCACACGGTGGCAAAGAGTGAAGGGTTGTACGGCATCAGTAAAAAATACAACGTTACCATAGACGAAATAAAAAAGTGGAACAACCTCAACAGCGATGGTCTCGTGGAAGGCATGCGGTTGATAGTGGGCAAAAATGGATCTGCGCCTGCATCACCAGATGTAGTGCCAGAAAAAGAAGAAACTGTGCAGGTGAAGGTAGCGGAAGCAAAGCCAACAAACCCTGCGCCCGTGAAGGAAGCTCCTAAAGCAGCACGCCCTGACGAAGTAAAAAAAGTGAATGGAGGGTTTGCCGGTGGCGCATTTAAATCTTTATACGAAGCACAGGCCGCCAGCAAGAGCGTTACACAGGATAGGGGCCTGGCAGGTATTTTTAAAAGTACCAGTGGCTGGGAAGATGGTAAATATTATTGCCTGCACAATACAGCTCCCGCTGGCTCCTATGTAAAGATTACCAACCCTGCTACACAAAAATCTGTGTATGCAAAAGTGCTGGACCTTATTCCAGATCTAAGCGACAACAATGGCCTTGTCATTCGCATCAGCAATGCCGCTGCTGCAGAACTGGGTGCCGCTGCTGGCAATTTTGAATGCAGTTTACAATTCTAAGATGATGAAGAGAGTATGGATTCTTTCAAGTATACTCCTGCTGCAAATCAC
>JBBSJJ010000136.1:0-8823 GCA_038257335.1 Chitinophagales bacterium | reverse complement strand
TTGCCCATTGCCTATTGCCCATTGCCCATTGCCCATTGCCTATTGCCTATTGCCCATTGCCTATTGCCCATTGCCTATTGCCTATTGGCCATTGCCTATTGCCCATTGCCTATTGCCCATTGCCCATTGCCCATTGCCTATTGCCCATTGCCTATTGCCTATTGCCTATTGCCCATTGCCCATTGCCTATTGCCTATTTCCCATGACCCAATGACCATTCAAAGCTCCCCAATGCCCTTACATTCAGCCGGGGCCAATTGACCCCCATTGACCCACTGTGTGCTCAGCCTATAAAACCGGAGAAAACAACCGGCAAATCCTTTCGGGGAAGAGCGTGTACCATTTTCTGTCAGCCCATTTTTCTTTATCAATTTGTTCTGACTGTTGCAGATCTTCAAAAAAGATTTCCCGCATTTTACAAGCCATTTCCACATCGTACACAATCGCATTCACTTCAAAGTTCAAATCAAAACTGCGGTAATCCATATTGGCCGTTCCCACAATAAACAACTTGCTATCTGTAACCAATGTCTTAGCGTGCACGAAACCCTTTTTATAAAGAAAGATCTCTACACCTGCCTCTAAAAGATCACCGTAGTTGCTTTTGGAAGCTGCATTCACAATCTTAGAATCGCACACACCAGGCACCAACAGCTTTACCTTTAGACCACTAAGGGCTGCAATTCTCAAAGCATCTATAATGCTATCGCCTGGTATAAAGTAGGGGGTAGTAATTAATATTTCTTCTTTGGCAAGATAGATAGACTGCAATATGCTGTACAAAACCGAGGGTTGAGCAGAGTCTGGTCCGCTAGCTGAAATTTGAACAAAATTGTCTTTTTTTGCCGCTTGCATGGCAGGAAAATAACGATCCATGGGTTCAAAGGTAGCTTTGCAACAAAAGTTCCAATCGCTCATAAAAAGGTATTGCAGAAAATACACAGCTGGTCCATCGAGCCGCAAGTGCGTATCTCTCCAAAACAACTTGTTGGGGTCATTTCCATTTACGTATTTATCACTTACGTTGATACCGCCTACGTAACCTGTGCAACCATCTATCACCACTATTTTACGGTGATTGCGGTAATTGATGCGGTTGGCTAGTAAGTAAAAATGTACTTTATGAAATGGAAATACTTCTATGCCAACGGCACGCATCTGCTCTTCAGTTTTCTTCTTGATGCCGGGGCTACCAAAATCGTCATAGATGAATTTTACAGCCACACCCTCTTTGGCCTTTTCTATCAAGGCATCAATCAAGCTGTTGCCCGTTTTATCACACTCGTAAATATAATATTGGAGGTGAATATGGTCTTTTGCCAGGCGGATAGCATCCAGCAGGTTCGGGAATTTCTCCTCACCATTTATAAGCAAACTAACTTTGTTGCCCGAGGTAAGAGGACTGCTAAGATCTTTTACAAGCATTGTTGCCAACTCTGCGTTTTGCTGTACTGCAGGATGGGAAACATCGAGCGATGTTTCAATATAGGGCTGACTGCTGCTGGCAATATGTTCCAATATTTCTTTATCGGAAACAGACTTTTTATCGTAACGTTTTTTGCGCCAATAATTAATTCCGAAAGTGATGTAAAAAAGCATTCCCACTACGGGTATAAAAAAACTGAACAATAGGTAAGCAAGTGTTTTATTGGTGCTACGAGTCTCAAAAATAATACGCAGGCAAACCAGCACAAGCAGGATAATGTAGATAACGATTGCTATAATAATCCAACTCATCATTTATTTTGAAGATGTTATGCCAGCCGGCTGTTTGCTTTAAGGAGTATTACAGTTTTTTGTTTTTGTCAAAATGATTGCGAAAGTACAGCAACTGGTACTGCACTGCAGTACGCCAATAATTCCAATCGTGGCGGCCTGGTCTTTCTGTGTAATCGTGTGGTATTTTTAATTCAAGCATTCTTTCATGTACCGCCCTGCTCATGCCAATTATAAAATCTTCGGTGCCGCAATCTATCATGATCGCCAGGCTATCCTTGTTTCGAAGATCCAGTTGTTTCATCACTGAGTTATCATAGTATAGCTGCAGTTGCGTGCTATCCCCTAATAGTTTTTCAAGCCCGTACCGCTTATCTGTAATACTTTTTATAAGCAAGGCGCCACTCATGCTGCCGCAGGCAGAAAAAATATCCTGGTGCCGAAAGCCCAAAAATAAACCTCCGTGCCCCCCCATGCTGAGACCTGTAATGGCCCTGGCCTTGCGGTTGGCAATAGTTTTATAATTGGCATCTATAAAGGCGGGTACTTCTTTGGCTACATAAGTTTCAAACTGCATACTATCGGTCAGTGGACTGTTCAGGTACCAGCCAGCAGTTTTACCTTCCGGGCAAACGATCAGCAATTGATAATCGTCGGCATATTTTTTTAATTGTGGTACCAATGTTATCCAGTTGCTAAAGCTACCACCATGGCCATGCAGCAAATAAACAGTCTCAAAGCGGGTACCCTTTTTTTTATAGTTTTCTGGTTTTACCACCACCGCTTTATAATTACGTTGCATGGCATTGCTGAAAATTTGTACGGTATCTACTGTGCCAGCCTGGCTCACCCATACGCTGGTACCGAAAAAAAGAATTAGAAGAGAAATACGCATTTTTGTAAAGTTTAGAAATGGTAAGATAAGCTTTTATAAAAATCCACTATTGTTGTGCATGCAAGCGGCCGGCATCTCAGGCCTCCCCTGCATCACCCAGCAGCAGGCTGGTTTCAGCCGCGGGCAATTCTTCAAAAGATTTTAGTTTTGCATTTATTTTTTTGGTACGGGCACCCACCAATTCATCTATGTCTTCGCTGGCCCTGTTTATTTTTTCCTGGGCTTTTTTAAGCACATCGCCAAACTTGCCAAATTCAGTTTTCACAGCACTGAGTGTTTTCTTTATTTCGCCGCTGCGCTGCTCCAATGCCATCGTTTTATAGCCAAAAGAAATAGTGTTCAGGATGGCTGATAACGTGGTGGGGCCTGTTACAATGATCTGGTAATCTCTTTGCAACGTTTCCATCAAAGCCGGCCTGCGCACCGCTTCGGCATACAACCCCTCTATGGGTAAAAATAGCAATCCCAACTCCGACGTATCTGGAGGGCAAATATATTTATCGTGAATGTCACGGGCCGATTTCTTGATGGCATTTTCCAGAGCCCTGCCTGCAGCCTCTGCAGCCACCTGGTCGCCGGCATCGTATGCTGCAATCAGGGTATAATAATCTTCAATAGGAAATTTTGAATCAATGGGCATCAACAGTACTTTATTGTCCTGCTGATGCTGTGGTATTTTAATGGCAAACTCTACCCGGTTGGCCGTACCTGCTTTTGTTATACAATTGATTTCGTATTGCTCTGGCGAGAGCATTTGCTCCAGTATATTGGAGAGTTGCACCTCGCCCAATATGCCCCGTGTCTTCACATTGGTCAACACTTTTTTAAGATCGCCTACACCCACCGCCAATTGCTGCATTTCCCCCAGGCCTTTTTGCACCGACTCCAAATTTTTGCTTACCATTTCAAAAGACTGGCTTAACCGGGCCTCTAATGTTTTCTGTAACTTTTCATCTACCGTGTGGCGCATTTCTTCCAACTTTTTTTCATTGCCTTCCTGTAAATTTTTGATAGATGATTCAAGGGTGTTTTTAATTATATCCAGTTTTTCGGAACTGGAAAAATGCTGCACCTGTTGTTGCTTTTCAAAGTCGCTGAAATTTTCCCGCAGTTTATCTTTAAAGTCTTTCAGTGCACTGTTGAGGTCATTCTTTAAAAGCTCTCCATTCTCCCGCTGCTCTTTTCGCCCATCCTTTCCCGACTGCTCAATGCTACTTTGAAAACTGGCCAGCTTTTCATTCACCGTGCCAGTAAGTTTGTTGAGTTGCTCAGAAAAGTTACTGAGCTGCATGCCCTGCACAGTTGAAATCTGGTGCACACTTTCTGCAATGGTTTTCCCAAAAGCAACAAGTTGAGAACTTGTTTCTGTGCGCTGGTCACGGGAACTTTGTGCGGCTTCCGCCCTGTTGGTAACAAACTCATTTTGTAAAACTGCAGCACTCTCCCGCACATGCTGAGAGACAGTGCCCAGGGCAAATTTTAGTTCTGCCACGTCCTTTGTATCATTAGCTGGCCTGGAGCGTAGCCCTATGACCATATTCACGATCAGCAATATAATTATCAAAAAAAGCAGGAGGTAAACTACGGTCATGGGTTAAGTTACTGGTTAGGGTGCCAACAGTATTGTTGGTGCAATGAAGTTAATTATAAATAGCTGGTGCAATTGCACCGGGTCTATTTTTAGTTAGGAAACCCGTGGAATAACTTCGATTGACTGGCAGTATGGCACAGCATTGGAAGTATGGTAGCAAAACAAATATATGAGCGAAGAAAAAAAGCACGCAGAAGAACCAAAAGTATACGCTGAGCAACCTGGCACCTTCGGCACCAATATAAACAAAGCTCCATCTGTTGCCATAGATGAGGAAAAAGTAGAAGCGCAAGCCGACGAAAAAATTGAAGAAGACGAACAGGCTGCCAAAACAGATGCGCTAAAAAAAGAAGATACGAGCGGCGAAGCAGGATGAGCAACTTCCTCCAGTTTAATAAATGGCAATGTAAGGTCTATGCCTGTCGACACAATTATGCTTTGTCATATTCATCACTGTCTACCTTTGCTAATATCATTTGCCGGCGATGGTGAGTTTTCCTAAAGGGGTTACATCTACTGTAGCACCATCTCGCAGGATGATGCTCCTACACGAAACGGTGGTTTGAATAATTGGATACCTGTTATTAAAATTATAGGGAATGATCACATCCGTATTGGCATCTGGTATCCTGTAACTGTTGCTGCAACTCCAATTATCTGGTTGAAGCCACTCGTCTCCACTACCGCCCGTCCATTGTATAGAAAACCGTAATACTTTTTCGCTGCTAAAGACGTTGCTGGTGCCGTTGCTTGCAAGACATCTAAACTTAGCGCCGTACAAATTTGTAAGCGGCTGTATGATGGCAAGGCTTCGGGACTGGCCACCTGCGAAAACATCATTGTCACTAAGATTTGTAAAACCACTGCCAGTATTGATTTGCCATTGATAGGTATAACCGACTCCAAGGTCGTTCATTGTAAATGATGCATTCGATCCCGGACAAATATTTACGTTGTTGGCAGCACTGGTGTCACCCGTAAGAGGGTTTACACCACCATGAAAAAAATAGGTGAATTTGTTTCCGTTCATAATTTGGGAGAAAGAAAGAGCACTGCTGTTGCCATCATACACAGCATTAGCAGACTGCACAATGCTGGTACCCACGCCAGAAAAAATACCACAGTTGTTCTCGCCAAACACAGATACATTCAAATCATTGATACTGCCCACATCTGCAATGCCATCCTTAGGCTCATTTACAAGGCGGGTAAGTTCGGCACTTTCAAAAAAGAATTTAATACCAAGGTTACCCTTCAGGCTGTCCAATGCATTAATAGAAAAAGATCTATCCAGGTATTCTTTATTGGCAAAGTCTCTCCGCACACTTGCGGTATTTAAACTTATGTTGCTGCTCGTAAATCTCACATTGGAACTTACCTGCGCAAAATCCAGCTCTGCCACGAGCGCCCCATTTGCATCGAGTAAATATTCTTTTTTCGTACTGTTAGCAGGGACTGTGTTGCGGAGTACCACATTGTTGCAGATTACTGAAACCGTTACATCTGCCCGGCAGATTTTAAACGTCTGCGTATAAGCATGTTCAAATTCATTGTCAAACAAAAAATAATAGGTGGTGGCCGCCGCTAAATTTCCAATTGGAAATTTACCCACGCCAATAAGAGCACTATGGATGCCGATCCAGGATTTGTTGTTGCAACCGGCACTTGCAGGTTTGTAAAAATGCCGAACGTACGCATTGGAGGAAGAACTGGTAATTTCCAGGTAATAAATTCCGCTAACGCCGGGAGTAAAACTATAGAGCAATTCCTTTCCCGCAGTGGGCGTGCCACAAGAATTGGTGGGATAGAAACCATTAAAATTAAAAAGCCCTGGCCCCACGGTAACGCTGGCAGCAGTGCTGGTACAGGCTGTTGAAATATTAACAGCACTGGCGCAATTTAAAAAAGTAGTGACACTTAGTTTACCGGCGTTGATACTAAAGCCATTTCCACTACCTGTGCAATTTTGGCGAACATACACATCGTAGGAAGTTGCAGCAGCTAACCCGTTAAGGACTATAAAATTATTGGTAGTATTCAATATTGTACCGCCAACACCCGCTGCAGCCGCAGTGCCCGGAGTAAAACCCGGTGCTCCGTACTCTACTATGAAACTGCCGCTGCCTTGCCACGAAAGTGAGACTGAATTAGAGGATGCTATATCGGCTTTCAAATTAGCGGCACCTGCGCAAACAGGAATATTTTCTACAGACACATCGTCTATATAAAAATTGTAAGAACTGGAGGGATAGATGGCATTGAGCCCCACGATTGAAATATAGACTGAACCTGTGTAAGCCGAAAGGTTAATCGTTTTCTCCTGATAACCGTTAGCAGCCAATGTATCGGTCAGCAAAACAGTATTGTAAGATTGCGGGGTATTGTTGGTGCCGGAAAGTTTTACCTGGTAAACTTCCGGATAGTAACTGGTGGATTTGATTTTAAATCGCAACCTTTGATTCCCTGTCAGGGATAATGCCGGCAGTACAAGCATGTCTGCAGTCATAGGCATTAGCATAGCTTTGCCGCCATTTACTCCACCTGCTCCTACAGAGAACCCCACCTGGGCATCCTGATCTACATCCAGCATCGTCCAGCACGCTGGCAACGGCGAGGTCAACGCAGATTCAAAATTTTCTGTGAGCGGATATACGGTTTGAGCCGCACAACCAGTTGTAAAAAAGCTGCGAATATTATTGCTGTAACTACCATCCTCACAGGGCACCCTCACATATACATCATAGCCTTTGCCTGGTGTAAGGCCAGTAAGCAAAGTTTGGGCAGTATTGGTATTTACAGCGGTGCCACCAACTCCTGCCAGGGCGGTTGTACCTGGGGTAAAACCAGTAAAACCATATTCTATAACATGGCTGCCTGAGCCAGGCCAGCTAAGGGTAGCCGTTGTGTTACCAAAGCCTGAAACCCTTACTAACGGAGGTTGCTGTATGACCGCTTGGTTTCCAAAATACACATAGCTTTGGCTGCAAGCTCCTTCAAAAGATGCACGTACACTATAAATTCCTTCCGGGTAAACTGGCATTTCAATGGGGCCGCCAGTACCATAAACATAATTGTAATATTGGTTGTTGCGGAGAAACTCGTAGTAAACGCCAGCTTGAGAATTTTGCAAAAGCAATGTTTTCATACCAGCACACATGTAGCCGCCACCGCTCAACGACTGTGCCAATGGCAATGGCACAATCACCACCTGAATTTTGTTGGCACAGGTAGCCGGCCCACCATTTACAGATTTCTCTATTGTGTACAACCCTGCATCCGTAGCCCTGTTTACGGCAAAATTATAACTAATGGCACTTCCGTTGCCCGACAATGGCCCACGCTTCCTGGCCCCATCTTTATACCAGGTAAATGTTTCGGCTAACTCGGTTTGTGCACCTACAGCCACAGAAGATTCCAAACAAATGTTATTCACAAAAGCAGATGTATTGTCGCAGGCATTTTGCGCTTTGGCTGAAAAACTTTGCCACAACAAACAACACAGCACACAAAGAAAAAAATAAGTACACCTCATAAATTTAAATTAGCTAATTAATAAATACTCTATTCTACTTCAACTGGCTCTCCCGGAGATCGGATGGTTAAACATATTTTGTATGTCAAACAAAAACGACCAGTTTGAATTTATCTTATAAGCACCCAGGCTGCCCATTTTTCCGGAGCAGCACGGTAAGTCTCTTTCATCTTTTGCTGGGCCAACAAAAAAGCTTTTTCTATGGATTGGTACTGAAACAAGTGCCCGTAAAACAGCTTCATAAAAACAGCGGTTTCCCAATCGCCCACATCCCAGAGGCTCATTAGCAGGTATTGTGCCCCGGCCATTTTGAAAGCTCGCTGCAAACCATACACACCCTCTTCGCCCTGCACTTTTCCCAATGCCGTTTGGCAGGCAGAAAGCACCACAAGCCTGGTATTGGGTAAATGCATATTAGAGATTTCTAAAGCGGTTAATATGCCGTCTTCCCGGGAGGGTATGCGCTTTCCATCCAACCTATCCTGGGCGCCGGCAAACAACAATCCCGAGTTGCGCAGTGGATCTTTCAATACCATTGCCTGTATTTTTTTATTGCCTTCGGCCAAAGTACTGGTGCCAAAAAAACCGTGTGTGGCCACATGCAAAACAGCAGGGCTTTGGGAGTTAGCGAGGCTGGCAAAAGACTCTTCCACCGCCCTGCTACCCGTAAGCAATCCTGCATAAAAACCAGCACGCTGCGCACCAGCCCTAATAGAATCAACTTCTGATTGTGTACCGGGTAAATAAGCATAATGCAAAGCAGTTGGTGACTTGGGCGATGCAGGTACCATTGCCCAATCTCCCATACTATATTTCAATACCGCCCCTGCCATTGCTACACTATCCGCCTGGTAACGGATTCCGCCGTACAAAAACAGGCTGTCATTTATCGATAGCACATTGTTGGTGGCCTCACCGAGTAGGGCCGTACTGTTTAATTGCTGCAATTCATACAAATCACTCAACACCTGTTTGTCATTTACAGCCATGGCTGCGAAGGATATTTTATACAGGTCGCCAGCCGGAGCAAAATATATCTTGCTTATATCTTTTAAATAATTTTCCAGCGGCTTCCAAATCAGCGGATAT
>JBBSJJ010000135.1:0-8865 GCA_038257335.1 Chitinophagales bacterium | reverse complement strand
GTCATTAGCGGGTTATTAATTTATCTTGGACAATTTAGGGAACTTTAAAAAGTGAAAGATTTTAAGCTTGATAAATCATTTTTCAAAGCGCAGAGCTTTGAGGATGCTGCTAAAGACTCCTTGTTTCCCAGCCCTGGAAAAGGAGATGGAAAATACGAAGGTTCGCTATCTGCATTTGAATGATCTGTTTGCATCCAAAAAAGCTGCCGGCAGATTTAAAGACCCGGACGACCTTGAAAAACTTTCTTTCCGGGATGACTGATTATTATTCCTTCCAAACATCTGCCAGGTTCACGTTGGCCCTGCATTCGGCCTCAAATATAAATTCAAAGCGCTCTGCCGGGTTTTCGTTCACAAGTGTATAGCTGTTATTTACGAGCTGATATATTTCAATTTCTTTTGCATCCGCATCCAAAATCAGGTAATATTTAATGCCCTCATTTTGATAGAGCTCGAACTTTGTATGTCGGTCCCTGAGAGCGGTGGAAGGCGAAAGAATTTCAGCAACAAGCGAAGGAGTAAAATCAATAAATTTTTTCGTGGGCTTGCTGCAAAGTACCATAACATCTGGCTGCACAACAGTATCTTCTTTAATTAAATAATCAACAGGATCATACACTCTGCAGTGCTCGCATTGTTTTAATGCAATACCAATTTCCATTATTAATGATGCAGCAACCAACTGGTGTTTTGGTACCGGTGAGGGACTCATAGCAATTGGGAAACCATCAATCAATTCCCATTTACCTTCCCAAATCTTGTAGTCTTCGTAAGTGTAATGAGGTAATATTTTTTGCGTAATTCCCATGGCTTAAAATTAAGCAATATTTTTTACCTGTGAAATAGCAATAAAAGATGCAGATACTACCTGATTAGCAACAAATTTCCCTTTTTAATTTCCTTTCCGCAGTCATTCCCTTTTTAGATTCCTATGTAATTATGCGGGGTGATGGCTTTCAATTCTTTTTTTACTTGTGCTGATACTTTAAGTGTATTCACAAAATCATGAATGGCTTTTTTATCGATCTTATTTTTACCCCTTGTTAATTCTTTTAAAGCTTCATAGGGTGCAGGATAATTTTCCCTGCGTAAAATGGTTTGAATGGCTTCTGCCACAACGGCCCAATTATTTTCCAGGTCGGCTTTAAATTTCACCTCATTAAGAATTAGTTTATTCAATCCTTTTTCCACTGCTTTTACTGCAATTAAAATATGTGCCATGGGGACACCAATATTTCTTAGTACTGTGCTGTCGGTTAAATCTCTTTGCAAGCGGCTAATGGGTAGTTTGGCTGAAAGGTGCTCCAGCAAAGCATTGGCGATCCCAAGGTTACCTTCCGCATTTTCAAAATCGATAGGGTTTACTTTATGCGGCATAGCACTGCTGCCCACTTCACCTTTCTTGGTTTGTTGCTTAAAATAATCCATGCTGATGTAGGTCCATAGATCCCTGCACAGGTCTATCATAATGGTATCAATTCTTTTGATGGCGTCAAAATGTGCAGCGAGGGTATCGTAGTGTTCAATCTGTGTGGTGTATTGTTGCCGTTGCAATCCAAGTTTTGTTTCTACAAACTCATCTGCAAATTTCAACCACTTAAATTTTGGGTAAGCTACATGATGAGCATTGAAGTTTCCGGTGGCTCCTCCAAATTTTGCAGAAAAAGGAATGTAACTGAATAGTTGAATTTGATTTTCCAGGCGCTCCACAAAAACCATGATCTCTTTGCCCAGCCTGGTGGGAGAAGCCGCTTGCCCATGGGTGCGTGCAAGCATGGGTACATTTTCCCACTGCTTGGCCAGTTTGTACAAGTGATGTTGCAGGTTTATAACAGCTGGCAGGTATTCCTGCTCAATTGCATCTTTCCAAAGCAGGGGCACAGACGTATTGTTGATATCCTGGGAAGTAAGCCCAAAGTGAACCCATTCTTTTACAGCCGCTGCGCCAAGCGCTTCCAATTTTGATTTTAAAAAATATTCTACTGCTTTTACATCGTGGTTGGTGATGGCTTCTGTAGTTTTTATAACCTCGGCATCTTCCAGGCTAAAATCATTGACCAGTTGTCTTAATTGGTTGTTCAGTTTGGCGTTGTTTTTAAAAAACTTCTTTTCGCCCAACATAATAAAATATTCTACCTCTACGTGCAGCCTGTATTTGATAAGCGCATACTCCGAAAAATAATTGGCCAGGTGATTGGTGGCTTTGTTGTAACGACCATCAATAGGGGAGATGGCTGTAAGAGGAGATAGTTGCATATTGTTAGTTGAGATTAAAGTAAATTTGCAGCGAAAATAACTTAAAGCTATTGGAAAGAAAAATAAGGGTGGGGGCAGTGAGCTATTTAAATACAAAACCACTGATTTTTGGGTTTGAAAAAGGTGCCATGAAAGACGAGGTAGAGTTGATCTCCGATTACCCTGCAAAAATTGCAGCCATGCTGCTGAACGACGAAATTGATGTTGGTCTTATTCCCGTTGCAGTTATTCCCGCTTTAAAAGAACACTATATTATTTGCGACTATTGTATTGCTGCAAGCGGGCCCGTGGCCAGTGTATGTTTATTTAGTGATGTGCCTTTAGATGAAATAAAAGAAATATTAGTAGACTATCAAAGTCGAACCTCTGCAGCGTTGCTAAAAACTTTATTGAAACAATATTGGAGAATTGATCCGGTTTTAATTGATACCAGCAACGGCTACCAGCAAAATATTAAGGGTGCAACGGCGGGCCTTGTTATTGGCGATCGTGCCCTTGAACAACGCCAGCATTCCATTTATATTTATGATCTGGCCGGGGCCTGGCAGCAAATGACCGGTTTGCCCTTTGTGTTTGCCGCTTGGGTAGCCAATAAAAAATTGCCTGCGAACTTTGTAGAAGCCTTTGGCGAAGCCACGGGCATGGGACTTCACCACATAGAAGAAATTGTATCTAGTGTAAATTTTAAGGAGTACGACATGCACCATTACTATACTCACAATATTGATTATATACTTGACGACAAAAAAAGAGCGGCCATTCAATTATTTTTAAGCTTCATTTAGAAAGTAAGTCTTTCATCATTTACGAAGCCTTGTGCGTTTGAGGATGGAATACACAATAGGTTTTAAGTCCGGCGAAATATTGCGGTAGTAAGCAACAAGCGCAAACGGTATGGCATAGGCGATTGTCCGAACAATGAGACCAGGAAGTCCTTTCATATCTCCAACTGATAGATACACCAGCAGGTAGGTAACAACTGCCAGTAAAATCACTTCCACCGTTTTTTTCGAGAAGGGTTGCATGGCAAACCGTTTCCATAAAAACCAAAATCGCACAAAATTGTATATGCTAAATGAAACAAGGTTGGCAATGGCCGGGCCGATTAAACCATACTTCGTTGTAAGAAAATAACTCAGCGGAATGATCAAAGTAGTAAGCAACAAACTGGTCCACAATTCAAACCGCCAATAAGAAGATGTACCTATGATTTGGCCATTGACGCCAGTTCCCATTTCTATAATGGTCACCATTCCCAGCAGGAAGAACACCCATTTTGCATCAAGATACTCGGGGTTGATGCCGAAAAATTCAATCGCCTGAGGAAGGTTTAACCAAATGCAAAAGAAAACGAATAAGGCAAAACTGAGCAGGTTGATGGAAGATCGTTTATAGATGCGGTTTATTTCTTTATGATCTTTTTGTTTCCATGCCCGGGACAAGACCGGTATAGTAACGGCTACGATACTCCTGAACGGTGCCTGCAACAATACTACCATGTATGCCGCAAGGCCAAAAATACCAACGGCTTTCAAATCTATTTTAGATGCCAATACCAGGGCGTCTATGCTTCCCCGTAATGTGCCCACCACAATAACGAGGTATGTCAACACCATGATGGTTGCTATCTTCTTTTTAAAACGCCGGGTTACCCGGCTCACTTTAAAGGTCAGCCAAAGCTTTCCCTCCTTGTGAAGGTGTGCGGCAAGAATGATCGTGATAACGGCATACTGCAGGCAGTATAATATAATAAAAGTATGAAAACTGATAAAGCCAAATATCTTGAGCAAGAGCACTGCCAGGGTAAAAAGTCTGAGTATCGTCTCTTTTAAAAGACTTGTGACTACGCCCTTGTGAAATCCATAAGAATAGGCTTCGAGGATATTATACAGCAAAATAAAAAAACCAAAGGGGAGCGTCCAATAAAAATATTCTACCAGCAGCCGGGAATTGGTGCTGAATTTTTGAATGATCAGCGGCTGAAAAAGATACACCGTGATGGCCGTAACAGCAAAACCGCAGAGCGACACCAATAGGGCCATGCCCAGGAGGTCATTGTCTTTTGGGGATGTATTATCCTCGTAGTAAGGAAAAAATTTATAGAGGTATGTGGTAACGCCGAGGGTAGAAAAGGCAAACAACAGCAAGCCCACCTGTATCAGGCTTTGTGAAAGTCCATACTCATCCGGCTCGAACCAATTTTTGTGCGTGAGTAAAAAAGTGTTTAAGGCGCCAATAAGAAAACCAAGGTAAATCCACGTAGCTCCCTTTAAACTTCTTTTTCTTATTTGTGACATTGATTTTTGCTGGAGTGAATGAAAACGATTTAAAAGCTATTTTTGCGAAATTATTGATATTCAGTTGCAAAGTTAATTTTAACCTTCTATTTCATGAAAGTAGTCATTTTTGCCGGCGGCCTCGGAACCCGCATCTCTGAGGAGACAGACACAAGGCCAAAGCCCATGGTTGAGATCGGCGGAAAGCCTATCATTTGGCACATCATGAAAATATACGAGCGTCATGGTTTTAATGAATTCATCATTTGCCTGGGTTATAAAGGCTATGTGATCAAAGAGTATTTTATGAATTACTTTTTGCACAACTCAGACCTTACCATAAACCTGGAAGACAATAAGGTAAGTTTTCACAACAGCAATAGCGAAAAGTTTACAGTTACCCTGGTAGAAACCGGGATAGAAACCAAAACAGCCGGCCGCTTAAAAATGATACAAAAATATGTAGGCGATGAGGACTTTATGCTCACCTACGGCGATGGGGTTTGTGATATTGACCTGAAGCAATTAATGGAATTTCATAAATCGCATTCAAAAATTGCAACGGTAACAGCGGTGCAACTCGATGCACGCTTTGGCGGTATGGAAGTGGAAGAAAGCGGAGAAGTGATGTCTTTTAAAGAGAAATCTAAAGATGACGGCAAGTGGATTAACGGGGGTTTCTTTGTTCTTAAACCTGAAGTGTTTAAATACCTGGAGGGCGACATGACTAATACCATGTGGGAAGATGCACCCCTGGAAAAACTTACTGCCGATAACCAACTCCAGGCATTCAGGCACAGGGGGTTTTGGAAATGTATGGATGCCTTGCGGGACAAAATTGATTTAGAAAATCTCTGGCAAACAGGCCAGGCAAAGTGGAAACAGTGGTAAACCATCAACATTTATCTGCCAGTTATAAAAACAAAAAAATTTTTGTGACAGGCCATACTGGCTTTAAAGGTGCATGGTTGTGCGGATGGCTGCACCAGCTCGGTGCTGTTGTAAAGGGCTATGCACTTGAGGCGGAACACAAGGAAGGTCTTTACAATTTAATGGAACCACTGCAAATATTAGAAAGCGTAATTGCGGATGTGCGGGATAAAGAACGCCTCGAGAATGAACTGCTTTCCTTTGAACCCGATTTCATTTTTCACCTGGCGGCCCAACCACTCGTAAGAAGAAGTTACGAGATGCCATCAGAAACCTTTGAAGTAAATGTGATAGGTACCGCAAACCTGCTGGAAGCGGTGAAGAAATTAAAAGGCAGATGTGCAGTGGTAATTATAACTACAGACAAAGTGTACGAAAACAAAGAACAGGATATCCTTTATAAAGAAACGGATGCGCTTGGCGGTTACGATCCTTATAGTGCCAGCAAAGCTTGCACAGAGTTGGTTGTGTCCTCGTTTAGAAATTCATTTTTTAATATGCAAGATGTTGCACAACATCGCAAAGGCCTCGCTACTGCAAGGGCAGGCAACGTAATTGGTGGTGGTGATTTTAGCGACGATAGAATTGTACCCGACATAGTTCGGGCACTGCAACATGACAGAACAATCGAACTGCGGAACCCACACTCCGTTCGCCCATGGCAGCATGTGCTGGAACCCCTGGGAGGTTACCTGGTGCTTGCACAAAAACTCTATGACAATCCACAGCAGTTTTCTGAAGCTTACAACTTTGGGCCGTTACCTTCCGATCATTTGGAGGTAGCCCAACTGGCAGAAATTGCTGCTAAGTGCTGGGGCCACGGAAACTTTATAAGCATGGAAAACAAACACCAACCCCATGAAGCAAACCTGCTGAAACTTGACATCAGCAAGGCTCGTCAAGACTTGCAGTGGACGCCAAAATTAAACGCATCGCAAGCCATAGACTGGACGATGAAATGGTATAAAAAAGATTGGCACAATGCCCTGGCCTTTAGTTTTGAGCAGATAGAAAATTATATGCGGCTATGATCTTTACACCAACAGCATTAAATGGAAGCTTCTTGGTAAGCATCGTACCAAACGGCGATAGCCGGGGTTGGTTTGCCAGAACCTGGTGCAAGAAAGAATTCGCCAGCATTGGGCACGATAAGGAATGGGTGCAAATGAATCATTCTTTTACTGCCCGTACCGGAACTATCCGTGGCATGCATTACCAGCTGGCACCTTTTACGGAAATAAAAATGGTGCGCTGCATTGCCGGTAGTGTTTACGATGTGATTGTAGATGTGCGGAAAGATTCTCCCGGCTACTTGCAGTGGTTTGGTGCAGAATTATCTGCAGCAAACAAACTAATGATGTACATCCCGGAGGGGTTCGCACATGGCTTTCAAACACTCACAGACGATGTGGATTTGCTGTATTATCACAGCTCATTTTACACCCCGGAAGCAGAGGCAGGCATTCTACACAGCGACAGCACAATTGATATCAGGTGGCCGTTGCCGTTAGCTGACATTTCGGAAAGAGACCGACTGCTACCTACCATTGACAAAAATTTTAAAGCTTTATAATGCATTGCAGATATTGTAACACTTTTCTTAAACAGGTATTTATTGATCTCGGCCATTCGCCGGCATCCAATTCTTTCATAACTGCTGATGCACTAAACGAACCCGAAGTTTATTTCCCGTTGAAAGTATTTACCTGCCATAAGTGCTTCCTTGTGCAGGTAGATGAATATAAAAAGTCAGACGCTATTTTTGATGGTGATTATGTCTACTTTTCCTCTTACAGTACAAGCTGGTTAGCCCATGCAAAAGCATATTGCAACAGCATGCTGCAGCGTTTTAATTTTGACACTACATCACTTGTAGTAGAAGTTGCTTCAAACGACGGATACCTACTGCAGTATTTTAAAGAAGGCAATATTCCGGTACTGGGTGTAGAGCCCACCGCCAACACTGCGGCGGTAGCCCAGAGTAAAGGGATTGAAAGCGTTGTAGATTTTTTTGGTGCAAGACTCGCAAGTGAGTTGGCACAGCAAGGCAAAAAGGCTGACCTGCTACTGGGCAACAACGTATTGGCGCATGTACCCGATATAATGGATTTTGTGGCGGGCATGAAAATTTTACTGAAGGAAACAGGCGTTATTACTATGGAGTTTCCACACCTAGAAAAATTGATAAGCAACAATCAATTTGATACCGTATACCATGAGCATTTTTCTTACCTGTCGTTCAATACTGTGAAGCAAATTTTTGAATCAAACGGGTTAGAAATGTTCGATGTAGAAGAGTTGCCCACCCATGGCGGCTCCTTGCGCATTTATGCTAAGCATACCGGCAATCAAACACATCCTGTGTCTGAAAAAGTTGAAGCATTATTGCAACAGGAAAGCGCAGGAGGATTGACGAGCATAGATTTTTACGCAACTTTCAAAGAGAAATCATTACAAGTAAAGATGGACCTGCTCCGTTTTTTGATTGCTGTGAAAGAGGATAAAAAATTGGTAGCCGGATACGGTGCTGCCGCCAAAGGAAACACCTTGTTGAATTATTGCGGAGTGAAGAATGACCTTATTGATTTTGTTGTGGATGCCAACCCGCATAAGCAAGGTAAATACCTGCCTGGAAGTCATATTCCGGTGCTGCACGAAGATCATTTAAAAGAGGTAAAGCCAGACTTTGTGATTATTTTCCCCTGGAACTTATCTGCAGAAATTATGGAACAATTATCGTACATCCGGAACTGGGGTGGCAAATTTGTAGTTCCCATTCCATCCGTTCAAATTATAGATTAGTTATGAAAAAAGTCCTGGTGACGGGTGCTACAGGTTTCATAGGCAACTATGTTGTGGCGCAATTGCTGAGAGATGGTTACGATGTAATTGCAACGTCTTCATCTCTTGAGAAGGCAAGTTCCCGGGATTGGTTTGAACAGACACGGTATATCGAATTTGATTTCAGGAAGTTTGAAGAAGGCAAAAACTATTTTGAATTTTTTGAAAAGCCGGACTTACTCATACACCTTGCCTGGGAGGGGCTTCCCAATTACAAGAATGCTTTTCACGTGTGTGAAAACTTGCCACGACATTTTTCATTTTTAAAAAACTGCCTTAGCAATGGCTTAAGGGATATTAGCATTGCCGGCACCTGCCTGGAGTATGGAATGCAGGAAGGCAGGCTTCACGAGGGGTTGAACAGCCAACCCTCAAATAGCTATGCCACCGCAAAAGATTCCCTCAGAAAACAATTGCAAGACCTTCAATCGGAAATTTCTTTTTCATTCAAATGGATACGGCTATTTTACATGTATGGCGCAGGCCAAAGCCCTAATTCGCTATTTTCGCAGTTGAACGATGCGTTGGAGAAAGGCGAGCCAGTTTTTAATATGAGTGGCGG
>JBBSJJ010000134.1:0-8903 GCA_038257335.1 Chitinophagales bacterium | reverse complement strand
GTCTGGTCTCCAACCAACGCCTTAGCAGATAGCGTATACGCTCATAACAATAAAAAATAGCTGTTGCCGGCGTCTGGTCTCCAACCAACGCCTTAGCAGATAGCGTATACGCTCATAACAATAAAAAATAGCTGTTGCCGGCGTCTGGTCTCCAACCAACGCCTTAGCAGATAGCGTATACGCTCATAACAATAAAAAATAGCTTACGCATTATTTGCTAAGCGCCTTCAAATTCTCTGAGGCGTTGCTGTTTCATGATCCGAATGGTTAACAGGTAACGGCACAATTTTTTTAGTGTGCTCAACCTTCTTTATTTTTATCCTTCCTGAAAATTTCAAAAAAGGAGTTAGTCATAGCTTTCTTATTGTTGCAGAAAATTACCCAATATGAATGCGCAGTTACTGCACGATAACCAAAACTTTCTTTACTACCTCTTTCATTTAACGGCGGGAGGCTTGTATGGGCTATCCCTGTTAACGAAAATTTCCTATCAATGCTGGAATATCATTATTTGGTTTGGCATTATTCCGGCCAGTTGGATTTACCTTGTTAGCAGGAGAACATCGGTATGGGTTAACCTGCTGTCTGTTCCAATATTTGCGTACCTGTTTTTTGTGGCCACCTGGGATAAGTGGTTTAACAAAGCCGTGGTATGGCTCAATGAAATAGCCACATTTATTGAAAGTGATTATAAACTAACTTCTGTGTACGTGTGCGTATTTATACCGCTACTTGTGCATAGTTTATTATTAGCTTACTGCAGCACCCGGCACACGTTTAAAAATTTTTTAATTGGCCTGGGTATTTGCAGTGCACTGGTAGTGTTATTTTTCCCCTTATCTAACATGTACCTTAGAACGGCGAAATTGTAAGAAGTATTATTTCTAAAAAAGCAAGAGCAATTTATAAACAGCACCTAAATCTTTATAATTTTTATGGGTACCATTTTAAAAGCGTTTTGCCAATGCGGTTTAGAGTTAAACGGCATCATGCAGGGCTTTGGCGACAATTATATTGTAGATAAGGTTTTGTTTGAAGCTGTTTATTGCGATGGGTGCGGCATTGTAGACTCTAGGGATGCCAACGGCATAGCCCCGTGCGAACAATGCGGCAACAACATGACCTTTTATAAAGGCCAGGCAAAGGAGGACTTCAACAGTACCGGCCTGCCTTTTTCAGAACCACCGCTCGGTTTGCAATTGCCCGGTGTGTAAGAAAGATAATTTGGAGTTTACAAGCATTGCATTATGGGATTAACCGGAGAAATCACTTTTAATTTCAGCATCGGTGGTTACCCCGGTCTATATTTCAATGTGCAGCTAGCAAACAATTTGTTAGTGTGCAGGCAGGGTAGGGAAGGGGAGGAAGACAAGGAGTTTTTTATGAAAGTAACGGAGTTGGTAGAATGGAAAATGCTATTAGATTTTTTGAAACCCGCAAATGGAAAGCTGCATACGTTGATGAAGAAGTACTGGATGGTGCTCACTGGGAGTTGGCAGTTGAGACTGCATCCATTCGCATAGCTTCAACCGGCTCCAATGCATATCCGCCAGGGTTTCAAAAATTAATGCGACTGCCGAATAAGATCACGATCGAAACGGGTATACAGATGTATTAATTTTGGCATTAGCAAAAAACATTAAAATGGTTATGAGTGTTGAAATTGCCAGACCCCAAGTGGAAATAGATGCTGCTATCAGGGAACTGCTACAGCTGCAGCCTGAAAAGTGTACGATTGTGCATTGCAGGTTTGCTATAGAAAGCGGCTCGATGTACCGCATATGGCCGCAAACTTTTTTAATAGAGGACAATGGGAGCAGGCGTAAACTTATCAAGGCTTTTAATATTACCCTCATGCCGCACTGGACCATTTACTTTGCAGAAGTGGGCGTAGTGCGGTTCACTTTAATATTTGAAGGTTTATCCCGCAGCTGCAACAGTTTTACGTTGCTGGAAGATATCCCTGAGCCCGGGGGGTTTTATACTGATGTTGTGCTTAGAAATAGCAGCGATGTGTATGATGTGGTGGTACAGTCAGAGTAATGTTACTGTGGCACTGTACATTGCGTACTACAAAGCAATTATCTTTTTTTGGTAAAAACCCGGGCACCGGAGCCACGGCACCGCAGGCAGGGCTGCACATTAAAGGCTGTAACCCCACTTAGCATTAGTTTTTGATACCTAATTCGCTATTGCAAGTTACAGCTGCATGTATTATCTTTCTGCTGCATCACTAAAATAAACAGCTTTCTTTTGCGGCGTTCGAACACTTGTTCTAACAGCAATTTATAAGTTCTGGCGCCTGCACAACATTGCAATTTAGAATTAAAAAATGCACACTGACCTCTCTACATATTTGAAAAAGGTTAAAAAAATCTATCATAGAAAACGGCCAACAAAAACTGTATTTTATATGAAAACACTTATGCTAATCATGCTTGTTGCAGCGCCATTCATAAGCATGTCTCAAAATGTGGCTATAGGATCTTCTACACCCCATAACAGCGCTATGCTGGATGTAAGCAGCAGCAACAAAGGGTTGCTTATTCCCCGAATGAATACAGGTAGCCGAACTAATATACTTGATGCGGCACCCGGACTGATAGTGTACGATACTGACTTAAAAAGTTTTATGTTTTACACCGGAACTTCCTGGGAAAGTATAGGAGGCTCAAAAGCAAGATGCATTTATATTCCGGCCAACGCTTTGTCTTATACCGGCACAGGTGTTACTGTAAGCCAGTGGGGATTAAATCTCCTTAATACTGCTTCTGCTTCCCCAGGCTTTGTTTTACCCAGGCCCGTTGATTGGGACAGCACAAAAGTCTTTACCATAACACTTCATTACTCTTTCCCATCCCTATCATCTGGTACTATCATTAGCTGGCGACTTTTAGCCGGAAGCACAGATCTAAATGCTGCTCCCGCTAATGCTACCGCCGGCTGGGATTCGTATGATTTTTCTCAATCAACAGATGCAACACCAACTTCTATTCCGGCTGCGGTGGGGCGCTCAAACCTCGCTAAAACACAAACCTGGACTGCCTTGTATTCGGCTAATTTCAATACATGGTATGTAGGAACAGGTGTTACTACAAACAACAATTTTACTCATGACCCCATGTGGCAATTTCGTTTTCAAAGAGGCAATTTTGTTGCCAATGGCGAAGGATACACCGGTACGCTTACCATAAACGGTGTGTCTGTAAATTACACGGCAAAATAAATAATGCTGTTCTTCACAGCCTGGCAAAATGTGAATTACCGCAAAGGAAAAGATGTATCCTTTTCTAGCCTTCGCAGTACCACTCCTACAGTGCTTTTCTTTGTGGTTACACTCGTGGCTACGAGATAATGTCAACCTTTTTCTCGAACTAGTATTTAAAACTCCCTTAAAAAACGATATAAAAGCGACTTTAAACCCCCATACTATTTTGCCGGCGCCGGTCAACATTCAAAAACCGAAAGCCCCGCAACAACTTCAAATTGTGGGCCCTTTTTTTGTTGAGCTTTCTGGTATTGTTCTCTTAATATGGGCTGGCTTACTTTGTCTGTCCACAAAATGCATGATTGTTTTCTATTGTTGTTGGTCAATATTTTGTCAACCGTTTTCAATGCGTTGGTCATGGTATTTTCTCTTTATTTCCGCAGCTCTACCCGTTAGCCTGCTAATTAACCAGTTATTCATGATGATCATTTTTTGTCAGGGGTAGTTTATATTTACTAAGCTATGTCTACACAAAAAATAAGTTTCACCAACAACGAGGGGCAACAATTGTCGGCCCGTCTTGATCTGCCCATCAATCAACATCCTGCAGCTTACGCAATATTTGCGCATTGCTTTACCTGTAACAAGAACCTCACGGCTATTAACCAGGTTTCTACAGCCCTTACGCAGCAGGGCTTTGGCGTGCTTCGGTTCGACTTTACCGGATTGGGTGAAAGTGAGGGTGACTTCAGCGATACGGATTTTTCCGCTAACATAAGCGACTTGCTGGCCGTATCGCAATACATGGAAAAAGAACTGGCAGCGCCCCGACTACTTATTGGGCATTCCCTGGGAGGTGCGGCTGCGTTATTTGCTGCCAGCATGCTGCCATCGGTAGAAGCGATTGCTACCATTGCAGCGCCTGCAGATCCCTCGCACATCAAACACCTGTTGCGAAATGATATTGCCGATATAGAGAAGGCGGGAAAAGCCATTGTGGAAATTGGTGGCCGGGAGTTTACCATCAAAAAACAATTCCTGGACGATCTTGCTACCCACGACCTGCCGGCAATAGTAAAAGAAATGCACAAACCAATTTTGCTTTTACACAGCCCGCAGGATACCATAGTAGGCATAGACAATGCTGCGCTTATTTATTCGGCAGCACATCACCCTAAAAGTTTTGTATCCCTTGATGGCGCAGACCATTTATTGAGTAATAAAAATGACAGTGACTATGCAGGTGAGGTAATAGCCACCTGGGCCAAACGCTATATTGTGTTTGCCAATGAAGAAGTGTTGAGACCAGTTAAAAAAGTGATGGTTCAAATAGGTGAGGAAGGTTTTACCAGCAAAGTAATAGCAGGCCAGCACAGTCTTTTGGCCGATGAGCCCGTTTCGGTAGGGGGCAATGATTTTGGCCCCACCCCCTATGATTATTTACTAACTGCATTGGGGGCATGTACTGCTATGACCTTGCGTATGTATGCTGATCGTAAACAATGGCCCGTAGCCGAAATTAACGTTCACCTGGATCATAATGAAAAACACGCCCTTGACTGTGATCACTGTGAGGACCCTACCGCAAAGATTGATCATATAGATCGCTTTATTGAAGTGAAAGGAAACCTGGACGACAGCCAGCTTAAGCGATTATTGGAAATAGCCGACAAATGCCCGGTGCATAAAACGCTACATGCTCAGGTAGAGATTAGAAGTGAGATGGGTAGAATAAAGGAGTAACCTTTAAATTTTTCCGCTTCCCGGCAACGTCTCCCGCAGGGGACGTTGCCGGGAACGAAGCAATCCACTGGTTATTAGCTCGGTTGAAAGAACGTTCCCTGCGGGCAATGTCATTAAGCCAGGTGATTAGTTTTTCAGTGCCATGGGGCCCGGTCTGTGTACACTCAACGGATTTCAATCCGTTGAAATAGAAATGAAAACGATAGAGAGCTGTTGGCTCGATATATTTTAGTTGATTGATGAGTTTTGTATGGGCCGTGCCAGTGTCTCGCAATTTTTTTGCATCCATCAACGGATGAAATCTCCGGCTGTACCGGCAGGCGTTGATAAACAAATAGAGCCAGCGGATCTTGACTTAATGACATGGCCCTACGGGAGGCGTTGCTGGGAAAGGAAGTTTTTCTGATGCCGGTTGTGGCCATCAATTAATTAGAACATAAATTTTTGAGAGAAATAATAGTGATAGCTTTTCTTATATATTAATGTATAATTTTAAAGATGAAAAATCTCAGAACAACAATTTATGTTCTCATTTTTGTAGCAGCCACTCTGCTCATTATATTTTCATTTCTTTCCATCTTTAAGAACACAGAAAGCCGATACTTAAAATTGCTAGACTTTCCACGCATTCAATTTTTTATTGCTTCGTTTATCTCTCTGGCTTTACTCCCTGCTATTGCCCGCAAAAAAGAATGGTACGATTATGCAGTTATGGCAGGGCTGCTGGGTGCTATGTTTGTTAATGGTAGTTACCTGGTAAACTATACCGTTCTGGTTCCTGTAGAAGTTTCATCCATTAAAGAAACCAAGGCTTCGGATGTAGTTTTTAGTATTTTAATTACCAATGTAAAAATGTCTAACAGGAATGAACAACCACTGTTTGCCTTAATAGAAAATAAAAAACCCGATATTATATTGGCAATGGAAATTAATGGATGGTGGGAGCAAAAATTGCAGCAATTAAAAAAAGAATATCCCTACCAGCAAAAAACTATTAATGAAGTTGCTTATGGTATGGTCATTTACAGCAAATTCGAAATACAAGAAACCGATGTAGCCTACTTAAATAACGAGCAGGTTCCTTCCTTTAAAAGTGTGATAGGCTTGCCACAGGATAAAAAATTTAGTTTACACAGTGTACATCCTGTGCCGCCTACAAATTTTGAGAATTTTCCTGATAATGCGGGCCAAAACGAAGTTGCTATGCAGAAACTTGGAGTGGAAATTTCTAACCGTACGTTGCCGGTGGTGGTGGCTGGCGACATCAATGACGTGGTATGGTCGCATGTGGATGAGCTTACCGGAACAAAAGATATTCTATACGATGTAAGAGTGGGCAGGGGATTTTACAATAGCTATCATGCAGGTAATGTTTTAATGCGTTGGCCGCTGGATCATATATTTGTTACTAAAGAATTCCGCTTAAAGAGACTGGAACTATTAACCAATATTGGCTCGGATCATTTTCCTTTATATGCAGAATTGGTTTTATAAAAAAAAACAATCGTTGTAATGCTGGTAGTTTATTCCCCCTGTTTAACTTCCGGAAAATTTTCAATATCATCCAACACAGATTCTTGTAAAGAATTTAAATGTTTTAGAGAAGCTGTTTCTGCAATAACGGTAATGTCGCCGGTACTCTCCAGCACAATAGCATCTACCTTACTTAAGTCAGCTATACCTGCTTCCCGCACAGCCTTATTAATTTCTGATCTAGAGATTCTGGATTTTAGCAAAGCTTGTTTAATAAGCTCTCCTTTATACAATAGCAAAGTTGGAGTACTGCTTATAAAATTTCTAAAATACTTATTACGCACAGATAGGTAAGTAATGCCGTACTGCAGGGCTATTAGTAGAGCGGCTGCCAGCAATCCTTCTACCAAAGGAACACTCTTATTTAAAATTACGGAGCCAAGTATGGAACCAAGGGCTATGGTAACAACAAAATCAAAAGCATACATTTTAGCCAAGGTTCTTTTGCCAGAAATCCTGAGCATAACAATTAATATAATATAGGCAGCTATTGTGGTAACAACCACCCGGATTATTCCTTCCCAACCATCATAAAAAATATACTTCATAATTTTTACTTTATTTACAAGTGGCAGCATTATTTTGGTGTGAGATGAAAGCTAAAGCTCCTGTTACCGGGCAGAAAAACGTATCATTCGTTATAACCACAAATACATTGCAAACCCAATAAATGTACGTTGACCATTCATCATTTCTTAAAATCTTTGTTTAAAAAAATAAAGATAGTCTTAAAAAAAGTTTATAGTTTTTTTTAAGCAAGTCCTCATAGGGGAACGTGCATACTAAGGAATATATTTTGCAAACATAAAGGCCTCCCTGTTCATTGAGTTTGCATTCCGGAAAATGCTTCCCTAAATACCAGGGAAAATAAAGCGCTCATTGAAAATGAGCGCCGCCATAAAATAGATTCTTGAAAAGGATGCGCTGTCGCAGGCGTTAACCCGGCAACAAATTTTCTGCACGATTTCTTTGGTGTCCTCACTTCTCATGATCGTCTCCCGCAGTGAGGTTAGATCCCTACTTCCCAGACTATCTCTGTTAAGGGGCGTAGCTTATAACGGAGCAATTATCTGAAGACTTTGATTTTCACTTTCACCGGTAAACTTAATTATTTTAAACCCGTGCAAAGTCACATGGATGATGATTCAAAAAAACCTTGTTACAGTCTGAAGGCTAGCTGAAAGCTGTTTTTGATTTGGCATTCTATTCTTATGGCTACGGAAGATTTGGTTACCTTTTTTTGCAAACCTTGGCGGACCAGGTAGCTAAAAACTCAGATGGCCAGTGCGCATTTTGCACAGGAATTTGATGAGTTCAATAAAAAAGGGTGCTTTTTAGGGAGGGCACTGAAAAAGTAGGACTTTATTAAATAGAAAAAGGGACTGTTTCAAAAATTATGATTAGTCCCTTTTTCTTTGACTTGTACGAATTTTGGCTCGCCAAAATTCCTTACAGCCCATTCCAGGAGCGTTTATTTGAATTTTGACATGATTTCTTTTTTGTCTTTTTTTCTAATAGACTTTTTTAGTGCCCTCTTTTTAGGGCAGCCTTTTTTTTATTAGTTAGAAAGTTTTTATGGATTAGTAACAGTGTTCATTTGAAGGGTTACGGCTGTTTGAGCCAGCAGCCTTCCGTTGATAGTGGCACCGGTTTTCATGTTGATGGCTGTCTGTCCTAAAATGTTTCCTTCAAAATGACTGGTAGTACCCAATGTAACAGCTCCAGCAGTTTGCCAGAAAATATTTTTCGCCTGCGCTCCGCCGCTCAGTGTAATTCTTACTGCAGAACTCATGATAAGTGTTCCTGATACCTGGAATATCCAAACATCAGTATCGCTGCCGGCAATGGTAATATCTGTTGGTATAACAAGCGAAGATGTCCACTTATAAAGACCAGGGGTAAGCGTTTTTCCGCCTATATCTCCAGCACCAAGGTTTACAAAATTGGGGTTTACACGGCCAGCGGCATCGGTGTACGCAGTTTGCATATTGCCCACTGCAGTTGTTAACCTGCTTGCATCTGTAAGCCTGCAAGGAAGCGGACCGGCAGCATCCACAGAATAATGTTACCTGTTACTTCTGCACAGGTTAAGCCAATGGCCGCACCTGTAATAGGGCTTGTGCCTACATCACCTATTTGCGTTGTAATTATCTGCACATTACTCGCCTCTGCAAAGACGCATTTTTTTTACAGTATTGTCCGACTAAAACTTTAAAAAAGTGAGGGCATTTCTGCCCTCAAATAGTTACGTTTGAGTTACCAAGCTTAAACGATAACTAATGAATGAAATTAAGCAATTTGCCGGACAGCCGATTCTGTCTCAAATATTAAATTGTATTCCTACTGCGACTATAGCAAGATGTTGCCGCAAGAACAAATCTAACAGGTATTACAAAAAGCTACCGGTACGGGTGCATTT
>JBBSJJ010000133.1:0-8909 GCA_038257335.1 Chitinophagales bacterium | reverse complement strand
GATTTATGATATTTTTTGATTCGAAGTTGTATTAAAAAAATGTAACTTAAAAATTTCCCGGAACGACACACACATTTTAAATCACAAATCATACATCACACATCACAAATCATAATTCATAAATCAAAAATCATAAATCCCTGAAGCTTTCTTTTAGTTGTATTAAAAAAAGCTGGCTTAAAAGTTCCTGTAACGACGCACACAGAAATCACACACATCATAAATCATACATCAAAAATCACACATCAAAAATCATAATTCATAAATCATAATTCAGAAATCCCTGAAGCTTTCTTTTAAAAATATCGCCCCATTCCTAAACACCGGTCAAAACAAAGGCTCCCGCATGTTAAGTTATGCTGGTCTCGGCATAGGAGTTTTATTGCTGCTGTGTTCGGTGCAGTTGTACATCAACATCAATCAATTGCTGAAAGACCGCAACCCCCGTAGCTCGGGTTTTGACTATATTTCTGTAACTAAAAAAATCACGGATGCCAGCATGGGGAAGGAACACAGTTTTTCTCCGCAAGAGTTGGCCGACATAAAAAAACAACCTTTTATTGAAGATGCCACGCCATTGCTGGCCAATAATTTTGTGGTGTCTGCCTCCGGCGGCTCGCTGCTGCCCTTCACTACAGATATTTTCCTGGAAGCAATTGCCGAAGATTTCATTGATACTGTTCCCCCATCTTTTGTTTGGAAGGAAGGCCAACCAATTGTTCCCATCATCATAGCTTCCGACTACCTGGAATTGTACAATACCGTATTTGCACCCAGCCGTGGCTTGCCACAAATATCCGGCAGCAGTGTAGGCGCCTTATTGATACAACTAGAGTGCACCGGTGTAAACGGCACACAAATTTTTAGGGGAAATATTGTAGCGCAAAGCGATCGTATCAATTCTGTACTGGTACCACTCAACTTTTTGCAATGGGCTAATAAAAATATTGCCAATATTAGCAGCAGCAATCCCAGCCGTATTTTTGTAAAAACAACCGATGCCAACAATGTAGATTTCCTCCAATACTTAGAACAAAATAATTACCAGGTAAACAAAGACAAAACAAAGTTTGGAAGAGTGAAGCAAATATTACAGGCCGTAGTGAGTGGTTTGGGAGGGTTTTCTCTGCTGGTAATTTTATTAGCCATGATGCTGTTTTCCTTTTACCTGCAACTCATGATTGCCCGCAGCAAAGATAATTTGCTTCTATTGCTCACGCTCGGGTATTCGCCCGGCTGGCTTAGCAAAACCGTTGCAAAAAAATGGGTGCCTGTTTATATCAGTATTATCATCATAGCACTTGTTGCAACACAAGCTTTTCAATATTTCTTTCAGCAAAACTTTTTAAGTGGAAGAGAGGAGCTTAGCCCTATAGTTCATTGGAGCGTGCTGGCAGTGGCCCTTCTATTGATTTTTCTGTGTGCAGGAATAAATTACAGGCTGATAAAGAAACTTCTGTTTAGGTTATAAGGCTAAAAAATCTATACCTTCAACTGACTTATTTATGAAGACATCTTACCTGCTGTTAGCCTTGTTGATTTTTTCCTCCAGTAAAATCATTGCCCAATGGGACGGCAATTCCTCTACATTAAACAACCTGGTTACAACGGCATCAAATGGCAGCGCTATCACAGTATCCGATAAATATGGAGGTGCCATAAGAGTTTGGGAAAATAATAAATCAATTTTCATACAGCGAAAAACGGTGGGCGGAATAGTTGGCTGGAATGATGTGACGAATCCTGTTATGCTGTTCCAGGATGCCGCCAGTAACGCCGTGGGTATTGCCGATATGATCGTTGACGGGGATGGTGGCGTTTATATTTCCTGGGTGAATCACGTCACTGCAACAACTGCTGACCTATACCTGCAACACATTGGTTCAAACGGTCAAAAAAGTTGGAACGCCAACGGCATTAAAATAAATCCTGCAGGTGCTGTTGTTTGTACAGAGGGGAAATTATGTCTTTCTAATGATGGCGTGATGATCGTTTGGGGAACAGAAAAGCTGGATCCGACTGTACCCTCTCCTGACTCTAATCGTTTATACATTCAAAAGTATAATCTCGATGGTATTGTTTCGTGGCCAGCTGCGGCAACCCCTGTAAGTATCGCTGCGGGCCTAAAATTCTGGCCGGTACTTGCGGCTGATTCTTCTAATGGTATTTATGTTTCTTTTACTGATACAAGGAATAGTGCAAGAGCTCCGGATGGAACCTACAACAATTTCGATCTTTTCATGCAGCATTTCAGCCCAGATGGGCAAAGGCTTTGGTCAGACAGTGATGTTGTTATCAGCAATCAGCCATTTCATCAAACATCTTACAATGATTACGCCCCTACCTCTGTGGGCAACAGGCCATCAATGCTCACCGATGATCTTGGTAATGTTATTATTCTCTATGAAAATAATATGGATGATTTTTTTCCTGACAATGAATTTTTAGAAGCTCAAAGGCTCAATTTTTCCGGCGCACATATGTGGAGCAATGCGGTTAAAGCTGACGTATTGAGAGGTAACAAAATTTACCTGCAATCAGCACCGGACGGAAACAATGGCCTGGTGATGTGCTGGAAAAATATTCAGGGAGCTGCTACAGTGTATGCCCAAAGAATAACTTCCGCCGGCACATTACCCTGGAACAGTAATGCTATTGCAATTAATAGCCCTATCGAAAATGATTTTTTTTTATCAGACATCAGCATGGTTGCCAATGATGCAGGCGAATATGTTGTAACCTGGCTTATGGATACAAGCAGTGTTAACTTTCAACCCACTCAATATTTAAAAGCACAGAAGTTTAATAATGATGGACTGTTGAAGTGGCCCTATCCGGGTGTATTGATCAGCACTGTGGATGGAGACAATCCGAATATTCCTCAATTGGTCAAAAGTCTCGATACCTCAATTTTGTTTACATGGAAATGTGCCAGGGGTATAAACGCTGCGCTCGTAGATAATAATGGAAGTTTAAGGAATCAACCAGTTATCAATATTACAGCTATTGCCAGCGGCAACTGGAATGATCCTTCTATCTGGGCAGGAAATACTGTACCAGCCCCGGGGGCAAATATCACCATCACGCAAAATATTGCAGTGAATACAAATATTATTTGCAACAGCATAACCGTTCAACCACCGGCCACACTAACGGTAAATCCGGGAAGTATGGTAACAATATTCAACAATTGATCTGTCCTATTTTTAAACTTAATTATTCTACTATCCCCTCAAATATAATCGCTGCTCCCTGACCCACCCCCACGCACATGGTAGCCAGGCCATATTTACTTTTACGTTTTTTCATTTCGTGCAATAGTGTTGTGCTAATTCTTACACCGCTGCAACCGAGCGGATGGCCCAACGCAATGGCGCCGCCATTGACATTTACTTTCTGCAGGTCTAATCCCAGGTCGTGTATGCAGGCAATGCTTTGCGAAGCAAATGCCTCATTCAGTTCCACAAGGTCCAGGTCGCTCACGGAGATGCCTGCACGCTGCAAGGCTTTTTGGGAAGCAGGCACAGGGCCAATGCCCATCACCGATGGATCTACGCCTGCTACTGCCATGCTTTTAATAGTAGCAATGGGCTGCAAACCATATTTTTTTACGGCTGCTTCGCTGGCAAGTAACATGGCGGCAGCACCATCATTAATACCACTGCTGTTGGCTGCGGTAACGGTACCATCATTTATAAATGCAGGTTTTAACTGCGCCAGTTTTTCCATAGAGGAAACCCGTGGGTGTTCGTCTTTGTCAAACTCAAAAGCATCTTTACCTACCTGCACTTTAATGGGTATAATTTCATTTGTAAACTTACCGGCCCTGTAAGCCTCCGCATATTTCTGCTGGCTTTCCATGGCAAATTCATCCTGGGCATGGCGACTGATGTTCCACTGCTTGGCAACATTTTCGGCTGTTTCGCCCATGCCGTATGGATAATACATTTCTGCAAGCTTTGGGTTTACAAAACGCCAGCCCATGGTGGTATCAAATATTTGCGAAGACCTGTCGAATGCACTCGCCGCTTTGGGAATTACAAAAGGCGCACGGCTCATACTTTCCACGCCGCAGGCAATCATCAGTTCTGCATCGCCGCAGGCAATGGTACGTGCACTATCCATAATGGCTTGCAGACCGCTTGCGCACAAACGGTTTACCGTGTTGCCCGGCACAGTTACCGGAAGCCCGGCAAGTAATGCCGCCATACGGGCAACATTCCGGTTGTCTTCTCCCGCCTGGTTGGCTGCACCCGCAATCACATCCTCAATGGCATTTACATCTACATTAGGGTTGCGGGCAAGCAGCGCCTTTAGCACATGCGCCAGCAAATCATCTGGCCTACTATTGGCCAAAGCACCGCCGTATTTCCCGATAGGAGTTCGAAGGGCATCAATTACATATACAGTATTCATAATAAATCCCCAACCCCTAAAGGGGCTTTTAAGATGATGATAGAAAAAATAAATAGTCAGATCCATGTGCAAGTTAGAAGTTTTATTTTGTTCCTCTTTAGGGGCCAGGGGTTTGTATCTTTGCGGTCATGTCGCAAAAAAAGAATATACGTGAGTTTAGCTTACCAGCCCTTAAAGAATATTTTGAATCTATCGGGGATAAAAAATTCCGTGCCATTCAAACATATGAGTGGCTGTGGAAGAAAAATGCCCGCAGCTTCGACGACATGAGCAACCTATCGCTGGACTTACGCCAAAAGCTGGCAGCAGAGTTTGAATTCACCGCCCTAACCGTAGATGCCAGCCAGCACAGCAATGACGGCACCCTTAAGTCACGCTTTAAAACTTTTGATGGTCATTATATTGAAGGCGTACTCATCCCCACCGAAAAAAGAAATACTGCCTGTGTGTCTTCTCAAATTGGCTGCAGCCTTAGCTGTGCCTTTTGCGCCACTGGCCTCATGGGCCGCAAACGCAACCTTGGTTTTGATGAAATATACGACCAGGTGGTGTTGCTCAACGACGAGAGTCAGCGGGTAAATGGTACCAACCTCACCAATATTGTGTACATGGGTATGGGCGAGCCATTGCTCAATTATAAAAATGTATTGCAATCCATCGATCGCATTACGGCGAGCGATGGTATGAATATGAGCCCGAAACGCATCACTGTTTCTACCGCTGGTGTTGCCAAAATGATCAAACAACTGGGCGATGATAAAGTACGCTTTAACCTCGCCCTTTCTTTACACGCCGCCACCGACGAAAAACGTAACCGCATCATGGCCATCAACGAAAGCAACAACATTGCTGCGTTGATAGAAGCCCTCAATTATTTTTACGATCAAACCAAAAACGATATCACTTTAGAATACGTATTACTGCAGGGCGAAAACGACAGCCTGGAAGATGCAGCCGAACTGGTAAAAGTGTACCGCAAAATTCCCACCCGGCTGGTAAACGTTATTGAATACAATCCTGTTGCCGGTATTCCGTTTATAAAAACAGATGAAGACAGCACACAGATATTCACCGATTATCTGGTGGCCAACAAAGTAAACGTTCGGGTTAGACGCAGCAGGGGTAAAGATATTGATGCAGCTTGTGGGCAGTTGGCAAATAAGGGGTAAAGAAGGCACCCTGCAATACAATTACATCCTAACGGCCTGTTCTAATTGAAAAGGTTGAAGTAGTTTTAACTTTCAAGTCTCACGCACTAGCTCGGCAAATATGAAGTTTTTAAAGCTGGGTGTGCCTGTCCTGCCAAGGCTGCGATACCACAACATTCCCAGTACCAGTGTATCATTTTTCCTAAAACTGGCAGGCTAACTATTGGAAGTAGTCGTTGCTCACTTCGCCTATTCTATTCCTAATTTCTTCTCTAATTGATTTTTAAACTTAAGCAATGAAAATAAAAAACGCAGCAGTTGCAAGTTATTTTGTTAAAAACAAACGGTTGAACCTTCAATATATTTTGTTGTAATACTTTTCAATTGCCCCGCTTTAAATTGGAGAGCAACGAATCTATCTTTGGAACTAAAATGTCATTAAAAGCATTGGTTCCTCCTTCTCCAACCCCGGTGTGCCCGAAAGAAACTTTGCCATCACTATTCACTATAAAATTGGTAGGGAAACCATGGTTGAAATTTAAAGTGTAGCACAATATTCTTGGTATAGAGATTATTCGGTATTTCAAGTTATGCTTATCAACATTTTTCTTTGCCTCATCAATACCATCAACCGTGAAACTAATTATTTGAAAGTTGCTGTCTGCTTTGTATCTGCTATACAAAAGATTTAGGTCATTGAATTCTAAATGACACGGGGGGCAGGCTTCAAACCAAAAATTGACAAGAGTAATTTTGCCTTGCAAATGATCTTGTGAAATACTTGTCCCTTTTATATCTAGCGTTGAGAAATCACCAAAAGATTTTCCAATTGCATGTTCATAATTACCAATCCTTGATAACAACTTTCGCATTTTTATTTCCTCCTCAGATTGCAATAGATACGGAATCTTTAATGAATCTATTGCCTGAGTAAAAGCGAAATAACCAATTGACATTAGTGCCAAAAAGATACCTACAGTTCTGTTCATCATAAAATTTTTAATATAAAAGTCTAATCTTTAGCTTTAGATGAATAATTTCAAATATCTAAGCTCTTTTAAAAGGGCCCAGATATTTGAAACATACTTTTCTGTATCCTATTGATCATGGGGAACAGCACAAAAAACTGGAACCGGAGTGCCATCAATATCGAATTTATCATTAGGCAAAAGGCAGTCCACCTGTTTTACCAAATTCTTATCTCATTTTTCGGTAAATAAGTACTTCTCAATCTGTGAACGCAGTGTTTTGATATTAGCAGGGCCACTTGCATTACTTAAAACTACTTTATGTTGGCTGTCTATTAGCAAATATCTCGGTATCGCAATTGGGTCAGTATTGCGTATCCCGCAAATCTCTTTGAAATCAGAGATTAATGCTGAACTAGCTCGCACATGATATCCCCCCAAACTAAACCTATCAATTGCATCCTTCCATTTACCTTCTGCATTTTTACTGTCAAGGCTGATATACAATTTCTCTATACCATTCTTTATAAGAAAAGTATCTAATTGATTGTTGTACTGAAAAGCTTTAATGCAGGGGCCACACCAGGATGCCCATAAATCTATGAATACCGGTTTACCAGCCGGAAGTACTTTCAAAAGCTCATCAAAAGTTTGAATACGCAGGGACGTATCGACAAAGATTATCGGACCTGCCAATTTATATTCTACTTTTTCAATGTTACCCATTTGCGCTCTTTTGTCTGTTAAATACTTGATCCATTTACTACCGGGAAAAATAAAGTCAAATTGTTTTATTTCATGATCGAAGGTGTTAGCCTCAGTAAAATTTAATAAGTTAAGCATAAATATTGCCCACAAATCCTCACCTCTATTTTCTAAACGAAGAAACTGACCGCACTCTTTTCCAATTTCAAAGGAACTGTCATTTATTACTAAACTAAAAGCTTTGTCTAATTCCTCAGGCGCACTTAAATTTATTTTTAAGTAGGCTAAAAACCTGTAGTAGTTCAATAGGTAAAGGAAAGAGTTATAGGTAGTTTGCACATTATTGCCTTCGGAAACAGGACATTTTTCATAAAAGTAGGTGACTATAGAATCTCTCGCTGCTTTTGCAAATATTGCCCGTGGTTCGTTTTTGTGTAGGATATTGCCAACTACGAAATCATAGAGCATAACTGTATAAGACTTTTTGGCATAGTCGTTAAATCCGGTGCTTATGACTGATTGTGCAAATAAAGAGTCAAATCTGCCAGTTAACCTATTTACAGATGAGTCAATCTGGGAAATAAATGTTTGCTTATACCCTTCCAAATTTCGAAATATATTAAGTATGCCATTGTATTTATCTAATGGATTATAGTCTATGTCGTTAAACAACTTGTGTCCCCTGCTATTGCTTCCACTAAATGTAATTTCTTCGGTCCTTTCGCTCACCAGGTCAATCATTAAGTGCAATGAATCTGCCGGAAATAACAACAGAACGGCCTTGGTTACAAAGTTTTTATCCTCGTCAGTAATATATAACAAGATAGTGGCTGGTACTTCTAGAACGGTTTTGAAGTAAAATGAATCAGAAACTAGAAGAAGATGTTGCTCCGACACCAAGCTATTTGAGAAGAACTGATTGTAATAATTATTTACAGGCTCATAAATTTTAATGTCTAATTTGGCTTCGCTACGATATTTACCACAAATAACAGTTCCTGGATTTGCTCTTACTGCATTCTTCAGTAAAAATGACAAAAGCAATAGGAGATATAGTTTTTTCATAAAAGAAATTTTCGCTCCAGATAAACTCAAACAAGATACTTAAGCATGACTTTGAAAACCACATAATACCTTCTTCAGAAAAATATATTTTTCTGAAGAAGGATTTGGAATAATTGTGCAATCTTAAATCTCCATTTCTCCGCCGCCACAATTAAAGCTGCAGGTTCCTTGACCAGACCTACAGTATCTTTGAATGTCTGCCAAGCATCCCATCAATGTTCCATTTTCCGGCACGTATGACCAGTCTCCAACAGAACCGATACAAGATCCCCCGCATACGCCGCCTGTACTTGAGTTAACTCCGCCCATAACCTTTTTCATTTCATCTCTACTTAATTTTTTCATAATAAATAAAATTAAAAATAAATGACACAGCAGTTGCAAACTGCATCTTTAAATGGTTCATCCGGAGGCAACTAGTTATGTCGTGCACAACATCACTCTCCGAATATTTTTAAGCTCATTATTACAATAATATTTGGAAACCTGACTTTAAAAGCTTGATAGTAAATTGAAGATATATTTTTGAAAATCCCCCTATTACAAAGGTTGTAAATTACCACTTTTTAAAAGTTTAACTTTTTACAACCAATGATATGGCAGCATT
>JBBSJJ010000132.1:0-9058 GCA_038257335.1 Chitinophagales bacterium | reverse complement strand
TAAAAGACACCTACAAAGCCTGGCGGAAAACACACAATGCACCCTATGCTTTTGCTACCTAAAATTAACCCCATGCACTACCCCCACTTTTCAAACCAATATTTTTTCGACGCAAACCATCACCGTTACTGGCTTGTAGGGCTTTTTATGCTAATTTTAACCGGACAATAATGATATTTTATAGATTTTGCAGTCGTTCTTAAAACTCCATTTCCTTCACACTATCACTCACTATCAAGTTACCAGCTGTTTTTGCTTTCACTTCCTCTATACTCACACCGGGTGCGGTTTCCAAAAGCAAGAAGCCATCGGGTGTTACTTCTAACACGGCAAGGTCTGTTACAATTTTCTTTACGCATTGCACACCTGTGAGCGGTAGGGTGCAGGCAGGCAAGAGTTTACTTTCTCCCTTGGGGTTCGTGTGCATCATTGCAACAATAATATTTTTTGCGCTGGCCACCAGGTCCATAGCACCGCCCATGCCTTTTACCATTTTACCTGGTATTTTCCAGTTCGCTATGTCACCATTGTCACTCACTTCCATTGCACCTAGTACGGTAAGGTCAACTTTGCCTGACCTTATCATACCGAAGCTCAGTGCACTGTCAAAAAAAGAGGAACCTGGCAAAGTGGTAATAGTTTGCTTCCCCGCATTGATTAGATCTGCATCTTCCTGCCCTTCAATTGGAAATGGTCCCATGCCCAATAAGCCATTTTCACTTTGCAAAACTACTCTTATATTTTCTGGTATGTAGTTGGCCACCAGTGTAGGTATACCAATACCAAGGTTTACATAAAAACCATCCTGCAATTCTTTTGCAATTCGCTGCGCTATTTGATACTTATCTAAAGCCATTTTATTTCGGATTTTTGAGTTCGGAAGTACGTCACAATTGAAGACCAGTAATTAACTGATCAACTAATTAACTTATTCCCTCACCGTTCTCTGTTCTATCCTCTTCTCATAATTACTGCCCTGGAAAATACGGTGTACATAAATGCCGGGAGTATGAATATGATTGGGATCTAAGGTTCCTGCGGGAACCAGTTCTTCTACCTCTGCAATGGTAATTCTGCCGGCCATCGCCATCAAAGGGTTAAAATTACGGGCTGTGTCTTTATAAATTAAGTTACCTTCTGTATCACCTTTCCATGCTTTTACAAGTGCAAAGTCTGCATCAAAAGCCAGTTCGAGCAAATAATCTTTGCCATTAAAGTTCCTGGTTTCTTTACCAATGGCAATTTCGGTACCCACACCAGCAGGTGTAAAAATTGCGGGCATGCCATATCCTGCTGCCATACACCTGGTGGCAAGTGTACCTTGTGGTATTAAATCAACCTCTAACTCACCATTCAACAACTGCCTTTCAAATTCTGCATTCTCGCCTACATAAGATGCAATCATTTTTTTTAATTGCCGTTTATGCAACATCAACCCTATACCAAAATCATCTACCCCGGCGTTGTTAGAAATACAGGTAAGCATTTTTACACCCTTTTCCACCAATGCGGCAATGCAGTTTTCAGGAATACCACAGAGGCCGAAACCACCGAGCATAAGCGTAGCTCCGTCGTTGATATCTGCTACGGCTTCCTTTGCGTTCTCATATTTTTGTTTCATGCTCAATAATTATTTCTTCTTTTTATCCAAAAGCTTTAATGCGGCGCTGTCTGCCCGCGCCTTTTCTTCTTTAATAATATCGATTTTTTTTTGCTGCCTTACCGTCATTGTGTCTAACATGTCTTGCATCAATGTCGGGTGATTAAGATAGTAATCGTAACTTTTATAGAACTCGTCTTTTGTTATTTTGTGCAAAACAAAAATCTCTTTTTGCAGCTTCATATTTTCTTTGGCTGCATTTCGATTGGTATCGTTCCGTACAATCTCATTGGCATACACGTCTGCACGAATAAAGTCCCAATATATGGCCTGCATTTTCTCAGGGGCAAATATGCCCTTTGGGACTTTGGATTTTGAGCAGGAAATCAATACTGCCATTCCAAAAAAAACTGATAATCTTATGAAGGTTTTCATTTCAACTGCTCCCGGTAAATGCCTGCATTCGTAAGATCCAGTTTCTGGAGAAGTTCCAGTGCCCGGGCCTTTTCAATGGGGCTTGCTTTAGAAAATATCTTTATCAATTCTGTGGATTTTCCCTGGAAGAAAAATTGATTAATCATTGTGTTAGGATTCTCACTGTTGAAATTGGTCAGAAGATTTAAAACATTCAACAATTCAGTTCGGGTTGCCTTTTCATCATCATACATCCTATCCATTCCCAACCTGTAATAATTATAATAAACATCATGCATGATGTTGTATCGGCTATTGAGCATATTCTCAACCAGCCAGTAACGGTTTCTAATTCCATCAAAGGCTTTCCACCCACTGATACCTCTTCCATCAGGTGCATTATTTACTATGTTCTGGGCTTTTTGAAAATGAATATCTCCACCCTTAGGGGCAAAGGAAAGATTATCGAACGCAAGAATCAAGTGAGCATAGTAAGCTAAAACAGCGGTAAGGTTAGAGACCAAAGCATCCGACCCTGTTACCCGATTGTCGTTAAATTCTAATATCTGAAACTCTGTGTACTTGAATATAATATTGTCGTCCTTAAAATTGATCAGTGGAGAAAGATAACTGCTATTAAAAACAGGTCGTGCAGCCTGCACCGTTAACGAAGCTGCATACACATTGGTTTCAGAGGTTTGCTCCAGGTTGAGCAAAAAATTACAATCAATTTTCTCGTTGGCGCTATACGTTTCTGTTGACCACTTCCTGTTATTTAAAAAATTGTTTAAGGCTGTTTGTAGTGTAAGAAAAACATTTCTATTAACAGTGTTGCCAATTCTGTTTGACACCACCGTCACCCTGGCATTTAACTCCTGGCCCTGTGCCACTGAGCAGACTACCGAAAAATAAATTATAAGAAGGAATCTATTCATGATTGTAATTGATAATAGTGTTTACAATATCTGCAGCAACTGCAGTCTTAGACTTTGTATCGAAATGGTGATGCCTGCCATCTTTGGAGAATATCGTGACTTTGTTAGTGTCTTTGCCAAATCCTGCCCCTTTATCTTGCATCGAGTTCAAAACTATAAAATCAGCATTCTTGCTTGTTAGTTTTCCAAGTGCATTAGCAGTTTCATTATTTGTTTCCAAAGCAAATCCAACCAATAATTGTTTGTTCGTTTTGAGTTCGCCCAATTTTGCAAGTATATCTTTTGTTTTCTTGAGCCTAAGGGTCAATTCCTCTCCCGATTTCTTAATCTTATTTTCCTCGGCTCTTTCTGGCATATAATCTGCTACTGCAGCAGTCATAATTGCCCAGTCCACATGTTCAAAATTGGCAATGGCTGCATTGTACATTTCGTCGGCCGAAATTACATGGATGACCCTTAACCCCGCCGGTATTTTTTCCGAAATAGGCCCTACCACCAGCGTAACATCTGCACCTCTTTTCTGAATTTCCAACGCCAACGCAATACCCATTTTTCCGGATGAAGCGTTGCTGATGTATCGAACAGGGTCCAGAGCCTCATGTGTTGGGCCTGCCGTAATCAAAATTTTTTTACCAGAGAGGGTTTTTCGTCTGCTAAAAAAATCGGTTAGCCAGGCTACCAGTTCTTCCGGCTCTGCCATGCGCCCTGGTCCGATGAGACCACTAGCCAGTTCTCCGTTGTTAACCTCTACAATTTGATTGCCATAGGAACTCAAAATTGACAGGTTGGCCTTTGTTGACGGATGCAACCACATATCTTCATCCATTGCAGGAGCAACTACTACGGGGCATGTGGCAGAAAGGTACACGGCCATAACAAGGTTATCGCAGGCGCCTGTAGCCATTTTAGACAGACTATTGCAACTTAAAGGAGCAATCAACATTATATTTGCCCATCTACCTAGCGTTACATGATTCGTCCACGAATCATCTATCGCAAGCTGAGAATGCACTTCATTACGAGAAAGAGTTGATAGGGTGAGAGGTGTTATGAATGCAGTTGCCGAAGGAGTCATAATAACTTTTACTTCCGCTCCGTTTTTCACTAACAAACGTACCAGGATCGCAATTTTATAAGCTGCAATGCTGCCTGTAACAGCAATTAAAATTTTCTTATTGGTTAGCATAAAAAAAACGACGGTCAAACAACCGTCGTTAAAAATATGACTTCTTATTTAAAAGAATCGCTAAAGTTGTTAATTGTTAACTAAACAAATCTTCTTCGCTTTTGCGATGGTAGATCTTGTCTTCCAAAAATTCTGTAGTTGCTAAAAGTGCTGGATTTGGCATACGCTCGTATGCACGGGATATTTCTATCTGCTCTTTATTTTCATGAATTTCTTCAAGGCTGTCGGTATGGCTTGCAAATTCTTCCAACTTGTTGTGCAACTCTTCTTTAATGGTAATATTTATCTGGTTAGCCCTTTTAGAAATAATATTGATGGACTCATATAAATTACCGGTTTTATCTTTTAATTCAGATAACCTTTTGGGCTCCACAGAACTACTTGTATTACCGCTTAACTGTCGACGAATTTTGCTCATTTTGTATTTCTTTTATTTGAGTTTTACTTAAGTTGTTATATTCCGCTGCTTCTTTTAAAAACTTACTTTCAGGAAATCTTTCGGAAAAATCGATGAATTCACTGATTACTTTTTCAAATCGCTCAACTTGCTTGTCAATGTAACTCATTTTGGCAAATTTGTAGTAAGACTTGATCACCATCAATTTGTATTCTTCTCCTTTTGCTGATTCCGGATATTTGTTCAGAAGGTTGGTAAAAGTTAAAGCAGCTGCCCGGTATTTTTCAAGGTTATAATAAAGCAATGCTGATCTATAGTCCTTCTGTTCCAGCTTAGCCCTGCTCGCATCAATTATTTCTGAAGCATCCTTATTTCTGGCAGATGCCGGATGCGTGTTTATAAAACTCTGCATCATATTCATGGACTTCACCGTGTTCACCTGTTCTAGCTCTAATTTCGGACTTCTTTTGTAGTAACTATATGCTCTCATATAATCAACTTCCTCTGCCCTGGCACTGGTTGGGAATACTTCTAGGTAACCTTTGAACAAATTTTCTGCATCGCTGTAGAGCCCCTGGTAATAAAAGCAGTAAGCATATTTGTAGTATAAATCTTCAAATTTTTGAGTGCCTTTGTATACGGGAAACAAACTTTCGTAAAGTTGTTGAGCTTGCCTATATTTCTTTTTCGCAAAATACTCATCTGCCTTTGTCAATTTGTATTCAACATCCTTACTTTTTTCAACCTTGCTATACTTACTACAGGAGACTAAAAGGAAACCCAACAAAATCAGAACAGAAAATACTTTAATTAATTTCATAAAGAGGTGTAAAATTAACGGTTTTTTGCGAAAATGAGTCTTATTAATTTCTTTTCCAAAATGTAGGCGTTAATGATATTGTAAAGGACTGAAAATAGACAAACCCTCCATTATTGGAGGGTTTGTCTATTAAGCAAAAATTATTTTTTTTATTAGTTGGCTTTAATATCAACCGTGTTTTTATCACCACCACCTACTTCAGCATTGGTAGAAATTCTGTCGGTGCTGATACCTTGAGTTTCAACCAAATAACTGCGGATCATATCCAATCTTTTTTGAGCCACTGCCTGAGAAGCTTTAGAAGCTTCTGGGTAGCCATTCACTGTAATAGTACAGTTTGGATTAGCTTTTAGTTTAGCAGCAGCAGTAGAAAGCATAGCTTTTGCGTTGCTGTTTAAAGAAGTACCGTTGCCTGTGAAACTAACACTTGGGTAGTCTGCAGGGCAGTTTCCAGTTCCAACACCAGTTCCCATATTTTTACAACATTCTGGCTCTGGACACTTACCAACACCATCTGCATCCACTGGCTGACATTCTGTAGGAGTAATTAACTGCTTGTCCTTATAGTCTGGTACACCATCACCATCAGTATCAAGGCTTACACCATGAGTATCAACAGGACTTCCTGCAGGGGTATTGGGCTCACGATCTAACTGATCAATAACACCATCACCATCTGTGTCATCCAAAATTGGCTTTGGAAGTTTCATGTGCTTAGGATTGTTTAACTCGCTGTAGGCATAGTCCAAAGGATTTAACCACCACAACGGTTCAACTGCCTTAGATCCAAGATTGAAATTTAAACCAAGAGAAAGGTAATTGTAAGAATCCCAGTTTCCGGTAAGAACTGCGTCACCCCTTGGATGTTCCTGCCATTGCTGACCATCTAACAAATCATCCTTAATGAAAGTGTGACGATTTTCCAAGGCGAGATTAATTCTCTTACCTAACTTAAAGGCAACACCAGCTAAAGCTGTTGTAGAGAACCTAAGTGTTTTATCATCACCCAGAGTTGCACGACGATTACCTTGTCTCTGTGCAGGAGTTTCGTAAGTATCGTCCATATTGTCTTTCAACTGGTCTAATATATCTTTCCTATTTTCGTAAGAACCACCTTGTATGCCTGAGAACAAAGACCTGTAAGAAGCACCATTTGCATCCAAAGCGTTCACCATAACTTCATAAGCAGTAGCACCAACGCCAGCACCTATGTAAAAGACATAACTAGATTTTTGCTTGTGAAAGCGAACGTTGTTCAAGGTTATGATACCCTGTAAGCTCAAATCCTGAGTCTTGTTCTTATAATTGTAAAATACTTTGTCTAGAGTTTGAGACGCTTGGCCGCCAAGACCAAAACGTGCCTCCAGGTCTCCTGCACCATTTCTTTGAATAGATGCATACTGGTCCCAAGCTGTATTTTTCGCATAATTATCAGAAGAATTCCAATTTAAACCCTTTGCAGTACCATTCAAATATTGAAGTCTCATTGAAAATACGTAACCAAATGCTTTTCTCAAGTGTGCCCCAAATCCTAGAGTAGGAAATTTAGTACTTACATCTCCAATTACATTGAAGGAGCCGCCAGATATACCAAACTCCCACATATTGCGGGGTTTTGCCGGAAAATTATATGAATTATTCCAAAATTCGTTTTGCTGAGGCATGCTCTTGGTGGAGATTACTGACGAATCATAGACGTCGTATCCACTCTGAGATTGGGCGAATGCTCCCATTGCAAGGACCATAAAGAATCCTGTTAATAATAATTTGTACTTTTTGCTTACCATAACTTAATGATTAATAGATTTCTAAATATACGAGTTGATTAAGGACAAAGGTATTCAAACCCTTATTAAATTACAAATTTATTTAGCAATTATTTATAGGCAGGCATTGAGCTATACCCGTTTTATTGCTTATATTAGGAGACAAAAGGCTTTTTATTCGCTGCACGTAACATTTTAGTAACCTAATAATTTAATTTTTTAAGGGGTTCCTCTTCCTTAAATTGCCCTTTTTTAAGCTATGAAGTTTGTTACCGATATTATAGGTCCTGAATTAAAAATTTTTGAATCTAAGTTTTCTGATGCTGTAAAAAGTAACACTGCTCTTTTGGACAGCATTATGAAATATATTATAAAAAGAAAAGGCAAACAGTTAAGGCCAATGTTTGTGTTTCTAAGTGCAAAACTGCATGGGGAGATTAATGAAAAAACTTACAGGGCCGCTGCGCTGGTTGAACTGCTCCATACTGCCACGTTAGTACATGATGATGTTGTGGATGAGTCATTTGAGCGGCGTGGTTTCTTTTCTATCAATGCCATTTGGAAAAACAAGATCGCTGTGCTGGTGGGCGACTACCTTTTATCAAAAGGCTTACTTTTATCAACTACAAACGAAGACTTTAAGCATCTGCATATTTTATCTGATGCTGTAAGGCAAATGAGTGAGGGGGAATTGATGCAGATTGAGAAATCCAGGAAGCTAAACCTGGATGAGAATATCTATTTTGAAATCATAAAAAACAAAACTGCATCTTTACTTTCATCAGCCTGCGGTGTGGGTGCCTACAGCACTACAGGCGATGAGGACATTACAAACAAAATGAAACTTTTTGGTGAAAAAGTCGGTATCGCCTTCCAAATAAAAGATGATTTGTTTGATTACGGTTCCGCCGATATCGGCAAACCTACCGGTAATGATATCAAAGAAAAAAAACTCACACTTCCGCTTATCTATTCCTTAAACAAAGCTGATAGAGCAACTAAACAGCGCCTCATTTATACTATTAAAAACAACAATAAGGACCCACAGAAAGTGAAGGAAGTAATTGACTTTGTTTCTAAAAGCGGAGGCATTGAATATACCGAGCAAAAAATGTTCGCTTACCGCGATGAAGCGCTTACCATTTTAAATTCTTTTAAAGACACACCGGTTAGAAAGGCCCTCGAGGAGTTGGTTCGATTTACAACAGATAGAAAATACTGATGTTGGAAAAACGCTGGACAATATTACCCCATAATAAAGAACAATCCGCTGTTTTGAGGAAGGAGTTAAGGATATCACCCTTTTTGTGCGACATTCTTGTGCGGAGAGGCATGGTTGACTTTGACGCTGCCAGGTCTTACTTTCGGCCGAGCCTGGAAATGCTACATAGCCCTTGGCTAATGAAAGATATGCAATTGGCTGTTGATCGTATCATTCATGCGATTAGCAATAATGAAAAAATATTGGTTTTTGGCGATTACGACGTGGATGGAACCACGGCTGTAGCAAGTATGTACCAGTTTCTAACTTCTATCTACACCGAAGAAAACATAGAGTTTTACATCCCACACCGCTACAGGGAAGGTTATGGTGTAAGCAAAATTGGTATCGACTATGCAGCAAGAAACGGTTTTCTCCTAATCGTTTGTCTTGATTGCGGCATCAAATCAGTTGAATTGATTAGCTATGCCTCTTCCCTCGGTATTGATTTTATAGTTTGCGACCATCATCTTCCTGGCGAAACCCTACCAAATGCCGTAGCGATCCTTAACCCGAAGCAAAGCGATTGCAGGTACCCTTACAAAGAACTTTGCGGATGTGGTGTGGGTTTCAAATTAATATCTGCCCTGGCAGAAACGCTCCATGTTCCAGATGAAAACGTTTACAAATACCTGGACCTTACTGCCACTGCCATTGCCGCCGACATTGTGCCCATGAC
>JBBSJJ010000131.1:0-9108 GCA_038257335.1 Chitinophagales bacterium | reverse complement strand
GCCGCTGCAGGTGTTGCAATTATCACGATGCCAGCGCCGCCGCCGCCACACGCCGATGCAGGTGTTTTCACCTGCATCAACAAATTTAGAAGAGCAACGACTTATTCTCCCATATAATGTGTTAGCATTTTAAAATGATCAGTCCCTTTTCCCTTGGTCGGCAAAACTCGCCAACCATTTTAAACCGGCTATCATGGCCCTGGCTTTTACAAGCCATCTATGGAGACCTTCAAATATTTATGGTTGATTTTTTAAATATTGAAAAACGGATAGTGATTCCCTAATTCGTGGATGGTCGAAGCCCAGGCCACGGCGGTTGGGGTGAGCCGAGCGGGGCGAAGGAATTTATAAATACGTTCTCCGAACTTAACTCAATACTCAAAGGTTTTACGTTTCCATATTTGGTATGCCCCGTCTGTCTTATTGACTTTACATTGTTCCAATAATACCTGGTTGTCTATTGCTAATGCAAATTTTATTTGGTGAGCTGTAAATTTCATAAAGCTCAATTGAATAGATGACAGTGAATGCCCTGGGAGTGGTTGCCAAATCAAATAGATGTGATTATCCATTACTACAAAAGCATTTAATTCAATCCGTTTATTTTGAACCATAAAATGAAGGCTATCGGTAATGATGTTCTTATATTTATCTGACGCCAAAATCGGCAACCAGTTCCTTATAGAGGCTGTAAAGTATTGCGGCCACTCAATTGGATAGGGAAATGTCGTTAACTAATGTAGAAAAAAATTAGTTAGTTTAGAAGGGTTGCGATGCTGGTGAAAATTTATCTGCCGATAGGCAGACACCAGGCATCGGCGTGTAATGGCTGGAGGGTTAGGCTATTAAAAAGGTGAACTCCTGCATCGGCGGAAAAAGCCCAGGCCACGGCGGCTGCGGTGTGCTGACCACGGCGAAGAAAATGTTCCGACAAAACATTGCTCACTTGGGAAGTTGTTCTTATTGCATCACCTTTGTTATTTGATTTAATGAGTGTGTTTTTTCATTATGTTTCGGGTAAGTACAAGCTGCAGCCCTGTACTTGTAACCGGCAACGATCCAATGCCGATTCCCTTTAAAGGAATTCGTATATATGGTTCTACACGGATATTAAGTTTTTTGCCCAACCCATGCTGGTAGCCTGAACCCAAATTAAGATGGGCGGCGCCGTATACGTGTTTGTCTTTGTAAGTACTGTTTATATCCTGCGGCACACCACCTACCATGACCTTGTATTCATTGCTTTCTTTGGTAATCAAGTAGGTTGATACACCAGCTTTACCGTAAAAGCCGTTTTGCTTTTTAGAGAAATTATATTTTACGCCCACCGGAATTTCAACCAGCGTGCTGGTACCATGCAGGCTCATTACTTTCATGTTGCCGGGCATATCGCTGGTTTTTGGATGAAAATATTCGCCCGAGCTGTAATATTTTTTTTGTGTTAACTGCATGCCGGTTTCTACCGATATTTTTTTGCTCAACTGCAAACCCAGCACCACACCACCATTGAGGCTCGTCTTAGTCACGCCCTGGCCTTTTACCTGGTTAAGTTCGGCACCAGCAGTTAGGCCGTAGTAAAAATCGGGTTTAAGTTTTATCTTTTTATCTGGTTTGGTAGTTGTTATTTCTGTCACTGCCGTTTCTTTTTTATTGTCTGGCTTAGTTGTTTTTTTGTTGGATGACATTTCAGCTGTTACAATACTTTTCTCCAACTCATCAGTTGCTGTACCGGGTTTTGCCACTGTAATTTTTATTTGCTGATGATCGTCGTAAACCGTCTTCGTCTTTGTTGTTAAATCCTCGCTGCCTGTTGATTTTTCATCTTCGTCAGCAACGCTCATTGCCATGCCGCCAATAATATTTACAGAAAATTTAGCCTGTGTATTTTGCTTTTGTTTTTTGGGTAGATAAAAATCTTCTGGTTGTTTAGCTTTGTTCGCTTTAGTTATTTCTGTTGTTGGCAGAGGTGTTGTTGTATTTAATTGCGATGAGGTATTTGTTTGTGATGGAACAACTTTTTGCTCCCTATTATTTTTTTGCGGCGATGCAGATGTTGTTTTTGAATTACCTTTATTATTATTGTAAATAAAATAAGTAAGCGTACTTCCTCCAATGATAAGGCATGCCAGCAGCAGTGCCCAGCTTTTGCGTTTTCCTATAGATGCTTTGCCTGCGACTTTTACAGCAGCCTGGCCAGCAACAAAGGGCAGCAGGTCTTCAAAATTGCCTGTATCTGTTTTCAGCGGATAATTGTCAGCTGCATTTCTAAACAGGTCGTCCATATGGTCATCTATATTCGGCATAATGCTGCTTCTTCGCTTTTTTTAATAGTGTTTTGTAACAACTGCCGGGCACGTGATAAATTCGATTTGGATGTGCCCACAGGTATCTTCAGAATGTCGGCAATTTCCAGGTGGTTAAAACCATCAATTACATACAGGTTAAAAACACTCCGGTACTGCGGCGGCAGTTCTTTTATCAGTACAATCAGTTCTTTGTACAGTATTTTTTGATCGGGGGTTTCAGCTTTGTCTTCGGCGGTTTCCCAAACATATTCAGGTATGCCGCCAATTTCGGGGGTCATCTTGCAGCGGCGCAGTTCGTCAATGGCCGTGTTTATCATAATCCTTTTTAAATACCCCATCAGCATTTTTTCCAAATCGGTTTCGCTGCTCATATTAAACTGCTCAATCTTGTTAAAGAACTTAATAAAACCATCATTGGTGGCATCCACGGCTTTATCGTACCAGTATATATACCGGAAAACTGTTTTCAATGCAAAACCATAATACCGTTCGTACAATAACTTCTGATAGGTATGATCCCGTTTTAAACAGCCATTTACTATAAGGGTTAAACTTTCCAAATGCCTTTATTCAATTTACTGGGTTGATGAAAGTATAAATTACAAAAAAATACCTGCATGTGTAATTCTTGCTCATCATTACTGCTTATATAGGTATATACGTTTATGCAAACGAAAGGGTTGCAGGCAATATAGGACCGTTTGTTGTTGGTCAGCTACCAACAGCGGCCGCCGCCCCGGTTCGTGTTCTGAGGCTGACCGGGAATTCTACATTTGTTGATATCTATTTCATTATAGTGGGCGTATTTTTTTTACAGACCCCCAGCTGATTGTTGGTGATTGCCAACGCTGCTTTGCCTGCCGCACAAAGAGCGTTTAAACATTTTCGGGACAAAGGACATTGAGTGGCTTCGAGAAATTAATTTAGGTAACGGAGGTCCGTCAGAAATATCCTTTAAGACCGCCGACAATCATGTGCTAATTGAACTTAAACTCCGTGACACAGGATATAACTTATACTACCCCCACAAAAATATTTCTGCTCTTTGCAACCTTCTTTATCTTCTCCCGTATTTATATTGTATAAAACAAATGAGCGTCGCAAATGTGTGTAGCTGCTGAATTTAGCCAAGCGTAAAAGAAAGATAATAGTCTGTAATAAAAATTGGAAGATATTAAACGTATTATACAGGGCTGTATTGTTAAAGAACACAAATACCAGAATATGGTTTATGAAAAGTATCGGGGTTACGCTACATTTCTTTAAATAACAACCTGCAATTATTGGTTCATTTTAAAAATTGATTATTACTATCTGGTAATATATGGCACACTATTTTTTAAAATTTTAAAACAAAACAAATGAAAAAATTATTTTCTGTTATGGCTCTTGCTCTTCTTTTTGCATCTTGTCAAAAAGAAATAAGCACTCCACAAGTTGTTGAAGAGTTAAGTACAAGTAGTTTCAAAAACTCAAATAGTGAAAATTTGAAGAATGATGAATTGGAACTTAACCTTACCGGACTTGAAAATCTGGGGCCCAATGCACGGTATGAGGGCTGGGTTATTATTGATGGAAGCCCTGTAACAACAGGCGTTTTTACAGTTAATAATTCCGGGCAAATGTCTCAGACCGTATTTGAATTGCCTGCGCCTGTGGGAAAACTAAAAAGGGCTGCAATGTTTGTGCTTACAGTAGAACCTTATCCAGATAATTCACCGGCTCCAAGCGATCAGCATTTATTAGCCGGGGCATTTAATGGAAATTCAGCTTCTCTTGCAATCGATCACCCTGCTGCATTGAATACAAATTTTGGTTCGGCTACCGGGAAATTTATTCTTGCTACTCCTACAACAGCTTCAATGATGGATGAATTAAGTGGACTTTGGTTTATAAATATTAGTGGTGCTTCACCTGCCGCCGGATTAAATTTACCATCATTACCGGTAGGTTGGAGATATGAAGGCTGGGCTGTATTAAACGGACAGCCTGTAACAACCGGTACATTTATGAATGGCAACATGGCTGATGCATCTGCGCCATTTAGTGGCCCATTGCCTGGTCCTCCTTTCCCTGGCGAAGATTTTATCATAAATGAGCCTAGGGGTTTAACTTTTCCTACTAATCTGTCCGGGGGTATTGCAGTCGTAAGTGTAGAACCCTACCCTGATAACAGCCCGGCGCCTTTCCTATTGAAACCATTGGTTAGAATGATTCCGAATCCGGCAACAGCACATTTTACTTACACAATGAATTTAAATGCAGGTAGTTTCCCGACAGGAACCGCCGTTCGGAAAAAATAAATATTTATTCGGGAACTATTTTTTTAAGCACAGTACTAAAGACATTAACAAAGCGGCTGTTCTAAACAGCCGCTTTAACAATTTTTAAACATGAAAGAAATATTCGCTCCTCTGTTATTTTTTTTCCGGTATTATTTTTTTCCTGAAAAAAAAATTCACCCGAAAACTCTCATTCGAGGTTCTTGTCCTGAACCGTGTACAACTACTAATGCAGCTTTAGAATATTTTGGTTTATATATTGTTCCAGCGAGAATTACTCCTACACTTTTAAATGTCAAACGCTCTGTTTTTATAGAGTCTAATGATTGAGCTTTTATTTGATTTAGTGTTATCAAAAAAAGTAACAATAAAACGAATATCCTGACAGAAAGAGAAAAATTATTTAATTTGTTAGCTGTTTTACGCTCAATCAAAATATAGTTTCCTTTATTTATAAATTTCATCGATAGTTTTAGGTATTTTTTGGTGCATTTCCGACAACGAGAGTTTGTGAAAAAACCTCCGCTCACCAAATATACACACAATGTGGATAGAGCAAACTACTGCATAGCGTTTGTGTATGCTGTTACATGAACTTTGTAACAGGAACCTCCCGCCATCAAACTTACTTTGCCACGCTCCATGACCATGTGAAAGAGATAGCCCCCACCCCTGCATTTTCTTTTGCCTTGGTCAGTAACACTCGCCAACCATTTTAAACCGGCTATCATGGCCTTGGCTTTTACAAGCCATGTATGGAGACCTTCAAATATTTATTGATGATTTTTTTAATATTAAAAAACGGATAGTGACTCCCTGATTCGTGGCTGGTCAACCTGTCCCGCTTTTTCGGGAAGCCCAGGCCATGGCGGCAGCGGTGTGCCGACCACGGCGAGAGAGGAAGGGTTGTTTGTGCGATAGGGCCTCAACATCCTCCACTCACGGGCATGGCATAAATAACGTTGCCCGAAACAGATAAATTGAAAACTTTGTTGTCTATAGATCGCTGCATTAGTTTCCATGTTTTTCCCTTATCTGAAGATTTGAAAATGCCAACAGGGTGACCGCATAAATAGTCGTTCCCCACTTGTATAATGGAGGCAAGGGAGGGCGTTGGCGGAAGGCCGGCATCGATGGCTTGCCAGGTATTGCCGCCGTCGTAGGATGTACGTATTCTCCTTGTTTCCGACTGCGTATTGTAGGTGATGGCTGCAAAGCCATCTTTGATGCTTTCTACAGCGATGCCAACACCGCCTTCGCTTACCACAACATCCCAGTTTTCACCCTGATCGTTTGAACGGATAATTCCTTTAACGCTCGTAGCTATGAGTGTGCCGTTTGACTCTACCAATTTCATTGCCCAGCCACCAGCTTGCACTTGTTTCCAGGTTTTTCCACTGTTGCCGGATCTGAAAAGGCCTTGACTGGTACCAATGAAAACGTTGCCACCGGCAGCTTCAAACACGGTGAGTACGCCAGACCCCTGGAAATTTCTGAATACCCGCTTCCATTCACGCTGTCCGTTTAGCTTTTGTGTTATCAGGCCATTTTGATTGTAGGCATATAGGCCGTTCTTACCAGTGGCAATGCTGCCTTGGCCATCCGGAAAAATGTCTTTTGTCCATGACGTAACGGCGGCATTGGGCTTACCCTGGTACAGCTCGTTTCCTGCAGTGAGATAAATACCATTGTCATCTGCAAAAAAAACGTCCCTGTAAATGCCATATTTATCCTGCAGCTGTTTGGGCAACCCTTCGCTCATATTTTGCCAGGTTTGCCCGCCATCTTTTGAGGTAAGAATGTTGCCGGCGGTTGCCGGTATGTCCCTTTTTTGTGCTTGCACACTATCCTGGGTAGGAGATGCCTGTTTAAATTCTATTACCTGGTTACAAGAATGAGGACCTTCAAGCAGGAGCAATAAGGCAAGGTTATAAATTTTCATGACGGTCAATTGATTTGGTGAAACAATGCACTAAAGGTATTGGGCACCAACAACGCTGAAGGTTTTTAGTAGTAAAAACTTGTAAAAGAAGCGTAAAACCTTTGTAAAAGCAGGGCAACAGGCCGTTTAAAAGATTATTTTGCAGGCATGAAGCCATTTATGCTGTTCGGTTTTTCCATCTCACTAATTGTCATGTTTATCTCAGCGGTGGCATCTTTCCAACATCAAAATGAAATTCCTGCAAATCATATTGAAGTGGTGTTGCGGAATGTAGGGCACCATCTGTTGTTGTCGGCCAAAGATTCTACCTCCAGGGTGCTGCCGGTGAAAAAAATAAATGAACATACCTACCAGGTTAGCTTTCAAAACAACTTTAGTTTTGTTTCAGATTCACTGATCAATTTGGTGCAACGGACCTTTCAAAAAACTGACCTGGCAAAAGATTATATAGTTAGTTTAAAGAATTGTAACCAGGATGAAACTGTTTTTGCTTTTGAGATCAATAGCCACGCAGGCGACTTAACTCCCTGCAGGGGCCGCACTTTAGAAGAGGGTTGTTATATTATTCAAATAGACCTTTTAAAGAGAAATGAAATTAATTTCTTTTGGTTGTTGCTATTGGTGATCCCCCTGGGTTTCGTGGGTTATTACCTGAACAGTAAGTTTCGGAGAAAACAGCAGAAGACAAGCGTTATTGATGGGAAGGATTATGCAGCATTAGGGAAGTTTAGATTTTATGCAGGTAATAATTTGCTGACCATTGAAAATATAAATATTGAGCTTTCTGAGAAAGAAACAAAAGCGCTGGTTATATTTTCCGAAAATATAAACCAGGTTGTTGACAGGGAAAAACTGATGAAAGAAATCTGGGAAGATAGAGGGGTAGTTGTCATCAGCAGAAATGTTGATGTATTGATATCTAAATTACGTAAGAAATTAAGCGACGATCCCTCCCTCAAATTTATCAACGTGCATGGCAGGGGGTATAAATTTATAATTGAATAGTTATTCTTAAAGCCGGGTAAAGTTTACAAAGTGGCTTTGTAAAATTCTTCAGCAATTTTTTTTTCGAGACAGGTTTCAGCTCCAGTCCATTTTAAGAAACGCCCGGCATTTCCCTTGCCTTAATCGGCAAAACTCAGCAACCATTTTATGCCGGCTACCATGGCCTTGGCTTTTACAAGCCATGTATGGCGACCTTCAAATATTGATTCTTGATTTTTTAAATATTGAAAAAGGATAGTGACTCCTTAATTCGTGGCTCGTCAACCTGTCCCGTTTTTTCGGGAAGCCGAGGCCACGGCGGTTGGGGTGTGGTGACCAAGGCGAATCATACGACTTTAAGGTTTGGCGATGGGCTGGTATTATATAATTGTCAGCCCGTAACCAAAGCGTAATATTTTTACCAGAGATGAAGGTAACAACTAAAAGCTAGGTTATTAACGTTACGCTTGAACTATAGCTGATATGTATCTGTAGCTGATTTTTCTTCCTTCAGCCAGCCTATTGCCAAACCTACCATGCCTTCGCCAAAGTCAAACAAGTATTAGCTTAGTAATCCATTTGCTTTCAATTCTTCGGTCATTTGTTTATATGATGTCACCAAAATAGTTTTTATTCCAAGTTGGCCGGCACCTTTTATATTGTCTTTATTGTCGTCAAGAAAAAGTACTTGTTGTGGTTCTACTCTTAAATAATTAAGAACGATTTGATAGGCTTGTGTGTCTGGTTTCCTTTCTTTAAGTTCGTGGGAACTAAAAACTTTTTGAAAATGTCGCAAAGTGTCGGCATATTTCATTTTCCAAACCTTACTATGAATAATGTTTGTATTTGTAAGCGCAACAATCTTATAATCCTGTTTTAATTCCTCAAGTAAGTTGTCAATACCGCTGTAAGTTTCAAGATATAAGTCACACCAACCTTTATCAAATTCCTGGTCTGAAAGTTTTAAATTAAGTCTTTGCGAAATCTCTGTTCTAAATTGTCCTGATGCGATTTCATCTTTTTCAAACTTGTCAAAAATATCATCAAACTGAAACTTATTCTTAATGTCATCAAATTGTTTACCCGATGCGTTTGCCCAAAATTGAAAAGTCCTGTCAAACGAAAGGTCAAAAACAACTTTACCTAAATCAAAAATTATTGCTTTGTAAATGTGCATAAATGTAGGTCGTCGTAAAAATGATGTCAATTCGGTTTGCGTGTTTAAAGGTGTCCAAATTGGTGACGCACAAGGTACATCGGTTTACAAAAGAATTCCTTAGTAATTTATAAATGGGCCCACCTTAATTTTGAATCTTTAAACAGCTTCCACAATCTTTATTTCCTCCTCCGTCAATCCATACAACGCATACACCATTCTATCTATCTTTTTATCCGTTGCAGCAATTACCTGCTCAATATTATTAGCAATGTTTTTTTGCTCGCCAAAATAACTGAGCCACCCGGCTTCTTCGGGCAGGCTGAGTTTTATTTTTTGTTTGGTTAGTTCTTTTAAAAAATCATTAAAGCTGAGAGCAGGCCAGTTGGTCAATTTATTATTGAGTTTAAGGCTGTTGTATTTACCTAGCAATAATTG
>JBBSJJ010000130.1:0-9322 GCA_038257335.1 Chitinophagales bacterium | reverse complement strand
TATTGACTATTGACCATTGAGCCCATTGCCCCCCTACATTCTGTCGGGGCAGGCATTGCCTATTGCCTATTGACTATTGACTATTGCCTATTGACTATTGACTATTGACCATTGAGCCCATTGCCCCCTACATTCTGTCGGGGCAGGCATTGTCTATTGCCTATTGCCTATTGACCATTGACTATTGACCATTGAGCCCATTGCCCCCCTACATTCTGTCGGGGCCAGTTGCCCATTGCTCATTGCCCTTTACCCTCCCCCAATTAAATACCCCCGTCAACGTTCCACTTGGCAAGTATTATTTTACATTTGCCAACTGTTTGAATTTTTACAGGAACGTTTTTTTAAATTTTGTATCAATGAAGCAAACCCCCTTTACTCAAAAACACATAGACCTGGGCGCTAAGATGGCCGAATTTGCAGGCTACAACATGCCCATTTCTTACAGCGGCATCAACGATGAACATGCTGCGGTGCGAAACAATGCCGGTGTTTTTGACGTGAGCCATATGGGAGAATTTATATTGAAGGGAGAAGGAGCGCTGGAATTAATTCAACGCATAACCACGAACGATGCCTCTAAGCTTACTGCTGGCAAAGCACAATACAGTTGCCTGCCAAACAACGAAGGTGGTATTGTAGATGACCTGCTAGTGTACTGCATCAAAGAAAATGAAACGTATATGCTGGTGGTAAATGCCGGAAATATAGACAAGGACTGGAAATGGATCTCCGACCACAATACTGATGGCGTACACATGCAAAATATTTCGGATAGAACTTGCCTGCTGGCCATACAAGGTCCCAATGCCACCAAAATTTTGCAGTCATTAACAGAGATGGATATTTTAAATTTAAAATATTACACTTTTACCAAGGGTACATTTGCCGGGGTAGATAATGTGATGGTGAGTGCTACGGGTTATACAGGCGCCGGTGGAGTAGAAATTTATTTTGAAGACAGCAACGGTGCTGCTGATATCATTTGGGAGGCAATTTTTAAAGCAGGTGCTGCACAAGGCATCAAGCCCATTGGTTTGGGTGCCCGGGACACACTTAGGTTAGAAATGGGTTTTTGTTTATATGGCAATGATATAGACGACAGCACCTCGCCCATAGAAGCTGGCCTGGGTTGGATCACCAAGTTTACCAAAGACTTTACTTCCAGGGAAATTTTTGAAGCTCAAAAAGCAAACGGACCAGAAAAAAAGCTGGTAGGTTTTCAAATGGAAGAAAAAGGCATAGCCCGCCACGAGTACGAAATCAAGAATTTTGACGGGGAAGTGATAGGCCGGGTAACCTCGGGCACACAATCTCCCAGCCTGGGCAAAGCTATTGGAATGGGTTATGTAGACACTGCTTCTACTGCTATAGGCTCCGAAATTTTTATTAGCATTAGAAATAGTTTGTTAAGAGCCACTGTGGTAAAAATTCCTTTTGTATAAACTATGAATGCTTTGCTTTGGCAGAAATATTAATCAGCACACAGGTAAATGCCCCTATACAAATTGTATTTGACCTTAGCCGTAGCATAGAACTTCACCTGGAATCTACCAAACAAACAGGTGAAAAAGCGGTGGCAGGGGTTACTACAGGTTTAATAAACCTGCACGAAGAAATTACCTGGCAAGCCCGGCATCTTTTAAAAAACAGAATGTTTACATCCCGCATTACCGCCATGAACGCACCGGCTTACTTTTGCGATGAAATGCAGCAAGGCGATTTTAAGAAATTTTTGCACGAACATTTTTTTGAGACAAATGAACAGGGTACCTTGATGAAAGACCGGATAATATTGGAGGCACCCTATGGCATATTGGGAAAGTTGGCAACGGCTCTTTTCCTCAAAAATTATATCAAACGCTTTTTAAAAGAGCGCAACAAAACCATCAAACAAGTAGCAGAAAACGGACGTTGGAAAAAAATATTAGCATGACAAAAACTGTAAAACCCGCTCTTTATACTTGTCTTTCTCCCTCCTTGTTAAAGCTCTACGACGTAAGCTCCAGCATTGTGGTAATCATAGATGTGTTGCGGGCTACCAGTACCATTGCTACAGCCTTACACAACGGAGCCAAAGCCATTGTGCCGGTAGACAGCGTAGCAGAATGCATACGCATAGGCAAACAAATTGCAGCCATTACTGCCGGCGAAAGAGATGGGCAGGTGGCCGAAGGATTGGAATACGGCAACTCACCCTTTGAATACCCTGCTTCTTTTGTAAAGGGAAAAACACTGGTACTTACCACTACCAATGGCACTAAGTTGCTACACATGGCTTTAGACAAAGGAGCCAAAGAAATTATCACCGGATCTTTTCCCAACCTGGATGCAGTGTGCGACCACCTGGTTAAAAAAAATCAACCCGTGCTACTGGGCTGCGCAGCCTGGAAAGACAAAATAAATATTGAAGACACTCTGTTTGCGGGGGCAGTGATAGACAAAATACAGGAGCATTTTGAAATACAATGCGACTCTTCGCAAATAGCACTCAACCTGTACCATGATGCAAAGGCAGACCTGTACGAATTTATGAAAGTGAACAATGCTTCGCATTACCACCGCCTTACCAATTATGGCCTGGAAAAAGACATCCGCTATTGCCTTACCCCTGGTGGTGCCAACGTTCTGCCTTCTTATAGAGAGGGTAAGCTAATGTGCACTACCGTCTAAGCAGCACAAAGCTCCCGGATGATAGCAGGCACTTAGCCCGCAGACTGCCCCGCAACGTCGTTTTTAACAACTTTTTCTTTACAAACCTTTAATTGAAACTCCGGGGCTCATCTTTTTTCCTGTACTTTTGCGAATTGCCCTTTTCTGAACAGGTCATTACCAGCCGCTCACAATAACCAGGTGCAAAAACTATCAATTTAAATATATACAATTGGCACTACCGCACCTTATTAAGCATGTTTACAATAGTGGAACGGATGAAGTGATTCGTCGTGGAAAAAAAATTCACGCCCTGGGTTATGTAGAAATGGTGGAGCATGACGAACTCATGGGCACTATTGTTTTTAGGGTAAAAGACGATGTGTATAATACTTTTTACAAAGTGTACATTCTAAAATACGCCGACCCTAAACTCATATCGCTGCGTTGCACCTGCCCCTACAACCTGGGAGAAATTTGCCGCCACGAATCGGCTGCACTTTTCCGGCTGCAAGACATGGTTGATAAGAACATGCTCATGAGCAGCGCTATTCAATACAACCAGCGCCATACGGTTGCCAAAATGAAACATATTGATCTTAAGATGATCAAGATGCTCTCTTCCCCGGCCATTTACCAGGAAGCAGAAACCATCCTCAGAGGCACCAAAGCCACCATCAGCAAATCGGCCGATGAAAGAGTAGAAGCCGTACTGGATTACAACGGCGAGCATTTTCCCCTGGTCATTCAAAAAAACGACGAAAGAAATTTTGATACTTCCTGCAGTTGCACCGAAGCCATGCACCCTTTGTGCGAACATAAAACGCTTCTTTTCCTGCAATTGCTCAATGCTTTTGGCCCCAACTATTTTGACACTATCCGCAACATGGATAAGGAGAAAAACAAGCTGCTGCAGATTTACGGTTACAGCCTGCAAGACGACCTGGCCGGCAAGTTTGAGTTTATCTACAAAGAAGGAAAACCTTTTTTAAAATTGCTGGACAGCTCTATAAAAAGAGTGGCAGCCCCGGCCCCGGCCCCCGTAACCAGCTATGCCCAGGAAGCAGTGGCTGTAGCAGAAGAAACGGTTGTGCCACCGGTTAGTTTAAATGGCAAAGTTACCCGGCTGGGATTTGTGTTTAATTTTAATGCCAAAACTTACCCTGGTTTTATAGTAGATACTTTGCAGGCAGAGGCAGATGAAGAAGCCAGGAAGATGGTAGGCAAAACAGAAAAATTAGACCTCACCAAGTTTGTAAACACGGCTGTATTCAACGAAAGCGATAAACAGCTTTTTCAACAAGCACGCAAATTGCAGGATGCCGAAATAAACAAATACCTCAACAGGAATTCTCCGTTTAGTGGCATTTGGGAAAACATCATTCAAACAGAGGGCGACGATCTGCCAGAAGAAACTAAGGCCCTTATTACAGAATACCTGCACCCAAAACTTAAGAAGATTTTTGAAGAACAGGCCAACCAGCCTTATACCTTTATGTTGCCCCATGGCAAAACATTTAGAACAGTGAACCTGGTAAATGTAGAGCTGAGTGACGAATTTATTTCACCAGTATTTAAAGTAGTAGCCAACAACGGACACTTTGAAATGCAGTGTTTGGTAAAGCTGCAGGGCGAACTTTTACCATTTACAAAAAACGAATGCGACAGCAGCCTGATCTTTTTATACGAGGGCACAGTTTATTTATGGAGGAAAGCAGAAGATGTGCTGCAGGCAGAAAAGTTTATTAAAGACGGTAACATCAAGTTGAATAAATCTGAATGGACAGAAAAACTACACAAGGTTATTCTCCCGCTTACCAAAGAGTACCAGGTAGAATTTGACAAAAGCCTGGTTACCGAAATAAAAGATACCATACCAGAGGTGAAACTGATGTTGCAGGAAAAAGGCGATTACCTCCTGTTTCAACCGGTGTTCAACTACGGCGGTTACGAAACCCGCCTCACAGATAAAGCCACCCTGAGCATACCAAACGGCGATAAAATATTGGTCATTCACCGAAATACCCAGGCGGAGCAAGCTTTTGTAACAAAGTTGGATACGCTGCATACCATGTTTGTAACACAGGTAGAGAGTGGAAGCCTTGCCCTGAGAGGTGCCGATGTATTGCGCAACAACTGGTTTTTCCTTTTTGTAGATGCTATGAAGGAAATGAAAGTGCCGGTGTTTGGCTTTGAGGCCCTCAAGAATTTCCGCTTTAATACGGCACGACCTACTACGCATATACATGTGAGCAGCGGGTTGGATTGGTTTGATGCCAAAGTAGAAATAGAATTTGGCAAAGAGCGGGTAGGCATTGCCGATATAAAAAAGGCGCTGGCTGGTAAACAGTCTTTTGTGCAACTGGGCGATGGAACACTTGGGATACTGCCAGACGAATGGCTTAAAAAATATGCCTTGTTGTTTAAAGTGGGCGATGGCCGCTCTGATAAACTACGCCTCAGCAAATATCACATGAGTGTGATAGATGAGTTGTACGAAAACAGGGATGAAACCGAAATGAGTTTTGCCCTGGATGAGAAATACGAAAGGCTCAAAGAGTTTAAAAACATACCAGAAGTACCTGCACCAGCTGAGGTAGCCCACATTCTACGGCCCTACCAGCTATCCGGTTTTCAGTGGCTCAATTATTTAAATGATGTGGGTTGGGGTGGTATTTTGGCAGATGATATGGGTTTGGGTAAAACCGTGCAGGCACTTACCATGCTGGACTATTATAAAACAACCAATGGTAGCCTCAAAGCCATTGTGGTGTGCCCCACTACGCTTATTTACAACTGGCAAAACGAGGTAAAGAAGTTTACACCTTCCCTCACTTATCATATACACCATGGCAGCGCACGCAGCCGCAGTGCAGAGGAATTGAGCAATCACAACATCATCATTACCACCTACGGCACATTGCGCAGCGATATACAAATTTTGCTTAAAATGTTTTTCGACTATGTGGTGCTCGATGAAAGCCAGGCCATCAAAAACCCTGCTTCTAAGGTAACCAAGGCAGCCTCGCTGCTTACTGCAAAGAACCGGGTGTGCATGAGTGGTACGCCGCTTCAAAACAACACCTTCGATATTTTTGCCCAAATGAATTTCCTAAACCCCGGCTTGCTGGGCAGCATGGAGTTTTTTAGAAATGAATTTGCCACGCCCATCGATAAATTTGGCGAGCAGGAACAAAAAGATCACCTGCGCAAATTGTTATTCCCCTTCATTTTGCGCCGTACCAAGGAGCAGGTGGCCAAAGACCTGCCCGAAAAAACAGAGACCATCCTGTTTTGCGAAATGGAAAAGGAGCAACGCAAAATTTACGATGCCTACCGCAACAGTTACCGGGATAAAATCATGGGTACTATTGATGACCAGGGTATTGGAAAGTCGCAACTCACTATTTTGCAGGGGCTGATGAAGCTGCGGCAAATTTGTGATAGCCCGGCCATTTTAAACGAAGACGAAAAATACCCCAACCATTCTATCAAGCTCGATGAACTCACCAGGGAAATTTCAGAAAATATCGGAGATCACAAAGCCCTCATCTTTTCCCAGTTTTTGGGCATGCTGGGCCTCATTAAGGCAAAGTTGAAGGAGCAAAATATTCCATTTGAATATTTTGATGGTAGCACTTCGGCGCCAGACCGGGAAAGGGCCATTCAAAATTTTCAAAACAACGACGAGTGCAGGGTGTTCCTCATTTCTCTAAAAGCCGGTGGTGTAGGTTTGAACCTTACGGCGGCCGACTACGTGTACATTGTAGACCCCTGGTGGAACCCCGCCGTGGAGCAACAGGCCATTGACCGTACGCACCGGATTGGGCAAACCAAAAACATTTTTGCCTACCGCATGATTTGTATAGATACCATTGAAGATAAAATTCTGCAATTGCAGGAACGTAAAAAAATTCTGGCAAGAGAGCTTATCACAGATGACAATGGTTTTGTAAAAGCCCTGAGCAAGGCCGATGTTGAATATTTATTTAGCTAATACCTAATATGAGCAACTGAGTATATTTTATTAAGGCGCAATCAAATTGCGTCTTTTTTTTGGTGCAAGGAGGTTTGGGCTAGCGGGTAGGGAGCGCCGGGCATAAAAAAACCCTTCAACTGCCAGCCAAAGGGTTTAAATGGTTGTGGTAAATAACCGATGGTTAAGAAGCAATGAAGTTCTTTAACCTTTGAAAGTCTTTTCCAGAGTCGCTAAAAAACAGGCTGTTGAAGAGTACTGTAATGGTTTTAGCAAAGGCGGTAAGCGTTAATTGGTTTGGTTCATTTCTTTTCATATAATTGGAATTTTAAAGGATACTGTGAAGATATTATCTGCTAACGTCTGAATCAAGAGGGGATTTGCTGAATTTTTCCGATGGTAAATTCCGCACGAATGCGGGGTTATTCCAACCTGGAGGGTCTGCCTTTCCTAAAGCGATCTGTTTTTTTATAGTGCCTTATGGGGTAAATATCCGGCCGCTGCAGCAATTTATTAAAAAGACTTTTCAATAAAAATAAAACGGGGTGTTGGCTGTAATTGCCGGACATATTGCTCATATCATCGGTTTTTCTAATAGAGAACGATGGCTCGCAGCATTTATTGCATCTATCATCCGAATTGCTTTTAGCCTTTTTTAGTTCAAACCGAACCTTTACTTGTTTCGTACGTTGTTAAATAAAATAAAAATTAACTAACAACACAATCAATTTAAAAATGAAAAAGAATTTATTTTCAATGGTGATGATCGCCGCGGCATCTTCCCTAATGTTTACAGCCTGTAACGATTCAAGTAAAGAAACTTCGACCGTTACTACTACAGACACAGCCATGACTACTACGGTTACTGACCCTGCAATGTCTACTGAACCCGGCGTAATGGTTGGTGGTGCCAACATGGTTCCTTCAAAAAACATCGTAGAGAATGCGGTAGGTTCTGCAGACCACACTACTCTTGTAGCTGCGGTAACGGCTGCTGGCCTTGCTGAAACATTGAGCGGTGCCGGTCCATTCACGGTTTTTGCTCCCACCAATGCTGCTTTTGAAAAATTGCCAGCTGGTGCAGTAGAAGGTCTTTTGAAGCCAGAAATGAAAGCTGACTTAACAAGCGTATTGACTTACCATGTAGTACCAGGTGCTTTTAAAGCAGCTGATCTTAAAGATGGTCAGAAAATCAAAACTGTACAAGGTAAAGAACTGACTGTATCTATCAAAGATGGTAAAGTAATGATTAATGGCGCTACTGTAACCACTGCAGACGTAATATCCAGCAATGGAGTTACCCATGTAATTGATGCCGTTTTAATGCCCAAAAAGTAATAAACTAGTTGTTTGTTGTTTTATATAAAAGCTGCCTGAAAAGGCAGCTTTTTTTAATGTTGCCTGGTTACGTAAATTTTTGATGCTAAAATTTTCTACATTCACGGGATGAAAATAACGCTGATGATTACGCTCTTAAGCACCTGGTTATTTAATGCCAGCGCACAAAAAGATATTTACCTTCTCCTGGGTACTTACACATCTGGTACGAGCAACGGCATTTATGTGTACAATTTTAATACTGCCAGCGCAGAGAGCCGCCTGGTAGATTCTGTAAACATCGCTAACCCTTCTTACCTGGCCATTTCGTCCAACGAAAAATTTGTGTACTCGGTAAGCGAAGAAGCCAATGCCCGCCAAAATGGTGGGAGCATCGCAGCCTTTGCATTCAATAAACAAAATGGGGCGCTCACTCCGCTCAACCGCCAAAGCAGCCAGGGCAACAACCCCTGTTACGTATCTATGCATAAAACCGGCCGCTGGGTATTGGCCGGCAACTACAGCAGCGGCAGCCTGGCGGCGTTACCTGTTTTAAAAAATGGTTTTTTAGACAGTGCCGTAAGTGCCATAGAACATACCGGAAGCAGTGTAAACAGTGACCGGCAGAACGAACCCCATGTGCATGCCACCGTTTTTTCGCCAGACAATAAATACGTGCTGGTGCCAGATCTTGGAATAGATAAAGTAATGATCTACGCCTTCAACAAGCGCACGGGTGCGCTCACCCCGGCTGCCACTCCCTTTGTGATGACCAAGCCCGGCTCCGGCCCCCGACACCTGGAGTTTCACCCCAATAAAAAATTAGTTTACCTGCTAGAGGAACTCACCGGCAGTATTTCTGCCTATCGTTATTTCCCTAAAAATGGGGCGTTGGAACTACTGCAAAATATTTCTACCCTGCCACCAGAGTTTATGGGCTACCCCGGCAGTGCCGACATTCATGTATCGCCCGATGGACGGTTTCTTTATGCCAGCAACCGTGGCCAATCAAATACCATCGCCATTTTTTCTATTGATAAAAAAACCGGGCAGCTCACAGCCATTGGCCACCAACCCACCCTTGGCAAAGCACCCCGCAATTTTAATTTTGACCCCAGCGGCAACTGGCTGCTCGTGGCCAACCAGGACAGCAATGAAGTGGTGATATTTAAAATTGATAAAGCCACCGGGCTGCTGAGTGACAGTGGCAAGAGAATTGGGGTGGGCAAGCCGGTATGTGTGAAGTGGGTGAATAAAAAATAAGTCTACTAAAAGCAACATCAACTGCATCAAAGACAAGGATACAAAGCTGGAGATGCTGGTTAAAAAATGCCATTGCCCACCAGGATTATACTAAGGGCGCAAGAATTAATGCAG
>JBBSJJ010000129.1:0-9444 GCA_038257335.1 Chitinophagales bacterium | reverse complement strand
CCAAAGTGAATCGGCTATTTCATCAGACTTTAGCTTGCAACAGTTTTTTTTAATGGCCCCCAATAAAGACAGCAGCCCGGTACTAATTACAAAAGGCTTCTATCCCTTTAGCAGGGCAGCTTTTACGCCAGACGGTAAGGACATCATTTTATCAGGCGATGTTGATTCATTGGAAAGCCCCGACCGTTCCCGTGAGTCACAATTATTCCTGGTCAATCGTAATGGCGAGGGGCTGCGTATGATTCTTGGCGAAAAAGACAAGACCTACAGCAATGCAACAGTATCCCCCCGCGGCAAATGGATTGCTTTCCTGGAAGGCACTACTTCTTTTATTGAAGTACCCACACTTTGTATCATGCCATTGCATGGTGCTGCAAAAGATATAGTGAAAATCCCCTTTGACCGCAGCATCGGCACTATCCGCTGGGGAAAAGATGATAACTATTTTTATTTTACCGCGGCATCCAACGGCGGCACGCTGCTGTACAAGGTTGATGTGCGCAACAGGAAACCGGAAGCATTGAGTGGCTTCGAAGCAGGCATTACCAGCTTTGATGTGCAGGGCGATAAAATTGTGTACAGCAATACACAGGTTGCCAACCCATCAACATTATTTATGGCAGATGGCAATTTGAAGAAAGAACAGCAGCTCGGCAATTTCAACGACTGGGTGAAGGGTAAAAAATTATCCCTGCCAGCAAAAAACAGTTTCGTAAACGACAAGGGAATGCGCATAGAATATTGGGTGATGAAACCATCCAATTACGAACCCGGAAAAAAATACCCCCTGCTGCTGGAAATACATGGCGGCCCTTCTGCCATGTGGGGACCTGGCGAAGCAAGCATGTGGCATGAGTTCCAGTATTTCTGCAGCCAGGGATATGGAGTTGTGTACAGCAACCCCCGGGGTTCCGGCGGTTATGGCGTTGATTTCCTGCGGGCCAACATTAAAGATTGGGGTGCAGGGCCATCATCAGATGTATTAACCGCTCTTGATAAAACTGTGGAGCAAGGATGGGCCGACACATCTAAACTTTTAATAACCGGCGGATCCTATGCCGGCTATTTAACGGCATGGATCGTGGGCCATGATAAACGTTTTAAAGCTGCCTGCTCACAGCGAGGCGTATACGACCTGGCCACATTCTTTGGCGAAGGCAACGCCTGGCGGCTGGTGCCGGAATACTTTGGTGGCTATCCTTGGGAGCCGGGCGTTAAAGCATTGCTGGAAAGAGAATCGCCAACAACTTACGTACAGAACATTACAACGCCGTATATTATTTTTCATGGCGGCAACGACCGGCGCACCGGTTTTGTTTCCGGCGAAATGATGTTTCGTAGTTTGAAAGCCCTGGGTCGGCCGGTAGAATACGTAGTTCACCCCGGTGCCTCGCATGAAATAACACGCAGCGGGGATAACAGGCAGCGGATAGACCAATTACTGCGCACTTATGAATTTTTTGAAAGATGGTTGCAGTAAGCGGTTGCAGTTTGCTATCTAACAGGCCCATCTCTTTCGTCAGTGTTTAACCGAAGACAACAGTGTATTTCAAATCCAGGTGTTTATGCCAGCGGCGGAGCGCAATCTAAATAATCAAAACTCCGCCTGGGTTAGGTGTGTTCACCAACCGCATCCACAAAATTTAAAAGACGTAATATGCTGTTTTTACAAATTCATTTGATGAATACATTCACACCTAGTTGGCATAAACCTATGGTAGAACAATACACAATTTTGAAGAACCCGGTTCCTTGAGACACCAACCTTGGAGTAGTAAATGGTGCACAAACCCCGCTGGACAAAAAAATATTATGATCGGTTTTAAATTATTATGTCATCTAAATTCAGGCAGTAATTCCGGATAAATCGTATGTCCCACCATTGTACAAATTTTTATTTTTGCGGAACTTTCTTTTTTGTTATACCAAAATTGATATTTGAGATTACTCTTTTTATTTAAGCAGTCTTAACCACCAAGCGTATCATCCTGTACCTGGTACCACTGTAGCGCCTGGTAAAAGTGCTCTGGCTCAAAATCAGGCCAGTATTCTTTAACCACGTAAATGTCAGAATAAACAGATTGTACAGGTAGGAATCCGCTTAACCTCGTCATTCCTCCCCAGCGTATGATCAGGTCCATCCTGGATATTTCATGAGATTTTAATGAAGCTGTGTTACCATTTTGATTAGGATTGGCAATTTTCAGATAACTCAAATCCCATTCCCACCCATAATTCACAAGAAAGTTTACTTTTATTCCCCCCTTACCGAAGGTTTTTCTGGTTGTAAAAGGAAGTAGCTCTTTTGGAAACATCTCTGAATCTGTATTTCCAATCACCAGTAAGTCTGCATCTTCCCTTGAGAGTATTTCTACTGCCTGGATACAAGCTTCTGTAAATGCTTTTGTTTGCTTAGTCGGCCTTTTGGTATTATCCGTCGTAAATCCATAAAATGTAAGTTCCTTAATGCTGAGATCCTTAAATAGCCTGAAAAGGGCCAGCCCCGGCTCGAGGCCCATCACATATCCCTGCTCCTTTGCGAGTCCATTGGATCCTGCCCATCTTCTATTTCCATCAGGAATAATCCCAATATGGTTTGGCAACCTCATTAATGGTCTGGCAACTCTGCTAAGCAACCTCCCCGTATCCTTAACCGGACTATCTGTTGTCAACTTTTTCATTTCTCTCATCCATTGTTCGTATTATGCCTTGCCTTAATAATATTTTCGATTCTTTTAATTTTGTTGTTTTACATTTTATTAATCAATTATTATATACGCAAAAACACGGTCAACCGTTCCTGCATAAATCTGTCTCATTGATATATTCCTGGGCGTTCATTATCTTCCATTTGTCTGAAAATAATAATTGATGGTAACGATGACGGCCTTTAGTTTTTATTATCCATCGTAAATAAAAATACTACTCTTAATACATTTTCTTTTTTGCTACTTTTTTCTTTTGGTAAATGTGTTGTGGAAATTATTTAACCAAAATCTGTAAATCACAGCAGCACTTTATGTTTAAGGCAAGGACTAAGAACTATGCCAAGTTTTAATCTGCTGTGTTCTTATTTTGTAGATGCGTGAAACGGAAAATAGGGATTGTAGTCCCATTCTTAAAGTCTTGATGATTTCAAAATAGCCAGCAAAATGCAGAGGGTTCGCTGATTTTCAAGACTGGCGCAACTATTACAGAATTGCTTAATGAAGAAAACCGGTGGCAAACCAATTGATGATTCCATTGCAGTAAATAGCAGAATGTAGTTGTAATGGAACCATAGTAAAGATTCATTTGAAACTACAAGCAGCAGTTACATAGGCAATTGAAAAATCATTTACTACTGTAGAAATCCGGATAAATAACCTGATTGCGGGAGACCTTCCATACAAGCAACCATTGCCCTGGTAAGATCTGTAAAAAGCGGTGGTAAGGCAAACTGCCATTCATGTATTTATTTATACCAAAGGCTTTACAACTTTTTTCGTCGGGTAAATGGCGGGTAGTAAATCCCAGGCATCACCTGGCATGCAATTGCCCTTCTTTAAAGGAAGAATGGCCAGTGGGAAAACGTAAACTAATTACCCCCGTACTTGGCAATCAACCGCACCATCAGGTTATTTAAAAACTCCACCTGGTAAGCACCAACGGTAGGTGTAATATGATTGTTCCCTATGCCGCTATCATTGGTGAGAAAAGTATAGGTAGCATTGGTTGACAACTCCATAAAGCGGAATAAAAATTCAGAAGGTTTATCAACACCACTGGCAGCCACCGGTATAATCATGATACCTTTTGATGCAGCAAGTTTTACCTGTTCCCGCAGTAAGGCTTGCTTTTGTGCATCGTCGTGAACCGGCGCATCTAATATAAGGAACAGGATACGGGCTTTGGCACTGGTACTCCAGTTTTGTTGCATGGCTTTTTTAAGTGCTTCTTCCACGGCTTCGGGATAATCGCCACCACCCTCTGCTGATTGTGCCTTTACAAAATCAACAATGCTTGATTTATTACTGGTAAAATCTACGCCCTGGGTAACATATGCATCGCCAAAATCACGGTAAAAAACGGAAGCATAACGAAAGGTTCCCTGCACCTGGTTATCTGCACGATTCAATACATCCAACAATTCTGTTTTCAAATAATTGATCTCATCACCCATGCTTCCGGTGGCATCTACAACAAACATCAGGTCTACATTGCTGGCTGCGATCACCGGTATGGGCAGTGTAATATTAATATCGGTTAATGCAGTATTGAGCGTACCCGTTTGATAAGCCTGGTTATTAAATTTTACATTGTATTGCATATTAGCGGGCGATGTGGCGTTTAAAATGCCTGGCACTATATTAAGTTTACCGAACCTGTTGGTGCGGCCCTGCCACAATGTATTGCTGCCGGCACTGATAATGATGACAGCATCTGGCACGGCTGTGCCGGATGCATCTTTAACGGTAAAAAGCCATTTTTGATTGGGGTAAAATCCCCAACGCCCTTGCTGTAGCCTGAAGGTATCATTGGCCATGAGACCGGTCCAAAAATTCCAGTTATCAAAATCATTCCATTCCCCGGCGGTAAGTACGCCCGGCTGCGGAGTATTCCCACCACCACCAATGCTGCCACCGCCTACACCGCTGCTGAAACCGGAACCATCCTTCGATGAGATGCCTCCCTTTTCGCAGGATGCAAATAAAAAACTACAAAATATACTTACAATAATTAAACGGAATGATTGGTTCATGATGGAGCTAGTTTTTGTTAAGACGGGCCCAATGAGTAAAGTGCTGCTTATATATTATTATTTTTTCACCACGTTGCCATGGGTTGAGTATGGCTGTTTTTTTTAATTGCAGGCCAGTTTCACAGCAGCCAGTAAAAAATATTTCCCATGGAATTTATACTATGGTGAACCAGGTTTAGGTAAGTCTTAGGCAATTACGGAGAGCAATTTATTGATGGCGGGAGAGATGTTTTTATATAGTTAAAACCTTCTTAACAATTTTACCGTACATCATCACAATCATAGATGACAAAGTCTTTCCAGGTCAAATTAGCAATCTGAAAAGGCATGGTTATTGGTTTTAGAATTTATCATTATTTATCACTTTAAAAAGAAACAATTATGAAGAAATTAATTTTCGCCGGCTTTGCAATGATTGCACTGGCAGCATTTACAGTTAAGCCTAATGTAGCTTCTCAAGAAAAAGATTCCGTAACAGCAGAACTGCAAAACGGAACACGGTTGTCAGCTACCTTATTAGGAGCGAATGAGGCACCTAATCCTGGCGACCCTGATGGAATGGGGTTTGCAGAAATATCTTTGAACCAGGGGCAGGGCACTATTACGTATTCTATCCAGGTTACAGGTATTAACACCCCAACAGCGGCCCATATTCACGAAGCTGCTGCAGGAATGGCCGGACCGGTTGTTATAGGTTTAAGCGCTCCCGTAAATGGCGTAAGCAGTGGCGTTGTATTTCTTGATAAAGAACAAATAAAGGAAATACGCATGAACCCGGAGATGTATTATGTGAATGTGCACAATGCAGAATATCCTGGTGGTGCCTTAAGAGGTCAGCTATCTAAGTAGTACTTTTTTAGTGTGTAAAAAATGGCCGGAAATAATTTTCCGGCCATTTTTTTGTGCACCACTGTTGGTAACCCCGGTTGGTTCTTTAGGCCTTATTCGATAAAAGTTATTGCCTGCTTTGTGCATTTGTGGCAAGCATCAAATTCATCTATGCCATGGTTACCCTGTTAGCAGTTATGTAATTCAAAAGAAAGGCGCCTGGTTATAAAGATGCAAGAGCTTAAGTGAATTGTTACAGGTTACTTTGAGTAGCAAATTCCCCGTTTTAAGAAAACTTTTTAACAAACAACAGACATTGATGCCCTTAAATGGCTTATTAACAGCTAATTTTTTTTGGCAGAATTTTGTATACATAGTATCCATCATAGATAACTAAACAACATTTTTTTTTAACTTTTTAAAATTTTTTCAACATGGGAAACATTATATGGACTATTGTAGTGATCTTAATTATTATTTGGGCGATCTCCTTTTTGGGTGGTTTTTTCACCGGGGGTATCATTCATATTTTATTGGTGATAGCCGTTATCGCAATAATTTACAACCTGCTTACCGGCCGTAAATCGTTGTAGTAATTTTATATTTACCGTCCCTACATATTATTTTGATTAATAAAGGTCTTCGTTGTTAAAAACGGAGGCCTTTTTTATTAGAAAGAGTTGTCTCAATCTTTGCTCTAAGATGCTTACATGGCGAGTTGTTTTAGGGTCGCAGATAAAAGGGTCGCAGATCCTGGTTTGTAACCACCAAATTAATTAGCTTAGTGTAAATCATTCTTCCATCGCCACGGTTATGCACAATACTAAAAGTAAAAAATGTTTCCAATTGCTTTTCATCCCATTTACAAGCACCCATTGCCCGAAGGCCATCGTTTTCCGATGTTGAAATATGATCTGCTGCCAAAACAATTGCTGCATGAAGGCACTGCTGTTCAAACGGATTTCTTTGAACCCGAAGTATGCGATTTGCAACATGTTTTAGCCGTGCACACAACCGGTTACCTGAACGATTTATTGCAACTCAGTTTAGAGTCAAGAGCTGCCCGCAAAATTGGGTTCCCGCTTTCGGCACAATTAATAGAACGGGAATTACGCATTACACAAGGTACTATTACAGGCTGCCTGCAAGCATTTGAAACCGGCGTTGCCTTCAACATTGCCGGTGGTACACACCACGCATTTACTAATAGGGGCGAGGCATTTTGTATGCTGAACGACCAGGCTATTGCCGCCCAATTTTTATTAAACCAACAGCTGGCATCTAAAGTATTAATCGTTGATTTAGATGTGCACCAGGGCAACGGCACTGCAGAAATCTTCACCAACAACAAACAGGTGTTCACTTTTTCTATGCACGGCCAGGGAAATTATCCGTTTAAAAAAGAAGTGTCCGATCTGGACATTGCGCTAGCTGAATTTACAACCGACGAAAAATATTTATTGATCTTAAACGAAACCTTGCCTGCATTAATCGAGCAAGAAAAGCCTGATTTTATTTTCTTTTTAGCTGGTGTAGATATTTTGGAAACCGATAAACTGGGCAAACTCTCCTGCACCCTGGAAGGTTGTAAAAAGCGGGATGAACTTGTTTTTAAGTTGTGCAAAAAACACCGCATTCCTGTGCAGGTAAGTATGGGCGGCGGCTATTCGCCTGCCATTAAAACAATCATCGAAGCGCACGCCAACACGTTTAGAGTCGCTTCTTCTATCTTTTAATAAACCCATTAAAATCCGTACCTTCTTAGTGCATTCGTGGCAAAGATCTTAATAGCTTTTGTGTACGCAACTTGCCCTGCGGAAGAAATTGCACCGTGTAATACCTTTTCAAAGGGAGGTAGATTTATTTTCAGAATGATGAACAGGCTAAGCCACCGATTTTTTCAGGCTTCTTAATCTTCGGGCCTGGCGAATGATGATGGCAAGCATCAGCAGGAATACGATGGGCCCGATGATGCAAAAAATCCATACATTGATGGCCTCGTAAGTAATTCCTAATTTCTTCGCATAAAATACAAGGATGTCTACACACCAGTAAAATACTTTGTTCATGAGCAGGTTTTAGTTGGTAAGCGATGGTAATTTAAATGTAGGCAATTATTTTTTCCTTTCGCCTGGTTGCTTGCCCACAATGCCAGGTGATTTAAAATTGTGTAAGCAGAACCGGGGCCAGCAAACTGAGCAAACCCAGCCTGGGCAATATTTAGACTGTAAGCTACATGTCTCAACCTCTAGCGAAAAGAATCTTTGAATTTATTTGCCGGGCGAGAGCGCATGTATGAAAATGATTTTTGTTCTTTTAAACTTTAGGTGCCCACTACAAACTTCTATCGCCGTAGGCGCAAAATGAACCGCCGTTAACAAGATACCTTGAATTCGCACGGCCATAAATAATTAGTTTTCCACCTTGGTTCTTTTAAAGTCCGATAGTTGGTCGAAAGGGCAGGAGTAGTTTTAAGATTTATGAGGCTGCCGGGGCTCTGCCACGAAAACAGGCGATGAAAATCTGAGCCCTCGTCGTGCATTATTGCCAACAATCCAATGGCTTTTGCGGTCGCAACGTGCCCTGCGGGAGACGTTTTAACTTAAAAATATTTGGTTATGAAAATGTTCATTCTTCTTCCTATGCTGTTATTATCCGGCGTCGCAATTTCGCAGGCAGTAGGTATTGGCACCACAACACCCAATAGCGCTTCGGCACTAGACATGGGGCCCAGTGCAAAACCGGTGGTGTTGCCTCGCCTTACCACCCAGCAAATGAACGCAGTATCGAGCCCTGCACTGGGAATGTTCCTTTACAACACAACAGAACACCAGTTGTATAGTTATATGCGCTACCGCACCAACTTAGCTATAGGACAGAGCAGCAACCGGTGGCAACCCGTGACCACCGGCCCACGTATGCTTGCATGGGGAGCTGTTGACAGTTTTGGCACTTCGCTAGCTGGAAGCGGTACGCATACCGTAGCCTGGGATGCAACCAACAACTGGTACAGACTTGCACTTTCTAATCCGCATGGGTATTACAAAGACAGTATGCTGTTAATGATTACACCCGTAGGTAATGGCACATGGGATCAAATGCCTTCAACAGGAGAACTTATTGAATCTAGTGCCCGGCTTGCCAGTATTAAGTTTGCCGATGCCTCCAGGATAGCGGGTGGTTCAAGTGCTATTGATTCGAGACGAAGAAGCGGGTTTCATTTTGTACTTTACGATCTTAGAAAGGAACCGTATTGACGGGGAGGTAAACAAATGAAAGGTTGGTTACAACGAGTTTTGCAAACCTCTAAGTAAAGGGTAGCTGGTATATTTTATGTCAACAAGATGAATGATGAATGTGATTTTTCCGTTCGTGTGCGGCCCACCAACAACTACCATACTAGTGGCCTTTACAACCAGGTGAAGCAATGTTTTGTCAGCACTAGTTTATTTGACTGAGCCTGAAACCAAAACCCACAAAAAAAAGGTAATATGTGCAAAAGCATTTCTAAAAAAATAGTCCTTTTCTTAACGACCTTTTTTGCCTTATTTGGCTTGCAGGCTCAAACCACCATCTCCGGAAAAATAATGGCGCCCGACGCCACACCTCTTGCAAACGTAAATGTGCTGTTACTGAATGCTGCAGATTCTGCGCTGATAAAAGGGGATCTGACAAACAACGCAGGACAGTTTTCCTTCCAAAATATTAAGAACGGAAGCTACCTGGTAAGTTGCAGCTTTGCAGGTTTTGGAACCAAATATTTATCCCAGGTAAGTATTGCAAAAACTCCTTTGGTAGATCTCGGGGTAATCCATTTGCAAATAGCATCCGTTGACCTGAATACTGTAACGGTAATCGCTAAAAAACCCCTGTTT
>JBBSJJ010000128.1:0-9852 GCA_038257335.1 Chitinophagales bacterium | reverse complement strand
CTGACCAAAAAAGTTACATGTATATTTCTTGACAATAACATTTCTGCCATTTCAATACCAATCAGTCCGCCACCAACAATTACACCTCTTTTAATGCCATGTGTATTTTCATTCATCAGCTCAATATCAGGCATACCATATAAACTTTGTACACCATTTAATTCTATGCCCGGAAATTTTGGTTTGTTAGAAACAGAACCGGTAGCAATTACCAGCCTGTCATAGTTGAGGGAAGCTCCTGATTGCAGTAAAAGCTTTTTGCTTTTTATGTCAATGGATATTACATGATCTTTCACAAGGTTGATGCGGTTCTTTGCCCAAAACCAATCTTCATAAGGTTTGGTGTGTTCATATTTCATGTGCCCCATGTAGATGTACATGAGCGCAGTACGTGAGTAAAAATGTTCGGTTTCAGAAGAGATCACGGTAATGTCATCATTGCTTTGCTTACGGATGTTCCTTGCACAGGTGATACCCGAAATTCCGTTCCCGATAATGACGATGTGTTGCAGCATTGTTTAATTTTAAAGCTTGCCTTTTAGCACGCTCTGCAAGGTGATTATTTCTGTTCGTTAAGGCTCCAGTTATAATCAAGATAGTTGATCTTTGTGTTGTCGTCTATTTTTGTTTGAGAATATTTATTAATAAAATCTACAAGACTAGCCTTCTTTGTAAAATCTCCCCGGTACCAGGTAAAATATTTTGATAGTTCAGCCTTGTCTGCCCTGATGTTATTTTTGGCTTTATCATTTAAAAAGTCTTTACCTGCAACTTTTAACTGTGCTTCCAGCTTATCTCCGTTATAAGCATCCCTGCTTAGGCGGGCACATGATATAGAAGCGCAAACAATTGCAAAATGAATACGGGGGTCGTTGAATTTTCTTCTCAGCATTTTATGTTCAATATTATTGAGATCATATTTTTCTCCTCCAATTGAAATAAAGCGTATATCCCAAGGAGTATTTACTTTATATATTTTGCCACCAATATCCTTAATGCTTTTTACCGGATAATGTTGAAGGATCAAAGAAACAGTATAAGCATTGTAGGCATTTATCCAAAAAGCTTTCTGATCATTTTCGCTCCAGTTCTTTTGTGGTGCATTATCGCTGAGTGTTTTTAAATAGGCATCGAGTTCAGGTTTATCCTTTTGAAAACCTTTGTAATTTACCATTCCTGCAGCATTCACATGTTTTTTTAATAATTTATCCCACTGCAGGTGCGAAGGCATTTTTTGGGCGAACATATTTATTGCCAAAAAAAAGCAACTGATTGAAAGAAATATCTTTTTCATTAACTGCGTTTAACTTGAATACCTGTTTTTGATTCCGGGTTATTATAATTTATGATCGGGCTTTATTAGTTCGGGCATTTGTTTTTGAAATCGTTTGATACGTGGAATGCTTTCCATTTTTACATAGGGCACATCAGGGTTATTTTGAATGTAATTCTGGTGATAACTTTCCGCCTTCCAGAATTTTTCAAAAGGTACCAGTTGTGCAGCTATTGGCTCAGTATATTTTTTTTGTATTTCGGCAATATATTTTTCAGCCTCCGTTTTTTCCTCCGGCGTTTTGTAAAAGATGATAGAACGGTAAGATGCACCTATATCAGGCCCTTGACCGTTTACCTGAGTAGGATCTTGCGAAGCAAAATATACCTTTAATAAAGTGGCGTATGATACAATGGATGAATCATAATACACCTGCACCGCTTCTGCATGACCTGTAGTATGAGAACCAACTTGTTCATAAGTGGGATTAGGCTCTTTGCCACCTGCATAGCCCGATACAACCTCCTGCACTCCTTTAACACTTTCATACACGCCTTCCATGCACCAGAAGCAACCGGAAGCAAATGTAGCCTGACTAAGTTTTGAAAGGTCTGCTGAAGACTTTTTTTCCTGTGGCATTTCTTTTACCTTTTGTGCACAGGAAACTAAAGCAATCATCATTAAGGCAGAAACAAAAACAACTGATATCTTTTTCATAATTTTTTTTTAAACTGTTGGTTGATAAATTTTATTTTGATACGGTTGGAGGCTTGCCAGGTTCCGGAATAAAAATAAGCGCAGCCGAATTCATGCCATAACGCTTGCCGGTGGGGGCAGGGCCATCATCAAATAAATGACCAAGATGCTATCCACTTTTACTATCCACCACTTCACCCCTAACCATTCCGTCACCGTTATCCTGTACAATTTTTACCGCATCCATACTAATAACTTCATAAAAACTGTGCCATCCTGTTTTGGAATCAAATTCCTTTTTCATAAAAGTGATCATACTTGCCTGTACCCGGAGGCTCTGTCCCTTTTTCCCTGAGAATATTATATAGTTCAAGCGTTAACCTTTCTTTCCACTCTGCATCAGTTAGTTGCATGGGATAACCAATTTGCTGCATGCCTTTTTCGGGCATGTTTTTCTTCATAGCCATTTTTTTATTGGCTTGGGTATCGTCGTAGGAAATAAAATTATATTAAGTAACTTCATTATAAATATTAAAAAATGAAAATAGCTGTATGTGGAAAAGGTGGCGTAGGCAAAACAACTATTAGTGGCTTATTATGCAGGATTTTAGGAAGCAAGGGCATCCCTGTATTGGCTATAGATGGAGATCCTAATCCTAACCTGGCTTTAACTCTGGGAATAAATCCTGAGTCAGCAATGCCGAAACCGCTGACGTCGAAATTGCTAAAAATGTATGAAAAAGAAGATGGAAAAAAATATGCAAGGCTGGACGCTCCATTATCAGCAGTAATGGAAGAGTACGGCATACAAACGGAACAAAATGTAACCTTGCTGGCGGTAGGCCAACCGGAACATGCGGGCACAGGATGTATGTGTGGTATCCACACTACAGTAAGAGAAATTATTCATACTGCATTGGAAGAAAGTGAACAGGTGACGCTGCTAGATCTTGAAGCTTCTCTTGAACAAATGAAACGGGGCACATCTAAATATGTGGATGTTTTGCTTTGTGTGGTAGAACCTTATTATCGTTCTATGGAAGCGGTAGCACGTTTTCAGCGGCTGGGAACAGAGCTTGAGATAAAAAATATTGTAGCTGTTGCCAATAAGGTGAAGAATGCAGAAGATGAAGAAGCCATTCGCCAGTTTTGCGCAAAAACGGATTTGCCGGTGGTTGCCGTAATTCCTTTTGACACTATTATTTCAGAGGCTGATAAAGGAGGGTCGCTTGATATGAATGCTATTGATCATTCACCTGCATTAAAAGCCATTAATGAATTGGCAGATACCTTATTGAACAGCGTAAGGGCCTCCGAAAACAAGTAAGCGGAATACAAATTGTTTTTGTTTGAGCTTATGAAACAATAGAAAATATTTCATTGTTTATTCAACGGCTTTGTGCTCTGTAAAACTACTCGTCTCAATAAAAATTCTTTTAACAATGGGATGTGATTGACGAATATCTTTTTCAAGCCTGCATACGGCCTTCTCAATTTCGAGAGAAGACTGGTTTTTCTTAAACCGGATATCTATTGCCAAAAAAACATCGTGCGGACCAAAATACATGGTTAATGGTTTTTTTGCGTTAGCTACCGACTCATCGGCATGCACAATTTTTAAAATACTATCAGACATTTCAGAATTGGCACCTTCTCCTATTAGCAAGCCTTTACTTTCTTTTGCCAATACTCCTGCAGTTAACGCAAGTACAAGACCGATGAGAACAGATGCATATGCATCATACCGGGCATCGTTAAAATAGTGGCCAAGAAACAGACCAGCAAAAGCTACCAGCAAACCTACCAGGGCAGCCGTATCTTCCAATATAATGGCAAAGCTCCCGGGATCTTTACTTAATTTAATGGCCTTCCAATAACTATTATTCCCTTTTTCTTTTCTGAAATTTTTTAATGCAAAAAACAGTGCTGCACTTTCAAATAAAAAAGCAATTCCTAGCACTACGTAACTCCAGAAAGGGTCGGTTAAGGGAGCAGGATCAGATACGTGGGAAATACCTTTGTAAATAGCCATACCGCCACCAATTGAAAAAATAAGTATGGCAACAATCAATGACCAGAAATAAAGTTCTTTACCATGCCCAAATGGATGATTATCATCTGCAGGTTTTTTACTTTTATATATTCCAAATAAAAGTAAACCTCCGTTTCCCGTATCTACTAAGGAGTGAATGCCTTCTGAAATCATGGCCGAACTACCGCTAAAACCTGCTGACACAAATTTGGCAATGGCTATGGCCAGGTTTGCAGCAATAGCAGCATATATCGGCAATTTACTTCCTGAAGTATCCATTTTTAAAATTGAGCTAAATTAGTTGTACAAGATGTACCAGGCTAAATATAAAAAAGGGCAGATGGTACTGTCTGAATTTATATAAAACAAGATACTTTATTTATTTACCATGCTTAATTGCTGAGGCCTGTCAAAAATTTCGGCAGCTAAGGATGAATTAAATTTTACATCAGAGATTAAATACTCTTCTAAAATTTTTCCATTACTCCGATAATATTTATTAGAATGGCTTAGCATAATGTTGCCTTCTTTTTTAAAATCTGACAAAAAGATTTCTTCTGGCTGCACATTCTCTTTCACTGACGGATAATGCTCAATTTTACGAATATACTTGCTCTCCGGATCTACCATGAAAACCCATCGGTCGTGGCCAACCGCAGGATCAAAAGTAACATCCAACACCTGTACTTTATCCCCGTTCAATGTAGTGGTGCCGGCATTGCGTGGAATAACACCGGGATCTTTTAATTTAAACGGAAACGACATCCTGTATAAAGCCATTTCGCTTGCGCAAAGCGGGGAACATCCATCATCCTCACACATAAATTCCTTTTCTTTAGCCAGTATAACAGGATCAGTTAGTTTGCCATTTATCGAAGCCCAATACCCAGTCTTATCGTGTCCTACCAGTGCTTCTGCTCCATCTTCACCGGATGATTTAATAAGCAGTTTATGCCCCTGGTCTGTATTTAGAAAGAAAAAAGTTTCTACTGATTCTTTTACTTTTTTTCCGTTTTCATCGTACCGATGATGGGTTCTTACAAAACTACCGTCCTTAATGTTCTGCCACTCATCCATCCCTCCGGCTGCTACAACCATATCTTCCAGGATCTTTTCCCCGGTGGCAGGCTTTAAAAAATACCACCAGGCTACCCCTGTAATTGCAAATAAGAGCAACGCTGCTGCAACAGTTTGCACTATGCGGATCCGGCGTACAGTAATCGGCTTAATCAAGTCTTTTACTTCCAATTCTGCTTCCCAGGGTAGTACTACCTTTTCGTTGCTGTCTGATGTTGATGGTAATTTATCCTTCATGACAAACGGTTTTAAACATTAAGTTACAAAATTTTATTTAGCTATTTGTTTTTTGGATTACAATAAGCCAACACCCAGTCTGATACAACACTACAAGCCCGATCCATACTGTCATTAACGGCTTTACTTATCCCTATGCCCATTTCTTCATGCTCTTCACTTTCACAACCTAAAAACAATACCTGGGGTGGCAATAAATGCATTGCCTTTGCCATCATCAGTGCTTTAACCGGGTTTATGTAATGCATATCAGCCAGGAATGCATTTTGTTCATCCTTTGGCAAAGTAGTGATATCTTTTACTTCTATTTCTTTAAAATGAATCGTTCCTGCATCGCCTCCCCATTTTACAATATCAAGGATGATTAATACCTCGTAATTATCAAATAACTGTTGTACCATGTGTATTCCTGCTGAGCCCATTTCCATGATTTTGACTGTTTCAGGGAATTTGCACTCGGCCTGTAACTTTGCTGCAAGTAGCACGCCAAATGCATCATCCTGGCGTAGTTCATTACCTACCCCTGCTATCAATATTTTCGGTGCATCAGTTGCCATCCGGTATTTTAAAATGATCGTCTTTTAATGCTTTATTCACTACAAAATTACCCTGGGTGCTTTGCGATGTAAGCACACCGGGATTGTTTAAGGTATCTGCCGCATAAGTTTTACGCATCCCGGGCAGCAGCAATCCACCTGCTTTTTCGAAACTCTCGTAAGTGGTGTAATCCCAAAAATTATTTTTTCCATTCAGGGAATTTGCCAATAGCTTTCCTGTGCCAGGCTCAAAATAATAATACCAGAGATGGCCAGGATTACTGCCGGCCCCTTCCATGTAACTTGTTTTAATGAGTTGTGCATCCCTACCATCTTTCAGTTTTACTTCACCCATGTAGGTAGCCGTAATCCCGGGGTCTTTTAACTTAAAAGGCATACACAGTACAAACTGCGATCCGTAACAAGAATTCCAGGCACCATCAATATCTTTCTGTTCATCCGACATTTGACCATTATAAAACTTACGTGCTTCTTGTCCATCGTGTATAAGGGTGATGGATGTATCCTGCAACATATACGTGGCCTTAGCTTTAAACTGCGGCACCATCATAAAATCAAAATGCTGATCTACCTGCCGGGATACATTGCCTGTGCTATCGTAGCTGATGCTTTTTTTATCGTAGGAAATGGTTTTGGCATTGTGCCAGGCCTCTTCGCCACCGGCATAGTTTATTGCCCTGTTGATGATGGCACGGGAGGAGTCATCCATTGTTACGGGAAGTGATCCTTTTTCTAGCACTTTCTCATTTTCATTTTGCCTGCAGAAGCAGAGCGAGAAAAGAACGATTGCTCCTGCGATTATGCAAAGTTGTTTAGTCATATTATTGAATGTTTAGTCCAAGTTTAATTTCTCCATTACCACTTACCTGTGTCGGATATATTTTCAGTTTCACAAAAGGGTTCGATTCCAATACGCCATCAGATAACCGGTAGGCGCAACCATGCCATGGGCATATAAGATAGCCCTGGTCAATAGCGGCACCGTCCATGGGCAAGGCAGTATTGCCACAGCAGTTCTTAACTGCATAAATCTCACCGCCCGATTTACACAGCAAAATATTTTCATTGTCCTCACAGTATTTATAAGCGGTATTATCTTTAAGCGACGCCAAGGTGCCTATTGGAATCCACAAAGGATATAGGTTGTTTCCGTTTTGATGACTAACTGCGGTAATTGCCTTTGAATCATTTTGTACATCTGACAGAAAGAGATCATACAATCCGAACAACAAATGCACGGATTTATCTGCCTGCATTTTACTATGTAAAGCGGGGTAGTTAATCAATATCTCTTTAAATAAACGGGTGAGTGCTTCCCGGTGCACGAGGTCAAAGTTTTGGAGAAGTTGGTGTACATCGTCTTTAACTTTCGGGTATGGGAGGTCATCTACTTTTCTTACAAGGTCTTCGGTTTGCCCTAAGAGTTCTTCATAATCTGTATCAGATAAAAAAATATTTTCCATAATGATTAATGGTGGTGACGGCTGTCGGCACAATTGTGCACACAATCTTCTAATTTTTCCCCGTCGGCATAACAAAATTCGCAGTCGGGACCACATTCTCCATGGCCCCCTTTCTGCATTCCTTCAAATGCATTTCTAAAAATTCCACCAGCTTCTTTTTTACCGTGAGGGGAAAGCCTGACTAAACTTGATTCGGTTAGTGAGTTATCAGCACTTTGCAGAAATCCTGCCTCCATATTTTTTTGCAGATGCTGTAAGAGGTGATTAATATTTGTATTTAAAAGTGGCAAGAGGTCTTTTGCCAGTATATCCTTTGCCAATCCTTCCCCATCCATCCAATACAATACCTGGAGTATTTCCTCCCGCCAAAAAAGGATGTCAAGTGCGGGCACTTTGTTTTGTTCATCATTATCATTGTGATTTTCCGGCATTAGCTTTCAATTAATGTATCACCATAAAGTGGTATAAATTTAATCATTTCTGCATTCTGCTCCAACGCCAATTTTTGTAAGGTTAAAATAATGCCAGGCACTGATTGCTGCATTTCTTCGGTTAATGTTTCGCCTGCTTGCTCAGGGCCTGGTTCAATGTCAATAACAAAAGTTTCATCGGGCCATATTTTAAAAAATTCCCCGATAATGAGCAGATTGTCTATGGAGATTACACCTGTAACCGCATCGCCTATACAGCGCTGAATCATTTCTTCATCCGGCAGGTTACCCATCCAGCGAAATAAGGTGATCTCTCCTATGCTCCTTTCTGGTCGCTCTACTGCGGCAATTAAAACAATACGGTTAAACTGATTGGGAAGGGCCTGAAATTTTTGAACCACGGCAATAGGACCCCAATTAAGTTCGTCAATTTCCACATTACCTGGCCATTCCATTGCCTGCAACTGCGACAATATTGCCGGGCCTATTGAATGGTTTCGCAGGTTATGATAACCTACGGTGCCAATAAATATTTTTTTCATGCAAAATGAAGATTAAATTACTCAAGACCACAGGCGCAGGTTGTTACTTCCCTGGTAACCATGTAATCGCTATTGGCTACCTGTATATGTGTAGTACACGGCATGCAGGGATCAAAGCTTCGGATGGCTCTTAATATATCTATACCCTTAAATTTTTTATCGGGATCGTCAAGGTCCACGTTTTCTAAAATAGGTGTATTTAATACCGCTTCTTCATAAGGCCCTGGCGTGCCCCAGGGTGTATTGGGAGACGCATTTAAAGTGGAAGGTGTTAATATCTGGTAGTTGGCAATTGCGCCATCATCTATAATTAAATGGTGTGTAAGAAATCCTCTTCCGGCGCCCCAGAAGCCAACGCCAATCTGGGTACCTTTTTTTGGTATCTCAAAGGGGGTACTCATACTCGTCTCGCCTTTGCGTAAATAGTCCTGCGCCATGTACCAGTTATCTAAAGCAACCAATGCAGAATAAGGAATGCAGAAAGCCCTGGCCCTGTTGCGTTCAAAAGCATTCCAGTCTTTTGGGATATGCCATTCCATAGTTGTGGCTGGCAGTTTGTGACCCGGCATATATAATTTCATGCTATGGCCTGTAGGATCTACAAACCTGCGAGATTCTACTTTGTTGGCTTTTGCAGTGATATATAATCTTGCATAAGCACCTGCTTCTACACAGTTGCGATCCCAGGTGGGACAGGTATCCCAGGTGTAACGGTCACGCCAGCTTTGCTTACCTGGCTTTGCAATGGTCTCTTTATTCCAGGGATGATTTGGACTGAGTGGTGTGCCCTCCATATCAGTTTTGAAACGATGCCCATCCCATTTTTCATAATAGGAATGTTCAACAAATTCTTCGAGCCCTGCATTTATTTGTTTCAGATTTGTAGTTACTAATTCACCATCTATTAAAACACCAGGGGTTGACCAACGTGCATTGCCCCATATATCGCAGTTTTTAAAGGTGGCATCATAGTAATCAGGGTGATCCCAAACGCCTGTTTCTATCATCGTTGCGGGCCTTGAGCCTACTTTTGCATAATCAGGATTGCATTCCAGGAAAAAGTCAAACACATCATCCCAGAGGCCCACCACTTTTTGACCGTAATCAAAAAACTTTATCAGGCGTTGGTACAATTCGTTGAGCACAGTAATATCCATCGTTACGGATAGGCCACCTGGCACAACAGACTGGGGATGTGGGTATTTTCCTCCAATCAATACATAAGCTTCCCGGGCAACACGGGTCATTTCCAGCGCTTCAATGTATAATTTGCCCGTAAGCGGGTTCAGGTCACGCATAATGTCTATCATCATTTCATATCCATGAACCGCTTTGTTTTTTGCTGGAGTTTCTTTTGCTTTTTCTACTATCTCCGGGTTGGTTTCGTTCACGAGTTGCTCCGAATAATCAGGGCCGGAAAGCAAGAAAAGATGAAGTGGATGATCGTACAGGTATTCCACCGCAAGCAGGATGTTGCGCATTACAATAGCCAGGGGCGGCGGTTTAATATCCAGGGCCATCTCTACGGCTAATGCAGACACGGT
>JBBSJJ010000127.1:0-9989 GCA_038257335.1 Chitinophagales bacterium | reverse complement strand
GCTTTAAAGAAAGGTGCTTCGGGATCTTTGTTGATAACCACTATCACCTTACTTCGGTTTACACCGGCAAGGTGTTGTATGGCACCGGAAATGCCAATGGCAAAATATAAATTTGGAGCAATGGCCAGGCCGGTTTGTCCTACATGCTCGTGGTGAGGGCGCCAGTCTATATCTGCCACCGGGCGGCTACAAGCAGTAGCGGCACCCAAAAGATCGGCCAGTTCTGTAACCAATCCCCAATTTTCAGGTCCTTTTAAACCACGGCCACCACTCACCACTATGTCTGCATCGCTCAATGAAACTTCGCCAGTGGCTTTGTTTACGCCTGTTACAGTCACTTTGGCTGCGTCAATAGTAGCTGCAAAGGCTGCCACTTCTGCTGTATCGCTGCTTTTTTCTATAGTAAACGAATTGGGATTTAAGGCAATGATCTTTTTGGCACTGGTTACAGCAATATTGGCAAAAGCCTTTCCGCTGAAAACAGTTTTCTTCACAGCAAAGCCGTTGCTTAAGTCAGGTAGTGCAATGGCACCAGAAACAAGTCCGGCTTTCAAGCGAACGCTCAAGCGGGGTGCTACTGCTTTACCAGCAGAGTTGTTGCTAAAAACGATTACATCGGCACTGACTGCATCTGCCGCCTGTGCAATGATGCTGGTATAAACCTGCGCATCTAAATTGTTTAATACGGCATCAGCTACGGTATGCACTTTTTTAATACCATAATTTCCTAGCAATGCCAGGTCATCATTTACTGTGCCCAGTACCAGGGCTTCAGCCGTGGTACCCAATAGAGAAGCAGTTTTAGCGGCATAGCTGGCAGCTTCAAAAGATGATTTTTTAATGTGGCCATCGGCCTGGTCTAAAAAAACTAATACGCTCATGGTAATTGGTTTTGCCCCAAACCCCCAAAGGGGTTTTTGCATTCTGTTAAAAGAAAATTTATTTTAAAACAGAAAGCGGGAATATTTTAAAGTTTGGATAAATATTATTGCTTAGTTCTTGATGAATTTTTCTGAAATCCATACTTGACCGTCAAAAACCATAATGGTATAAACATCTGCAGCTAAATTGGAAATATCTGTCGATTTTAACGGATTTCAAATTGGTTAATAATAAAGATTTCCTTTAGTGAATAGGTCATTGGATTGGCAACATTGCAACCGCTGGTTACAATTGCGTTAGGCGTTACTGTATCATAATCAATAGATACACGCATACCTATTTGCCTTAACCTTTCGCCCAAGCCTCTTACTTTTAAAACATTGGTATAGTTGATACCATTTAGAGTCAAAGTGTCGCCAATTTTGGGTGAATTATTATAAACAGTAAAGTCTATAAGCCAATAGTCAGAGCTTGTGTCGGTACTGCAAGTTTCTTTACCTAGCACATATCCGCCTATGTTATCATAAGGAGGGTCAAATGGCTCTTTATTGTTGCAAGCTAAAAGGATTAATAATGTTAACGGGATTAAAATAATTTTTTTCATATTTGTTTATTTAAATTGATAGTATAGTTGTGGCTCGTTTGAACTAAAAGATTTTGAATTGCCAGATATTTGGGAAGAAATTAAAGCAGGAGTGGTACTTACCTTTAAAATTTGTCCAGAGGAACAAATCATAGTATTCAGCAGCATTGTCAGTAAAAGAAAACGTTTCATAAGTTTATTTTTATGGTTAACGAATTTCCCCTTGAGTTTTAATATTAAATTCGTTAAGCTCATAAGTTATTGGAGTAGTAATATTGCAACCGGAAGTAATAACTTTATTAGTACTTATGTTCGTATAGTCAATTATAACCTTTAAACCTATTATTTTCAATTCCTGGTCAAGCCCTCTTGTTTTTAAGACGTTGGTATAGGTTATTCCGTTTACAAGCAATGTATCGCCAACTTTTGGATTATTTGTGCCGTACGAAAAATCAACTAACCAGTTATCTTTGGATTCATCCACATTACAACTTTCTTTCCCAATAACATATCCTCTAATAAAATTGAATTTAAAAATTTCTGGACCTCTTTGCATGAGCTAAAAGCAAAAAGGTTAAGGACAAGCACTGATGCAATAATTGTTTTCATAAAGTAGGCTTTAATGATTCATGAATTTAAAGGGTTTTGCTCGCTTTCAATATTATTAAATTATTTATATTCATAAGAGAGCCAAAGAATTTTCTATTATCTTCTTCTACTAAATCTTTTGATGCCAATAAACTTTCATAATTAAAGAACTAATAAAGGTCGAATGTTTTTCATCCAAAGTTCCCCTTAGGGGACAGGGGCTTTTTTTAAAACGCCTTCGCTTCTTCATGCAACAGCCTAACCAACTCCTCAGGGTTTTCTGCATTTACCAGTTTCACCCCGGCTTTGGCAGGAGGCAAATCAAAACTTACCACGCTGGTTAAAGAATCAGCTTCTGCCGGGTCAACTACTCTCAAAGTTTTGCTGCGGGCACCCATAATTCCTTTCATGTTCGGAATACGCTGCTCGGCCATTCCCTTTTGGCAACTAACCACCACTGGTAGTGCTACTTTGTTGGTCTCTTCACCGCCTTCAATTTCACGGTCTACCGAAGCTGTACTGCCCTCCAGCGTAAATTTAAACGCATGAGAAATGTAAGGCAGGTCCAGGAGTTCCGCCACCATTCCACCAATAGAAGATCCATTGTAATCAATGGTTTCTTTGCCCGTAAAAATAAGATCATAGCCACCCTCTTTTGCTACGGCGGCAATCTGTGAAGCAATGTTGAAACTATCTGTATTGTCGCTGTTTACACGAATGGCTTCATCTCCGCCTAGTGCCAATGCTTTGCGGATGATAGGATCGCTATCTGCAGTGCCCACATTTATCAAATGCAACACAGTAGCCGGATCTGCTTCTTTCAACTCGATGGCACGTACGAGGGCATACCATTCGTCGTAAGGATTGATGATCCACTGTACACCGTCTGAGGCAAATTTCGTATTGTTATCTGCGAAGGCTATTTTTGCCGTGGTATCGGGGGTTTTACTGATGCAAACTAAAATCTTCATATAAAATTAATTAGAGTTGTACAAATAAGTTGTTTATGCAACTATATGCAAATATAAGTGTTGTTTGGTATTAGTTTTCATACAACTTAAAAAAAAATGTGGCATGAGCAGGATAGAAAAATTGTTGGAGTATTTGAAAGCAAACGATAAGGATAGTTTCCTGCAGCATGCGCTGGCGTTGGAGTATATTAAAGTAGGGGATGATGATGAAGCCCGCAAACTGTTCAACGAAATATTATTGCGGGAGCCAACCTACGTAGGGTCCTATTACCACCTCGGTAAATTGCTGGAGCGGGTTGCAGATTACGACAAAGCCGTGCGGATTTACAAAAGAGGTATGGAGGAAGCCAAAAAAGCGGGCGACACCCATAGTTACAATGAATTGCAGGGTGCGTTGGAAGATATAGAGGAGTAGGGAGAGCCCCTGTCCCCTGAAGGGGAACTTAGGATGAAACAGTTTCACTAAATCGCCGTATCTGTATTCCCAAAAGTTTTGTTTTTGTAACGAGCATTTGTTTTTCGTGGCAACATCGTTGTGTCACTCACTTGTACCGAAAATATTTGTTCAACTTTTTCCGAAGCGAACTATATGAACTTCCATTTTATCACACAGTAACAAATCAAGTTTCCCTTAAGGGGACAGGGGCCTCCATGAATCTACTTTCTTCTTTTAAACAATACATCAAAGCCGAAAATCTTTTCGCTGCAAAGGATCGGCTACTCCTTGCCGTTAGTGGCGGGGTAGACTCTGTTGTGCTATGCGAACTATGCCAGCAGGCAGGTTATCATTTTGCGATAGCACATTGTAATTTTCAGTTGAGGGGAGAAGAAAGCAACGGCGATGAAGTGTTTGTAACGGCATTGGCAAAAAAATATGGTGTAGATTTTTTCGTAGAAAAATTTGACACCCAGGCGTATGTCAGTGAAAAGAAAACTTCCATCCAGGTAGCCGCACGTGAGTTACGTTACAATTGGTTCGCCCAACTCATCAACCAATCCACTCATTTACCCATTCACTTATTGACAGCCCATCATGCCGATGACAACATGGAAACTATTCTAATGAATTTTTTCAAAGGTTCTGGTATCAACGGGCTCAAGGGCATTTTGCCTAAACAACAGCATATAACCCGACCACTGTTGTTTGCCAGCAAAGAAGAAATACTTGAGTTCGCCAGCGAGTATAATTTAAACTTTAGGGAAGATTCTTCCAACAGCAGCGACAAATACACCCGCAATTATTTTCGCAACCAACTCATACCCGGTTTGGAAAAAGTGTTTCCACAGGTAAAAGAAAACCTGCTAAACAATGCCAATCGTTTCCGGGAGATCAACACGATTTATCGATCTGCCGTGGAGCAGATTAAGCAAAAACTTGTTGTACCGCAAGGAAGTGAAATACATATTCCGGTTTTGAAATTACTAAAGACCCCAGCGCTGAATACTATCATCTACGAGCTAATCAAAGATTTTGATTTTACTGCTCACCAGGCCTCGGCGGTAGAGAAATTGCTGCACAGCGAATCCGGTAAATATATAGAGAGTGGAACGCATCGTATTTTACGTAATCGCAAATGGCTCATCATTGCACCCCTGCAGCAGGACGCAGGCACACAGTACCTGGTAAAGGAAGAAGATGCAGAAATTATTTTTCCGCAAGGAACCTTGCATCTGGCAAAAAAAGAACAGCCCGGCAAGATCAGCACAGATCCAGACCTTGCGCAGTTAGACAGCCGGCATATTCAATACCCGCTCTTGCTGCGCCAGTGGAAGAAGGGCGACTATTTTTATCCGCTTGGCATGCCACGCAAAAAGAAAATCGGCCGATTTTTGACCGATCTTAAATATTCTCTCAATGAAAGGGAAAAGGTATGGGTGTTGGAGAGCAACAAAAAAATTATTTGGGTAGTGGGTATTCGCATTGACGACCGTTTTAAAATTACGCCTGCTACAACTACCACCCTGCAACTGCAACTAGGGTCGCCCAAATAAACTCGGCCGCTTAAACTCTTCAATAATATATTCAAATAAAGCTGGCTGCATAAATGCAATGAGTGCAATGGTAAAGGCCAACCCAAAAAGAGCGCCCCATAAATGCGCATCGTGGTTTACATTGTCTGCATTTCGCTTACCCATGTATACGCAGTACACGATGTACAGCACTGCAAAAAGTGTAGCAGAAATCTTTAGGGCACCATAGAGGTAGAGGCTGCTCCATGGAGAGAATACGATTGATGCAAACACGATTGCCGATACGGCACCAGAGGCTCCCAGTGATTTGTAGTTATAATCGTCCCGGTGTTTGATGTAACTCGGTAGATCAGAAACTACTAACCCTAAAAAATACAATGCCAGATAGGCCACATTACCGCCGAGACCATACACTGCAAAAATTTGCTCAATGTTGCTCCCAAAAAAATACAAGGTGAACATGTTAAAGAAAAGATGCATCCAGTCGGCATGTAAAAATCCCGAGCTAATAAAACGGTAATACTGATTTTCTCTTTTGGTATAATATGGCCAGCCAATGGTTTTATTCATCAGGTCGGCGTTAGAAAACCCAACCAGCGAGAAAATAACATTCACAGCAATCAATATTAGGGTAAGCGGGGTATCCATAAAGTTCATACTGCGTTTTTTTCAAAACTAAGGAAAATAAATCTGTAGGCCCTTGGGCGGTCGCAGAGGCCGGCACAGCAGAATGCTTTGTGGTACGTTTTTTGAATTTTTACTTACCTAAACCAATCAACAATGAAATTTATAAAAATACTGGCTCTTGTTTTTATCGGGTTCAGCTTTACAGGTTGCGACGCCATTCAAAAAGCTACCAACAGCACAGGTTCTGCCTTTTCGCTCACCGGCAAATGGACGTTAAATAGCAACACACCGGAGAATGTATTGGTGGGAAGCGTGGTAACAGTTACGCCACTACTGTCTGAAGGGCGCCTTACTACTATGACTGGTAGCGGCAATTGTTTTCGTCAAAGTGATGTAGTATGGAAATCCATTGCATCAGACAATGCCGGCGGCTTTACCATCAGCAACCTGGTTAGCGGCTGTAGTGGTCTAAATTTTCAGCCTGCCAGTATTTATGTAATGAATGCGAATGAAATAAGAGTAACTGGTAAAAATGCAAGTGGGCAAGAACTTACACAAGTTTGGCAAAGGGTGAAGTAGGGGGAAGGGTAGCAGTCAAAGGTGAAAAGTCAAAGGTGAATGGGCAATGCTCAAAGGTGAAGGGTTAAAGGTCAATGGTCAATGGTGAAAGGTGAATGTTCAATGGGCGATGGTCAAGGTGAATAGTAAAAAAAGGAAATGTTAACCGCTGGTGGGTAATTCAAAACTTTCATTGCTCTACGCATGGTTAAGATCAGTTTCAAAACATAAAAACCTAAGGTTAAAAAGGTTTTACGAATGATGATATTTTTCATTCCTGATAATGCTGCAGGCCCGGTAAATCTGCTCAGCCAGTAGCATACGAACAATTTGATGGGGAAACACCAGTTTTGAAAGACTCCAGGTGTAGTTTGCTCTTTGTAAAACTTCTTTGCTAACGCCGTAAGCACCGCCAATAAGAAAAATAAGATTGCGGGTACTTTCATTGGCACGTTGTTGCACAAAAGCCGCTAGTTCTTCACTTTTCATTTGTTTGCCTGTTTCGTCTAGCAGCACCAGGTAATCTTCTTTTTTCAAAAGATTTAAAATGGTTTCTGCTTCCTTAACCTTAAGATCTGCCTCACTTAACAACCCGGCATTTTTGCCCATAGGTATAATAGTCCATTGTACCGAAAAGTAGTTGCTGATGCGCTTGGTGAATATTTCTGTCCCTTCTTTAACATGGCTTTCGTGAGGTTTACCGACCGACCAAAAATGGATTTTCATTTGCCAGAATTTAAAAAATATATCCTGCTCTAGTCTAAATGAAGACCTGCGGCAGTCACGAAAATAACGTAGTTAACTTTATAAAGTACCTTATAAATTTTGAAAAAAAATCTCCGTCTTTCCTTAAAAATTTTGAAGATTGTTTTACTCTGCTTCTTCGTACTTTTTTTGATCGTTTACATTTATGTTACGGTTAACAAGAAACAGCTTATTAAGCAGGTAACACAAGAGATAGGTGAAAAGCTGAATGGTGATGTAAAAATTGAAGCTGCAGATGTAAGTTTTTTCAAATCGTTCCCTAGGGTAGCAGTGTTGGTAAAAAATATTCAAATTACTGACACCATGTACAAGGTGCACCAGCATGCATTTTTCGAAGCCAAAGAACTCTTCGTGAACATAAATGTTTTCAAATTGCTGGGCAAAACCTCTCCGCTCAGCGGAATAAGAGTGAGGGGGGGCCGGGTGTTTTTGTTTACAGATACCGCAGGTTATACCAATCAATATTTATTGAGTTCAAAAAAGGATCCTGCTGGTGGTCCCAAAACCACCAGCAAAAGTATTTCCATCAAAAGCATTCTTCTACAGCAAATGAACTTTGTCTTGCTAGATCTGAAGCGGGAGAAATATCATGATTTTGTAATAGATGAATTAAAGGTTTCATTGGATAACGAAGGGGACGACCTCGTGATGGACACCCGCCTGGATATGCTTGTAAAAAGCCTTGCTTTCAATGTGCCCAAGGGTACTTTTCTAAAGAACGCTGGCTTTGCCGGCCGTTTTGAATTGCGTTATGGAAAAAAATCGCAGGTGCTCAGCTTTGCCAACATCAGGGTAAAACTGTCCGGACATCCTTTCAATCTCACCGGCACGTTTGATTTGGGTGAGAAAAATCCAGAGTTTACTTTAAAGGTGAAGACAGAAGGAGCTATTTACAACAATGTAAAAAAGTTGCTACCCAGTCGCATAGACTCATCGCTCTCCATTGTATCTGTAAGCAGCCCCATAGATGCAGAAGCAGATTTATATGGCCCGCTACGTGGTGGCGAACCCTACATCCTGGCTCGCTGGGTGGTAAAGGATGCTTCACTCAAAACGAATTTTATGGATTTTGAACATGCAGACTTTACTGGATATTACAAAAATGAGGTGAAGGCAGGTCTGCCACGCAAAGATCCTAACTCGGTCATCAGTATCAGCGATTTTAAAGGGGAGTGGCACGGCCTAAAGATTACCTCGGGCAATATTGAAATTTTGGACTTGCAAAAGCCCCGGCTCACATGCGACTTGCATTCTGCCTTTCCGCTAAAAGATCTTAATGAACTGCTGCAAACACAATCTCTGCAACTCACAGCCGGTGATGCAGATGTATTGCTAACCTACAAGGGGCCGATTGAAAGAAACAACAACACCAACTCCTTTTTGAATGGCGCCATTAATATTGCAAAAGGAAAAGTGTTGTACACGCCACGCAATGTGGAAATGACGGAGGTAAACGGCAAGCTGACTTTTAAAAATAGCAATGTAGCTATAGAAAATCTCCATTGCAAAATTCTGGGGAATGATATTGTAATGGATGGCATTGCCAACAATGTGCTCACACTCATTAGTTCGGATCCCAACAAGGTTTCTATTGACTATAATATCTATTCGCCCGTACTGAACCTGGCTCCCTTTACATTCTTACTGCAGTCTCCAACAAAAGCATCTGCAAAAAGCGGGAAGAGTTTTAATAAAATGGCATCTCAAATAGATGAGCTTTTACAGAAAAGCCGCATACACGTGGAACTAAAGGCCGATCGCCTGCTTTACAAAAAACTAGATGCCGACAAATTAAATGCGAGTATCACAGTGCTACAAGACCGATATGTTTTGAACCGGGTGAATATGAGTCTGGCCGAAGGGGCGATGCAAATGAGCGGGCAACTCGTTAATGTACAAAGCGGTCGTCACCAGGCAAGTCTGAAAGCTGCCATGCAAAATGTAAACGTGCAAAAAGTATTTTATGCTTTTGAAAATTTCGGGCAAGATGGAATAACCGATAAAAACCTGAAAGGCAAACTCACTGCCAATGCTGATGTGCAGATTGATATCAGCACCGAAGGAAAAGTGTTACCCTCCTCGTCTACGGGGGATATTATTTTTTCTCTAAAAAACGGTGCTCTCAATAATTTTGAACCCATCAAGAAAATACAGAAGTTCATTTTTAAGAACCGTGACTTTGACAATATCGAGTTTGCAGAACTAAAGAACCGCCTAAGTATCAAGCGGGGCGAAATCAATATTCCCCGCATGGAAATACAAAGTTCGGTGCTCAGTTTTTTTGTAGAAGGTCTATTCAGCCCCCGTGGCAATACCGACGTAAGTGTGCAGGTGCCGTTCAGCAATTTAAAAAAACGAAATGAGGACTACATCCCAGAGAACATCGGCGTAGACAAAAAAGGAGGTCGAAGTATTTTTCTCCGTGGCCAGCCTGGTAAAGATGGCAATGTTCAATTTAAATTGGATCTGTTTAAGAAGTTTCAGAAGAACAAGGAGGATTAGGGTTCATAAAGCCGTTCCTAATAAGTTACTCTACTATCTGTCGGGTCTATTTAGACCCCGATTCCGATATTGCCAAAAGAAAGGCAGAGATGGTGAATGACGCATAATTCAACTTGTATTATTGCTGCCTTGCTTTTAGGCTTTTTTTAAGGCGACGTACGGAGTTCAACAATTGTTCTGCTTATAGTGGAAGCATATTCTGCGTTTTATCACTGGTATTGCAGATATTTTAAAATATTTTATTAACCAGTTAGAATTATCCTGAAGTCCTTTAGATATTGAGGTTCAGGTCATTGCTTGGCAAATATTTAAATCATTTAAATGGTAATTAACATTGATTTCTTTCAAATAATTCTACAAAAATTTGGTGGGTAACCTGTCGCCTCCTACATTTGCACTCCCAATTAAAAAACGGGAAAAAAGTTCTTAAAAATTTGGTCAAAATGGTCTTTAGGGTGAGCTAAAAAAGTTTAGTTTATTTTAAAGAAAAATTTGGCTGATAAAATACTTACTGTTACTTTTGCAACCCGCTTCAAAAACGG
>JBBSJJ010000126.1:0-10040 GCA_038257335.1 Chitinophagales bacterium | reverse complement strand
TTTGGCCTGATGGTAACCATGGTATGGTTGTATCTCGAAATACTAAGACTACTTTCTAAAATAAGCAGTAGAAATTAGCAGGTGAATAATCAAAAAAAAGGGGCTGTCTCAAAAGAAAAGTTTCACACAACGAAACAAAGGAGGCAAAGAAACAACGATTGATGATCAAACGAATTCTTTGTAAACTTTGTATTTCTCTGCGGTCTTTGTGTGAAATGCCTTGCCTTTTGAGACAGCCCACCTATTTATTGGCACAGAAGGCTGTAAAATGATAAGTATCATTGGAGCGGCTAAACCCCTGGCACTCGCCCTACTGCTACTTTTTAAAACACATTGAAAAAACTATATTCAAATTTTACCACTACCCCATTGGGTGCAGTGCGGGCCATATCACTGTAAATTTGGCGGCGATAGCCAATATCAATTCTCGCCTGGCTGCGAATGATGAACTGGATGGATGGAGCCACATCCAGGTAGGAAAGGCCATTGCCATTCAGCCGCTGGCCCAGCAGTTCCACCATCAGGTTCACATTGGTTTGGTTGAAACTGGTATACTTTTTTGGCAGCATTAATTTACCGGCCGACAACGTATAATTGACAGCACTGTTACTTTCTGCAGCCGGAAATTTATAACCAGGCATATTGTCCAGCGCTCGTTCATAACTCAGGGAACTGCTGATGGCCACTTTGTGCAAGAGCTGTGTGCCGATCAACCCCAACTCGTAACCTGTGTTATGGCCCATCGTTTCCAGTTCCTGCTGGTGGATATCCGCCCTATTGATACTGTATCGCCCATAGGCTGCCATCCTGAAATGACTTTGCAAATCATCTTTACTTAAAAAACGGTACTTGGCATACAAGCTTCCTCCTTCTGCAAGCAAACCGCCTCCTTGCCGGTTACTGATAAACGCCTGGGCATGTACCATCCAGTTTTTATTAATGCCCCACATCAGTTCCGGCATGTTGTGATAGTTGAGCGTACCATCCTTCTCAAACATAAAAGCATTCATATCTCTTACTCCCACGGAGTTTGCTGCCATATTGCTGGCTGGCTCCGTAAAAACAAACAGCTCCTGTGTATGGGCGGCCACCGAAAAGAGCATGGCCCCCGCTAAAAACATAGCCTTCATAATTAGAGTGTTTTAATATGGTAAGCATTGTTGTTTGCACTCGCATAACCCGGGTACTGACTGGCTTTCTTCAAAAGTTTTTTATACTCCTTATCCACCACAAAACCTTTATCCAGCACTTTTACTTTCACATCGCCGGTCAACACTTCATTCTTTGAATCCATAAAAGTATAGGTGATGTTGTCCTGGGTAAAAGAACTGTTGTTGGCCACTGGTTGATTTTTAAAATTGAAGACCACCAACAGCTCTCCTACAGAAAATCCTGCTGCTTCTACTTTAGATTTTAAATCGCCCACATTTACCTTACTGCCTTTTTTAAAATGGAGGATGAACGCCGTTTTATTTAAATCTGTTTCTACCTTCTCTACTTCTGGTATACTGGTCAATTGTTTGTAAGTTGCCCTTGAGCACATAGAACAGGTAAGGCCTGTGGCTGTTAATTCTGCTTTGGTTATTTGCGCCTCTGCCATTAAAGAACTTATGATTACCAGGAGGCTTAAAAATATCTTTCTCATTGTTAAATTTTTTGAATGTTGAAATGTTTCTACCGTATTACTGGTATTGACAAATGTGTACGTTAAATCGGTGGAGTGCGGCGTGCCGCTTGAGCAAATGCTACAACCCTCACCGGAGTTCCCGGTCTACAAATTACTCTTAGCAGGCACTGCAGTCGTTTTTTCGTCCCGCTCATATTTGCAGCAACCATGAAGCTTCTCATACACTTCGCCTGGCGCCTTGTAGTTAGCGTTATCGTACCCAACGAGTGCAATACTTTTCAACACTTCATCCAGGGATGTCTTCTTTGCGTCGTAGGTGATAACTGCCATGCCGGTTTCCTCGTTCCAATCGGTTTTAGAAATTTTAGCTTTGCTGCCTGCCTTTTCAATAGTGGCTTCGCACATGCCGCAGTTACCGTACACTTTTACCGTATCTGTTTGAGCATTTTTAATTTGGGCCTGGGTGGCGGTGGCAGCTACTAACAGCACGGCCATTATAAAGATTGATTTCATTTGATGATATTTTAATGTAAAAAATAAAATAAGAGGGCTATATACATACGCCTATGACCGTAACATAGCTGCCCGGTCATTCATAACATACCAATAATCAAATAAGGAAAACGTTGTAGAGCACATGCAAGCGCATCTTCGCATATTCGGGGGGAGCATGCGTTATAGGAAAACTTTCTGCAATTTTTAAATAAATGGGTGCAGGCAAAAAGCTATTAGGAAAGGATTCAGCCGGGGCCAAAAGCAAGTTTAGAGATTGTGCTACATCTGCTTTTTGATGATCAGTACTGAGCTTGAAATGCTTTTGTTCATCTTTGCAGCAGCCATCTTTGGTATTGCCCTTCATGCCACATTTGCCACATTTCTGATCTTCGTGGCTAGCCAAACTCCATCCACTCAATTCGTTCATGCAATAGTGCAGATGCACCGTTGCACCCACGCTAGCCGAACCATAGATAATAAATAATAATATGACCGCTACTTTTTTCAATGCGCCAAAGTTAATTGGTTTATGGTAATATTATCTTGCAAGAAGGTTAAATTTGGCTCCGTTAAGAAGCCATTTAATAGCATTAGAAATGCGGAATTTACCAAGGAGGTCTCTACGCTCCCAACTGGAATTATTCTAATATTGTAAAAAAACTTTTTATTAACTGCAGCCATCTAGAAGCGAACAGTCGGCAAGGCGCTGAATGGCTCCACCGCAATAGACCAATTTATATTTCTTTCAAAAATTCCTTCACCTTCTCTTCAATAAAATCTCTTACCCCGTTAAATTCGGTTGGTTCCATATGTTTGGGATCAGGTATTACCCAGTCAACAAATTTTTTGGCAGGCATCCAGGGGCAGGCATCGCCGCAGCCCATGGTAACTACTGCATCAAAAGGGGCAAATTCTTTTACTTCATCCAGGCTTTTGCTATCATGTGTGCTAAGATCATAACCCAGTTCCTTCATGGCGGCAATGGCTTTAGGATTTACTATGCCGCTCGGCTTACTTCCGGCACTATACGCTTGCACGTTTTGGCCGCCATGAATTTTGGCAAAGGCCTGGCTCATTTGTGAGCGGTTGCTATTTTCTATACAGACGAAGAGAAGTTTCTTGGCCCCCTCCGAGTTTCCCAAGGGGGGAGGATTATCTAAGCGATCAGGTGGTGTTGTATTCATATTGATTAAGTATTTAGATGTTAGTATAAAGTATTTAGACGATAGCCGTTTGCTTGCTGTAATATTTTTTGCGTAGCCAAAATGCAACGTTTACCAGCGCAATCAGAGCCGGCACTTCTACCAGTGGGCCAATAACCCCGGCGAACGCTTGTCCGCTGTTGATGCCAAACACACCAATGGCAACGGCGATGGCCAATTCAAAATTGTTACCGGCGGCCGTGAAAGCAATAGAAGCATTCGTTGAATAATCGGCACCCATTTTTTTGCCAATAAAAAAACTTATTAAAAACATGATGGCAAAATAAATAACCAATGGAATGGCAATTCTAATTACATCCAAAGGTATCTGCACAATCAATTCTCCTTTTAAACTAAACATGACCATTATTGTAAACAGCAATGCGATCAATGTGATCGGCGAAACAAAAGGAATAAATTTTTGTTGATACCAGTCTTCCCCTTTGGCCTTTAATTAAAAATAACGGGTTAAAAAACCTGCGGCAAAAGGAATGCCCAGGTAGATGCCCACACTCTCTGCAATTTGCCTGATGCTGATATCAACCACAGCCCCGGTGATACCAAAAAACGGAGGTAACACCGTTATAAAAACATAGGCATATACACTGTATAACAATACCTGGAAGATGCTGTTGAGTGCTACCAGTCCTGCGGCATATTCCCGGCTGCCATCTGCCAGCTCGTTCCAAACAATTACCATCGCAATGCATCGGGCAAGGCCGATCAATATTAAACCAACCATATATTCAGGATAATCATGCAGGAAAATAATGCCCAGCAAAAACATTAGTATGGGACCAATTACCCAATTCAACAATAAAGAAATACCCAACACTTTGGTATTTTTAAAAACCTCTTTTAATTTATCATACCTCACTTTTGTAAAGGGTGGATACATCATTAATATAAGGCCTATGGCCAATGGTATATTGGTAGTGCCGGTAGAAAATGAATTGATGAACGTAGAAGAAGAAGGAAAAAAATAACCAATGCCCACTCCTATAGCCATGGCTAAAAAAATCCATAACGTAAGGTAACGATCCAGGAAACTGAGTTTTTTACGTTCGAGTGCCGGGGCACAATTGTTAGCTGACATAATTTTTTTTTGCAGATAATTAAAAAGGAGGCAGTCTCAAAAGCGATGGTTTCACACAAAGAAACAACGAATGAAAGGAGCCAACGATTAACTTTTAACCGAAGTCTTTTTTCACTTTGTATCTCTTGGCGATCTTAGTGTGAAATGCTTTGCCTCCTGACACACCCTCGTAACATCGTTTAGCAACATCCGCCGCCAGGTGTGCAACAGAATTCATCTGTTGGCTTTTCCGCATAGACAGTTATACTAAAAATACCTGTGCTGCCGGTTTTAAAAGAAGCCAGTTCTGCCTCGCTTAAATAATTTTTTAAAATATCATCGGGTATTACAATGGGTTTTTCTTTTTGAATAACCACATTTTTAAAACCATTGCGCTCAATTAATTCCAGGTACACTTCTTTCTGAATAGCACCAGCCACGCAGCCCGCATACATTTCTGCATCTTTGCGCAAAGCTTCGGGCAAAGCGCCTACCAACACAACATCGGAAATACTAAAATGGCCGCCAGGCTTAAGTACCCTGTAAATATCTTTTATCACTGCATCTTTGTTGGGCACCAGGTTCAGCACACAATTGCTTACTATCACATCTGCCACGTTTGCGCTCACAGGCATTTTTTCAATATCTCCCTGGCGAAATTCTACATTGTTAAAAGCAAGTTTTTCTGCATTGACCCTGGCTTTATTAATCATGGCAGGCGTAAAATCAATGCCAATTACTTTACCCGTTTCACCGGTTTCGGCACGGGCAATAAAGCAGTCATTGCCGGCACCACTGCCAAGATCAATTACCACATCGCCTTTTTTTATTTTAGCAAATTGTGTGGGCAATCCACAGCCAAGGCCAAGGTCAGCATCTGCATTATAACCTTCCATGGTTGTGTAATCGTCACTCATGATATTGTACACTTCGGTACTGCAGCCACCGGCACCGCAACAAGACGACTGGTTGGTTTCTTTATCCTGTAAGGCAATCTCGCTGTACTTTTCTCTTACTATATCTTTTAGTTGTTGTTCTGTTTGCATGATATTTATATTTTTAGGATGATAACTTTTTATTATTTAGGAAGGTTTCTTATATGCTGATATCTGGTGTGTTGCTCCTATGGAGCAATTGACTATACGGGTTTATTTATTCCTACAAAGCTGTTGCTCCTACGGAGCAAACCAAACCACCATATTGTTTTCTATAAAGTTTGAGCCCTTAAGGGTAAAATGCAATTGCGGACTAACTATACACCCTCATATTTTTGAATTTAATTTTAATTCCTTTAAATGCGGGCTCTCGGTTTTTGCTCCGTAGGAGCATCAGCTTTGTAGCATCAAGCAAAGGGCGTTTCCTATTGCTCCTTAGGAGCAGCAGCTTTGTAGCATCAAGCAAAGGGCGTTTCCTATTGCTCCTTAGGAGCAGCAGCTTGTGTAAAATTGTTCGGAATGTGTATTGCTCCTACGGAGCAAACCAAACCACCATATTGCTTTCTATAAAGCTTGAGCCCTTAAGGGGCTAAAATGCAATTGCGGACTAACTATACAACCTCACATTTTTGAATTTAATTTAAATTCCTTTAAATGCGGGCTCTCGGTTTTGCTCCTTAGGAGCATCAGCTTGGTAACAATAAGCAAAGGCGTTTCCTATTGCTCCTTAGGAGCAACAGCTTGTATAAAATTATCCGGAATGTGTATTGCTCCTAAGGAGCAAACTAAACCACCATATTGTTTTCTATAAAGCTTGAGCCCTTAAAGGGGCTAAAATGCAATTGCGGAGTAACTATACAAGCTCACATTTTTGAATTTAATTTTAATTCCTTTAAATGCGGGCTCTCGGTTTTTGCTCCGTAGGAGCATCAGCTTTGTAGCAATAAGCAAAGGGCGTTTCCTATTGCTCCTTAGGAGCAATAGCTTGTATAAAATTGTCTGGAATATGTATTGCTCCCATGGAGCAAACCAAACCGTAATATTGTTTTTCTACAAAGCTGATGCCCCTAAGGGGCAATGAAGCACTTGCGAACAAAATGCCCAATCCAACATTTATTAAACCCGATTTCGCAATGGTTTAAGTCCTTCAACTGCAGCGCAAACTATCAACAACATGCCTTTTCGTTTTTAACTTTTAGGTTTTTAAACAGCAGGCTAAACTCTGTATTAAATTTTTCAAACGCTTTCCAGTTGATGCAATAGCAACTGCGGGGGCCATCTACCGTTCCTTGAATAAGGCCAGCATTTTTTAATTCTTTTAAATGCTGGCTCACGGTACTTTGCGCCAGGGGCAATACCTCTACAATCTCTCCACAAATACATTCATTTTTTTCTGCCAATACTTTTAAAATGGCTATACGGGCCGGGTGTGCCAATGCCTTGGCAAACTCTGCAAGCGACTGCTCCTTGTCTGAAAATGCTGCTTTTTTATGAATTGCCATGAAGCGTATTTCTAATTAAATAAAAAATATCCCACATTGATTGCTCTTAAGCTATAACCTTTTACCAGGGATGCTTACCTACGGAATATGTTGAGCCCCTAATTAAATCTTATATCGCAAATATACGATTAATGGAATGAGGCAACCAATTAATATTAAAAAAATACCATAATTAGTTTTATATTTCTTTCCTAAACATTTCAACATGAAAAAGATTGCTGGTTTTCTAATTGTCTGCTTCATAGCAGTATTATGTACAAGCGCAAGTGCCCAGGACAACTGGAGCGCCTTCTCCCAAAAAATAAATGCATCGCCCTATGCCGGAAAGAAATTTAAAATGAGTGGTTCTATAAAAACAAGTGGAGAACAAGATGCAATGGCCATGCTTTTTTTTAGGGTAGATAAAAAAGATAAAACAATGGGCTTTTTTGATAACATGCAAGACAGGCCCGTAAACAATACCCAATGGAAACAATACCAGATAGAAGGGCTGATAGATGCTACGGCAGATTCAATACATTTAGGAGGCCTGGCAGCAGGCAACGGCACTTATTATTTCGACGATTTCTCTTTATCTGTTGAAGATGCTGCAGGCAAGTGGATAGTGATACCCGTTTTGAACAATGGTTTTGAAAATACAGCAGCAGTAACCGGAATACCAGAAGGTTGGAGGAGTTTTAAATCGTCTCCAAAAATGAATTACAGTGTAAGCGTGGGAGAAGCCAACAGTGGCAGTAACACCCTGATGGTTAAAGCTGCCGGACTGGAAGAAGATGGCAGCATAGCCCAATATACCCGGCTTTCAAAATTTGTAAAAGAAAATTACAACAAGCTGGAATATAATATTCCGATGCGTGACGGCATAAAATTATTTACCATTGTGTATGTGCCCAAAGATGCAGGAGGCAGTAATACCTATCCTTTTATGCTAAATAGAACACCTTATAGTGTTGCGCCCTATGGCACAGATAAGTACGGGGTATTTATTGGCCCCAGTGAAACCATGATCAGGGAAAAATACATTTTTGTAAGCCAGGATGTGAGGGGGCGCTATAAGAGTGAAGGCGTGTGGACAAACATGACGCCGCACATCGTAAATAAAAAAACAAACAAAGATGTAGATGAAAGCAGCGACACTTATGATGCAATTGAATTTTTATTAAAAAATATACCCCATAACAATGGCAGGGTTGGGCAGTCTGGTATTTCCTACCCGGGGTTTTACAGTTCGGCAGGGAGTATAGATGCACATCCGGCATTGAAGGCAGTAAGCCCGCAGGCACCCATTGCCGATTTTTTCTGGGACGATTTTCACCACAATGGTGTTTTTACACAGGGCTACTTCTGGAACTTTCCAATTTTTGGCAGCAAAATGAAAACACCTACGGAGAGCGACTGGTATACTCTTTTTGACAAACCTACTCCCGATGGTTATGATTTTTATAAACGCAACGGAACCTTAAAACAATTGGGTGAAAAATATTACAAGGATAATTTTCTTTGGAAAGAAATTTCGGAACACCCTAACTATGATAGTTTTTGGAAAAGCCGCAGGATTGTGCAACACTTACGCAACGTAAAGCCAGCCTACCTGGTGGTGGGTGGATGGTTTGATGCAGAAGATCTGTATGGCGTTTTAACCACTTACAAAGAGATTGAAAAAAATAATCCAGGCGCTTACAATATTCTTACCATGGGGCCCTTTGGCCATGGAGATTGGGCACAGGAAATGGGCCATCATAAACACCACCAATTATATTGGGGTGATAGCCTTGCAACCTTTTATCAAAAAAATATTGAGGGGAAATTCTTTCATCACTTTTTGAAAGGAGCGGGCGATGGTAAAACAGGTTTACCGGATGCCTATATGTTTAATACCGGTAAAAAAGAATATGAAAAATTTGCTCAGTGGCCGCCGGCCGATCATGTACCAAAGAAACTTTATTTTCAACAGGGAGAAAAGCTCAGCTTTAGTGCGCCTGCCGGAAGCAGCTTCAGCGAGTTTGTAAGCGACCCAAACAAACCTGTTCCTTACACGATGGATATAGCCGGCTCGTTTGAAATTACTCCAAGAAATTATATGAGTGAAGACCAGCGTTTTGCTGCCAGCCGACCAGATGTGTTGGTTTTTGAAACAGAACCGCTTACAGAAGACATCACCTTAGGTGGAGAGATCATGGCCAGGCTGCAAGTGAGTACCACAGGCACTGATGCAGATTGGGTGGTAAAGTTAATTGATGTATATCCGGGGGATGAAAAGAACAGTCCCTACACAGATAAAGCTGTAACGCTGGCAGGCTATCAACACATGGTGCGGAGTGAGATTATGCGCAGCCGTTTTCGCAATAGTTTTGAAAAACCCGAGCCTATGTTGCCCAATAAAATTACGCCGGTAAATTTTGCATTGCAGGATGTGCTGCATACTTTTAAAAAAGGTCATCGTATTATGGTGCAGGTGCAAAGTACCTGGTTTCCTGCCTTTGATAGAAACCCCCAGAAATATGTGCCCAATATTTATAAAGCCGAGGCGGCAGATTTTATAAAGGCTACGCATAAAGTATATCACAATAAAGCATCAGCCAGCTACCTGGAAGTAAGTGTACTAAAATAACCAATACACAAAACAAATGGTGAGCACAGTCTGCTCACCATTTGTATATTTCAACATGTTACATCATTATTCCTGGCGGCGTTTGTTGCCAGGTATTTTTTCTTACAGCATACACCAATTCATCCAGGTATTCTCCGTTCTTAAAATAGGTTTTATCAAAAGTTGCTTCCAGCACAAAGCCTGCCTTCTCCAATACTTTTTGCGAAGCAATATTGGAACCGAAAGGCCGGGCAAAAATGCGGTTGATCTCAAAGTTCTTAAAGCCGTATTCAACCATTTGTTTGATAGCGCCGGTTATGATTCCCCGTCCCCAGCAGGCTTCTGCCAGCCAGTAACCCATTTCTGCATTTTTACTTTCAATATCAGCTGACGGATGTATCCCAATGCCACCCACCGCTTTTCCATCTACCTCAATGGCAAAAATATTAACAGGGTTGCCCTGCATGGCATAGGCAATAAAATTTTCGCCGGCCTCCTTTGTGTAGGGATGCGGAAATTTGTTGGTCATAAATTTTGCAATGTTGTTGTTATTGGCCGATTGCACAAGACTGTCCAGATCGTTCATCGTCCAGGGACGCAGGTTGTATTGCATG
>JBBSJJ010000125.1:0-10162 GCA_038257335.1 Chitinophagales bacterium | reverse complement strand
TTTTTTAGCCACATCGCTCCCTGGCCAATTAAACGCAAGGCGGATGTTGCGTTCTGTTTAAATTCTTTTGACGTAGAAAATAGTGATCTCATAGGTACTGTTGCCCCAAAACTCCAAGGCATGAAGTTTGAAACGCTTATTGCATGGTAAATAAAACCCCCAGGGCAAACATACAAAGTAGTGGATACGTGCAGGTACGTGGCGCCCGGGAGCACAATCTAAAAGACATTTCATTACAGATACCCAGGGATGCACTCGTGGTATTTACGGGTGTATCCGGTTCCGGCAAATCTTCTCTTGCCTTTAGCACTTTATATGCCGAAGCCCAGCGGCGATACCTGGAGTCGGTATCGCCCTACGCAAGGCGATTGTTTCATCAAATGGCGGTGCCAGATGTTGATGAAATATCCGGGTTACCGCCAGCCGTAGCACTGCAACAGCAACGGGGCAACCCAACCACGAGGTCCACGGTTGGGAGTGTTACCACCCTTTCCAATCTCATACGCATGTTATACTCCCGGGCGGGAGATTATCCCAAAGGACAAGAGATATTATATGCCGAATCTTTTTCTCCCAATACGGCGCAGGGCGCTTGCCCGCAATGCCAGGGCATTGGCAGGGTGTACGAAGTAACGGCGCAATCGATGGTGCCAGATGATAGCCTTACTATTCGGGAAAGAGCAATCGCCGCCTGGCCCACTGCGTGGCACGGGCAAAACCTCAGAGAAATTCTAATAACACTTGGGTATGATATTGATACGCAATGGCGGGATATGTCTGAAAAAGATCGCAACTGGATTTTGTTTACAGAAGAGCAACCCGTAGTGCCGGTGTACAGTGGATGGGAACGGGCCGAAGTAAAAGATGCCCTCAAACGCAAATTGGCGCCCAGCTACATGGGCACTTTTACCGGCGTAAAAAAATACGTGATGCAAACCTTTGCTACCACCGGCAGCCCGCTAATGAAAAAGCGGGTATCGCAATACATGCTGGGCACAGATTGCCCCTTGTGCCAGGGAAAAAAATTGACTAAGGAAGCGCTGTCCGTAAAATTTGCCGGTTATGATATTGCTGAAATAGCTGCTTTGCCATTTGCAAAACTAGCCGCCATCCTGGAACCTTACCTGCAAAAAAATCCGCCGGTGCACAAGGCTGATGCACAACATCACCCCGAAAAATTAATGGTCATACAAAGAATAGCAGTAGACCTGCTGGGCAGGCTGCAGGTACTGTTAGATCTTGGTTTGGGATATCTTTCAACAGATCGCAGCACACCCACCTTGTCTCCTGGCGAACACCAACGACTGCGCCTGGCTACGCAGGTGCATTCTAATTTATTTGGTGTGGTGTATGTGCTGGATGAACCTTCTGCCGGGCTGCATCCTGCCGATACAGAAGCGTTGCTCACAACCTTGCAGAAATTAAAAGCTGCAGGCAATTCGCTTTTCGTGGTAGAGCATGAGCCCGATCTTATCCGGCATGCAGACTGGGTGGTAGATGTAGGCCCGGGAGCGGGAGAACAGGGTGGGCAAATTATTTACAGTGGTCCCACCGCTGGGTTGGAAAAAATTACAGCATCCGTTACTTCGCATTTCCTTTTCAATAAAACTAAATTTAAAAGGCCGGAACAACAGGCCGCAACGGGATTCTTAACCATAAAAAATATTAGCCGAAATAATATTCACGGCCTTGACATCCGTTTTCCGCTGGGCGTAATGACGGTGGTTACGGGCATTTCAGGTTCTGGCAAATCATCTATCGTAAGCCAGGTGTTGGTAGAGCTAGTGAGCAAAGCGCTCGGGCATAAACAGGAAGATGCTCCCGAAGAACAAGATGTGCTGCAGGAAAAAACACCCGTTACCAAACGCGGCCGCATTACCGAAGGCCTGGGGCAAATAAAACGCCTTGTGGTGGTAGATCAAAAACCAATTGGCAGAACACCACGGTCTAACCTGGCCACCTACACCGGTTTATTTGATCATGTAAGAAAATTGTTTGCTGCTACCAAGATGGCAAAGGCAAGACATTATGATGCAGGCAGGTTTTCTTTTAATGTAAACAAAGGCCGATGCCAGCACTGCCAGGGAGAAGGATTTGTAATGGTAGAATTGTTGTTTCTCCCCAGCGTGTACACACCCTGCCCCGAATGCAAGGGCACCCGCTACAACAACAAAACCCTGGAAATAAAATACCGGGAGCACAACATTGCCGATGTGCTGCACATGACCGTAGACAATGCGTTTGCCTTCTTCGAATCTGAAGCTGCAGTGCGGCATGCATTGGATACCCTGCGACAAGTGGGTTTGGGGTATTTGCGGCTGGGGCAACCAGCTACAGAATTGTCGGGCGGAGAAGCACAGCGAATTAAATTGGCCACAGAATTACAAAGAGCCGGGCACGGAAAAGCTTTGTATATTTTAGATGAACCCACTACAGGTTTGCACCCCGGCGATGTAGAAAAATTAATGTTGCAGTTGTACAAACTGGTGCAGGCAGGCAACACCGTGATAGTGGTTGAACATGATATGCGTGTGATAGCAGGAAGCCATCACATCATAGACATTGGCCCAGGTGCCGGGGAAGAAGGCGGCCTCATCGTTGCGGAGGGAACCCCGGAAAATATCATTGAAAATAAAAACAGCAAGACGGGCAAGTACCTGCAGCGGTTTTTATATCCTGCCAGGTAATAAACAAAACAGGCTCGCAGTTTCTTGGGATTGGTATGCAAAAGACCACCAACCATTTTACCTTGACTGCCATGGCCCCGGCTTCCCGCATGAGGCGGGAGAGGTTGACGAGCCATTATGTGAGAACTACAAATTGATTCTTTAATTTCCGTGGGCCCACCCTTAAAATGCAAACATTTATCTGCGTTGTTGATAGCTGAATTTTACAACACTGTTCCGTGTGGCTACTAACGCAAACTGCAAGTAAATGGCCCGTGGGTTATGCTGTGTGGCTCGCCGAAGCCGGGGCCACGGTAAGTTAATGCGAGCCAGTGCACAAGAAAGAAAGTACTCTGTGCCGGCTCCCGCAAAAATCTCTCTACGATTTTAAAATATGTGCTGACTGTTATCAATGATGCAAAGCGATCAAATGACCAATCGCTACTGTCTTCCCGGCTGTCCCGATTTTTTCGGGAGCGCAGCCAGGGATCTGTTAGGATATACTGCGAATACCATCATTGCAAGAAGTATGATTTTAGGAAAGCACCTGCTCAAAGCTAACCATGACCAAAGTATAATTGAATAAATCGTGGGCCGTGCTGTTTGGCTTGTCAAAGCCGAGGCCACGGTTTTTTGTTGCCGACCACGGCAACAAAAAATTAATTATCTAATTCCAATTTGTAATTGTAATAAAAACTAAGCTTTTGCTGTGTGGACCACAAAAATACATTTTCAACACAGGTTTCTACTGCCAGTTTATAATAGAATACAGAGGCTTCCAAATTATCATCTGAAATACTTTTCAAAGTTTTTGCAAGCCAGTAAACCTGTAATTCATCTTCGCTAAATGCAGAGCATTCCGGAAAACAAACTTGTATTTTGCTGCTGTACAAAATCTCTGCAAACCTTACGTCGGGCAAATTAAAGAAGACGCTGTTAAATGCTAAAATCAATTTGGCTAAAGGGTAATCTGCGGTAAAGTTGTTAATTTGGCTGCAAACCTTTTTTAGGAGCGCTTCATTTTCTGATAAAATAATATACTGATACAGTTGACACATGGCATAAAAGTTTGTGTGGTGTTCAGCCATTATTTCATCAGCTTTATTTACAAACGCAGTATCATCTAGTTTGGATAATTCTTCAAGGAGTTGTGCTATAAATCCATCTTCGTCCAGGTCATCTAAATAAACAAACCCGTCTTTAAAATTTACCTGGTCATTGCAATTATCAGCCAATTCATATTCTTCAGTTTGCATAAAATCAGCGTCGGTAATAACATTTTCCTGTAACTCAAAAGTTCTTATTGCTGCTTCAATTATTAAAGAAAGTATTTCATTGTTGTTTCTTTTCTCTAATTTATTGGTATCTGTAATTTCTTCTATTCTTATTAATTGTGCGATAAATGCCGAGATGGTGCCTGGAGCATAATCATCCAGGTTTTCATTTATTACCCTGCTTTCGTCATCATCTTCATCATAATCATCTTCATCAAAGTCGTCTTCCGTGGAGTAATAATAATTGCCTTCCCCGGCATTTTTTATCAGTTTTTCTAATGCCCACCTGCCCTGCCCTTCTGGGTTAATCATTAAATGAGGCTTGCCGTCCGGTGCGCCGGTATGTATGTCAATTAACGGCACATCATCATCATCTTCTTGTAAAATATATTTGGTTAGCTTAAAATCTTTATGTGGGGGTATATTAAACTCCATGGCAAAATCATGGGCAGCATAAATAATATTATGGGCCAAATTGTATTCACATTCTTCTAAAACATTTAAAATGCTTTCAAGCCTTTCTTCTGCTTCCGCTTCTGGAATATTGAAATGATAAAAAGTATCTTTAACTCCCAGGCACAACAGGTCAATTAAATAATATCCCAAAGTAACATTACCAGTAACATGTCTCCGCATGATTATTACATTAGCCATGTGCATTTCTTTCCACTCCGGCGTAACCAGGCATTTGTAAATGGGTAAACTTCTTGCCTTGGTTTCAATATATTTTTTAGGGGATATTTTTTCCACAAATTTGATTTTTATTGGTTGCTGCTGCGTGGTTTCATTTAATTTAAAAACAAAGATAAATCATTCGTTCTTTGCTTTGGTTGGCGAAAAGCCGCCAGCCATTTTTTATCGGTGGGCTTGTTCTGAAATGGAACAGCGTAATCGAAGGAAAACACGCCAACCATTTTAAACCGGCTGCCATGGCCTTGGCCTTGACAAGCCATGTATGGAGACCTTCAAATATTGATTGTTGATTTTTTAAATATTGAAAAACGGACAGTGAGTCCCTAATTCGTGGCTGGTCAACCTGTCCCGTTTTTTTTCGGGAAGCCCAGGCCACGGCGGCCGCGGTGTGCCGAGCAGGGCGAAAAGAAAACCGAATGTAAGCCGCAGCGCTTTATCAGTGAATAGGTTTACTGTGTTTTAAGAAAACCTGAACTTCTGTTCCTTTTCCTGGCTGACTCTTCACCAAAACTTTCCCTCCCGAATTATTGACAATCTCCTTTACTAAATATAATCCTATGCCTGACCCTTCAATTTCGTTTTCTGCCCTATAATACTTTGTAAATATTGCCTCTAGATTTTTCTTTTTAATACCTATGCCATTATCTTTTACAGATATAATCATAAAATCTTTTTGCTTTTTTGTAGTAACAAAAATTTTAGGTTGTTTTTTCGTAGCCCTGAATTTTATGGCATTGTTAATCAGGTTGTAAACAATGGTTCTTAATTTTCTTTTGCTAAAAGTAATTTCTGAAATATTAATTTTACTTGTGATGATAGCTTTTGCAGCAATAATATTATCACTCAATGTAAGCCGGACTTCTTCCAATATATCCTCAAACTTTAGAAGTTCTTCCTCGGGTTTATATTTACCGTTATCTTTTCTTTTTTCCGTTAACTCTGTAATGAGTTTATGCATTTTAGTGAGAGCACTATCAACAATTTTTAGCAGGGATTTGAATTCATTTTCATCGTTGGGGGATACGTCTTTAAATAACTCTATTGCAATTACCAAATTAGCGAGCGGGTTTTTTATGTCATGGGATATGGTGTCTAACAAAATTTCATGGTCAGCAACCAATCTTTCCAGTTCTTTCAAATATTCTATTCGCATGGTAGTCTCCACAAAAGTTATAATCACACCATCAGTCTTATTATCCTCTATTTTTACATAGGGGATAATATTCATCTGGTACCAGCGCTTGTCAGTAGTTTGGATTTCTTTTTCTAAAATTTCATTGCTCTGAATAACCTGTTTAATATCATCTACAATAGTAGGAAAACGGAAGTTATCTTTTATTTCTTTTATATGTTTTCCCACATCGCCGGCAGCCAGCGAAAACTGTTTCATTGCAGGGGGAGTAAATTTTTGAAGTTTCAATTGTCCATCCACAAATAATTGTGGAATGATGGTATTCCTAAAATAATTTTCTAACTCGTCATTATGTTTGGTAAGTTCCTTTATTTGTTGGCTTTTGTCAGTCATTTTATCCAATTTTTGTAGTCAACTTTGAGAGGCATAGTGTGTTTAATAGGTTTGCATCTTACGACTTTAAGGATTGGCGATGGGCTGGTATTTTATAATTGCCCGTAACCAAAGCGTAATATTTTTACCAGAGATGAAGGTAACAACTAAAAGCTAGGTTATTAACGTTACGCTTGAACTATAGCTGATAGGTACCTGTAGCTGATTGTTCTTCCTTCAGCCAGCCTATTGCCAAACCTATCCTTTGCCTTCGCCAAAGTCAAAGTCAAACAAGTATTAGTTTAGTAATCCATTTGCTTTCAATTCTTAAGTCCAATTCTTTTCCTGAGTACAACTGATTAATAAAAAGAAAAAAATAAAAGTTGGTTTAAAAAAAATCATGTCTTTCATGTAAATTCAGTTTTCGAAGAGGTATCACACTAGCGATTGTACATTACGGGAGTTTTTGAAAAAACCTCCCGCTCACCAAATATACAGACTATGTGAATAGAGCAAACTGTTGCATAGAGTTTATGTAATTGCCTTGGTCGGCAAAACTCGCAAACGATTTTAAACCGGCTACCATGGCCTTGGCTTTGACAAGCCATGTATTGAGAATTTCAACGATTTATTGTTGATTTTTTAAATATTGAAAAACGGGTAGTGAGTCCCTAATTCGTGGCTGGCCAACCTGTCACGTTTTTTCGGGAAGCCAAGGCTGCGGCGGTTGGGGTGAGCCGAGCGGGGCGAAATGTATTTAACCAACCGGAAATATTGAGCGATTATTAATGCTGTTACCTGGTTAAACGTCGGCTGAAAGCCAGGCGGCGGCAAAGTTTATATACCGATAGGTAGACACCAGGCAGCGGCGTGTAATGGTTGAAGTGTGGGATTGGTCTGAAATGGAACACCGACACAGGAGGAAAATATTTATCACGGATTCAATCAATTTATAAACAGCATACACTTCAAGCAATACGGAAAAATATGTGCCTTTGATAAAGCAGCATCTATCCTATAATTTAGCATCATGCTTTTTCAATTCTGCCCTTCTTCTTTTCCTGAAAATTGCCTTTTCAATTTCAACCGCAAAGAATACGATTGATGAAGCAGCACCTACCAATAAAAATTCGTTTAGCGTTAAAGCTTCGGTTCTGAAGATGGGTTGTAAAAACGGAACATACGTTATTGCTATCTGAAGCAATAACGTAAGCAACACAGCGCCAATCAATGGTTTATTAGTGAACATCCCCATGCTGAAAAACGACTGGCTTTCTGAACGGATGGCAAGCACATGCCCCATCTGGCTAAGGCAAAGTACATTAAATGCCATCGTTTGCCAGTGTGAATTACCTTCATGAATAGACCATGCCTGTGTGACCAATGTTACAGCCCCCATTAATAATCCAACCCACATAACATGTACGCCCAGGCCTTTTGCAAAAATGCTTTCTTTGGGATGGCGGGGTGGCCGCTGCATAATGTCTTTCTCGGCTTTTTCGCTGGAAAGAGCAAGACCGGGCAAACCATCTGTTACCAGGTTTATCCATAAAATATGAACGGGTAATAACGGAATGGGCAAGCCAACTAACGGCGCTAAAAAGATTGCCCATATTTCGCCGGCATTGGAGGTAAGTGTGTATTTAATAAACTTTCGTATGTTATCAAAAATCCGGCGGCCTTCCCGTACTGCTTTTGCAATGGTGGCAAAATTATCATCCAGCAAAATCATGTGCGCCGCTTCTTTTGAAACATCTGTTCCGGTAATGCCCATGGCCACGCCAATGTCGGCGTTCTTTAATGCAGGCGCATCATTTACGCCATCGCCTGTCATGGCAACAAATTGCTCCCTTTCCTGCAGAGCTTTTACGATGTGTAATTTTTGTTCTGGTGACACCCTTGCATATACCCTGATTTTTTTTACACGGTTTAAAAAATCTTCCCAGCTCAATTTCGATAATTCCTTACCGGTTACTACTGCATATTGGTTGCTTTCATCGGCTTTGGTTAGTATGCCTATTTTGGATGCAATGCTCCGGGCTGTTTCGGGATGGTCGCCGGTTATCATTACCGGTTGTATGCCGGCTGTATAACAATCGGCTATTGCCTGTGCAGCTTCTAACCGGGGCGGATCCATAATGCCAGTAAGCCCGACGAGGGTTAAATTCTTTTCCAAATCATCTAAAGATGTTTGCTCAGAATAATCATCTATCCAGCGATAAGCATGTGCCAATACCCGGTAACCTTCTGCTGCGATGGTTTCTGTCTGTTGATGCAAATCTTTTGCATAAGTTTCATCCTGTAAAGCTGAACGTTCCAATAAAGATTCCAGTGCCCCTTTTACCAGTAACAGGTGGCGGTTTTCGTAGCGGTGCAGTGTGCTCATACATTTGCGTACCGAATCAAATGGTATTTCTGCTACACGGGGATATTGATTTTGTAAATCGGTTTTTTTGTATTCTTTTGCCGCAGCATGTTCATATAAAGCCAGCTCGGTAGAGTCGCCAACGGCAGCCCCGTTTTCATTTACCTGCACATCATTACTAAGAGCCATGTTCAATAATAAGAGCCGGTTCACTTCTTCATCGTTGCCTTCTTTATTTATTACAACAGATTCTTCAACCTGCATTTTGTTTTGAGTGAGTGTTCCTGTTTTATCGGTGCAGATATAAGTAACAGAACCCAGCGTTTCCACTGCAGGCAATTTTCGTATCAGGGCTTGTCGCTTTACCATCCGCTTTGCGCCAAGCGCCAGTGAGATCGTGATTACAGCAGGTAATGCTTCGGGTATGGCGGCAACTGCTAAGGAAATAGTAGTAAGCAATAAACGTAACGGGTCTTCGCCACGTAAATAACCCGTTGCAAAAATTACGATACAAATTCCCAACACAACGAATGACAATTTTTTTCCAAACGCAGCCATTCTTTTCTGTAGTGGTGTAGTACTATCTTCCCCGGTGAGCATTGTGGCTATTTTTCCCATTTCGGTTCCCATCCCGGTTTCTACCACTACGCCTTCGCCACGGCCATTTGTTATAAAAGTTCCTTTGAAGGCGAGGTTTTTTCGGTCGCCGAGGGGCATATCTTCACCATGTAATTCTCCAGTTTGTTTTTCTACATCATGAGATTCGCCGGTTAAAGCAGCTTCCTGCATTTTAAGGCTGTGCACTTGCAGCAGGCGGATGTCCGCAGGTACTATTTGCCCCGCTTCCAATAATACTTTATCGCCGGGTACCAATTCCTGCGCTGGTATTATTTTTATATTTCCGTCCCGCATTACTGTGGCATTGGGCGCCGCCATACTGCGTAACGCTTCCACTGCTTTTTCGGCACGGTACTCCTGCACAAAGCCTATCACAGCATTTAAAATTACGATGATTAAGATGATAACCGTATCGGTTACATCGCCCATGATGCCGGATATAACAGCGGCTATCATCAATACAACAATCATAAAATCCTGGAACTGTTTCAGGAATTTAAGCCAAAGCGGTTTTTTCTTTTCACGAACCAATTCATTGGGTCCGTGGGTTTGCAGTTTTTCTTCAGCATGCACCTGTTGCAAACCATCGGGCTTTGCCCCAGTTTTTCTAAAAGTTCCTCTTGATTGAGTAAGTGCCAGTTCATAATAAAAAATGTTTATCCCATACGGTATAAAGCCAGTATAAGAATGCTGTAAAGAAAAATGAGTATGATAGCGTCAATGCCTAATACAAAACGTTTTTTTGGTGACCCGTACATAATGCTGATGCCTACGACGGCAGTCATCAACAAAGTTACAAGACCGCTGAGTGCATGGTTGGGGTTGGTGGCCTGCAGCAACGGGCCTTTTCTATAAATCAAATCATCAAAAGCCAGGATGAGCATATTAAAAATATTGCTGCCCAACAAATTTCCAACGGCTATATCCATACTACCCAAACGTACTGCTGCAATAGACACTGCCAGTTCGGGCAATGAAGTGGTAGCTGCCACCAATAATGTTCCTACGAATGATTTACTTAACCCGGCTTCCGTAGCTAAGT
>JBBSJJ010000124.1:0-10315 GCA_038257335.1 Chitinophagales bacterium | reverse complement strand
TTTGCCACTGTAAAAAAACATGGCAAGTGTTTAATTCTTACGGAGGAACAACAAAATAACTCCTTTGCAGAAGCACTGGCAGGAAGGGTTTCCAAAGCTTGTTTTAGATTTTTAGATGCACCTGTAGAAGTAATGGGTGCATTGAATTTGCCTGCGGTACCCATGAACATGATTTTGGAAAAAGCAATGCTACCCAATGCGGAGAAAGTGGTTGAAAGGTTGAGGGATTTGTTGAATAGTTGATTTTATTCTGTGGAATATACCCTTTGATATCATCATAATGAAAACTATTTCATGAGAATCCCAATCGCTTTTTTCCTCGTGTTCGCATTTAATATTGGCTGTACAAAAATAAATGATAGCAATTCCTCTAAAAATATTATCAATAACCTCATATTCAAATACCCCGAGCTTGCCAAAAATTATCAGAACGAAAAATCAACATTCATTTTAGCCCGGCATATAAAAGACAACGAGTGGCAATTTGAAATTGAGTTGTACAGTAACCCCAGTAACAATACTGGAATTTTAATTGTCAGAAAAGATTTTCAGTCTTATGCAATCCCCTTATTCGCCAGCGACCAGTCCTATTATTGGCAGATGCAGTATAGAGGCACTGCTCCTACCCCCAACAAAAATATCAACACGACTTTTGAACAAGAGTTAAAGGCATCAAACAACAAACTAAAAATTAGTAAGATTAATTTTTTGTATTTCCGGTACATCTTTATGCATGTCTTGCAACTTGACGAGGATATTGCTGACGAAACTAACGATAGCAAAACACGATATCCGATAAAGGCCTATTACTCCGGAAGATATAACATCGTTGAAACCTTTCATGCCCGGGATAGCTTGTCACTAATATCAGAACCTGTTTATTCATGTGCTTACAATTCCTTTAACAAGGAACAATGATTGCGTGAATTGTCTACCCCCCCTGAAATTTATTTCGATGTTCTTACAGGGTGAATTTCTTTGCCCAGTAATAAACGATTGCTGACCATAGCCCGGATTGAAGCGGAAATGAGGGAACCCTGTCGGCGGTTGCAAACCCCGACAGCGGTTGGCGAATTGCAGTGAAAAGCCGGAAACAAATGTTGAGCATGGTAAACAGTTCCTGCTCCAAAAATCTTTAATACTTCTCTATAAGGTCCATGGCACTTTCATCCACGTCTTCAAGCCTTGACTGATACTTGATTCTTCGTGTGCCGAGTAATAGGATAGACAATGCGATGAGAGCGCAGGAAGCCATAATGAGCGCCAGTGGCAATGCGGAAGTTGGATTACTGAATCCAATGATGGCTGCGGCCATGGCACCAAACGCCATTTGCACGGCACCCATTAGAGCCGAAGCGGTGCCGGCATTTTTTGTAAAAGGCGCCATGGAGAGTGCCGAAGAATTTGGAAATACGAATCCCTGGCAACTAAGGAACAGGGCAATAAGTGCAATGGTGCTGTAAAGATTTAACAACTGAAACGCCGAGCCTGCCAATAATAAAATGCCCACCACTGTTTGCACACTCAAGGTGACCAGCACTATTTGTTGGCTGGTATACCTCTTAAGCAATCGATTGTTGAGTTGGCTGCAAAGTATTAACCCCGCCGCAATGATGGCGAAAATGTAACCATATTGTTGCTGTGTTGTATGGTACAATTCCATAAACACAAATGGCGACCCGGCGAGGTAAGCATACAGGCCGGAGGCAGAAATGGCACCCATTAATGCATAGGTATTAAACTGCGGCACTTTAGACACGGCACGATAGTTAGCAAAAATGGTGGTTGCTTTTAAAGAGTAGGTAGGATCTGCTTTTTTACTTTCGGGCAAGCGAAAGATTACCAGTAACAAAATAAAAAAACCGATAGCGGCCAGCGCCACAAATACACTGTGCCAGCCAAAGGCACCGATTAAATAGCTACCTGCAGTGGGTGCACAAATGGGCGCCACACCCAATATCAATATCATTAAAGAAAAAATGCGGGCATTTTCATTTAGAGGAAAAATATCTCTGATCATGGCTCTTGGTGCCACCATGCCCACACAGCCGCCCAGGGCCTGGAAAAACCTGAATATGATGAGCATCTCAATGCTATTTGAAAATGCGCAACCAATGGAAGCCAGGATGTATAAGACCATGCCTATGGTGAGTGGCATTTTTCTCCCGAACCTATCCAGTAATGGCCCGCATATTAATTGCCCAATACATACTCCCACAAAAAAACTGGCCAGGGAATAGGAAATCATATCTACGGAGACTTCAAGATCTTTTGCCATGGCCGGAAACCCAGGCAGGTACATATCTATAGAAAAAGGCCCGATGGCAGATAACAGACCGAGGATGATAATGATGATGGTACGGTTCTTTTGATGGATCGCTTGCATGTAAATAATTATTTGAGTATTTCAGGCAGCGCTTCGAGGCTGCAAAAATATTGCAATTGCATAGAATGTGGAGATGAGTTTTTGAACGGCAGTCCTTTTAGTGCCTGAAGCCCTAGCGGGGCGGAATTTTGGTAGAAATAATTTTAGCTATTTTATAAAAGCCCCATCGGGGCGAAATTTTTTTTGAGGCTTTCAAACGTAGCTGATAAAATATCGGGGCTTTCTAAAAAGGGAAGTTTCACACAACGAAACAAAGTAGGCAAAGAAACAACGATTGAGAACCAAACGAACTCTTTGTGAACTTTGTATTTCTTTGCGGTCTTCGTGGGAAATGCCTCGCCTTAAAAGGGAAGTTTCACACAACGAAACAAAGGAGGCAAAGAAACAACGATTGAGTATTAAACGAACTCTTTGTGAACTTTGTAGTTCTTTGCGGTCTTGGTGGGAAATGCCTTGTCTCAAAAGTAAAGTATCACACAACGAAACAAAGTAGGCAAAGAAACAACGATTGAGAACCAAACGAACTCTTTGTGAACTTTGTATTTCTTTGCGGTGGTTGTGTGAAATGCCTTTCCTTACGAGGCTTAAGGAGCTTGACGCCGATGCGTTAGCTATCATGGCTATTATCAATTTAGCAATTATCCATTATCAATTATTCTTCCGTCTTTCATGTGCACAATGCGGTCACTCATTTGAGCCAGTTCTTCGTTGTGGGTTACTATTAAAAAGCTTTGTTGAAATTTATCCCGCAACTCTATAAATAATTTGTGAAGCTCACGTCCATTTTCACTGTCGAGGTTGCCGGTGGGTTCATCGGCCATTACTATATCAGGATTGTTGATCAACGCCCTTGCTACAGCCACCCTCTGCTGCTCACCACCGCTTAATTGATGTGGTTTGTTTTGGAGTCTTTCCCCCAGGCCGAGGCTCTTTAATAATTCAACGGCTTTTTGCTCCGTCTCTTTTCTTTTTGCTCCGGCAATCCAACCCGGTATGCACACATTTTCAAGGGCGGTAAACTCTGGCAGCAGGTGGTGAAACTGGAATATGAACCCAATATGTGCATTGCGAAATTTTGCAAGGGCCTTGCCAGATAATTTGTCTATGCGCTGGCCGTTTAAAAGTACTTCCCCTTTACCGGGTGCATCCAACGTACCAAGTATATGCAGCAGCGTACTTTTGCCTGCACCCGATGAACCAACAATACTTACAATTTCGCCTTTGGCAATGCTAATGTCCACACCTTTTAATACATGTAACTTATCGTAATACTTCTCAATATTGGTAGCCTTTAACATCAGCCGAAAATAAAACATTTCGTCCTACTGATAAAATCGCTTTGGTAAAGCCCCGTCGATTGTTTAGAACCCTTTTATTTCTCCCTAATTAATACTCCCCCGTAAGGTTGTTAAAAAAACACTTTTGGTTATTTCGTACTAACGTCTACATTTGCAAAAAATTAAACCTATACAACATGTTTTGGACATTAGAACTGGCCTCCCATCTAGAAGACGCACCCTGGCCTGCAACAAAAGACGAATTGATTGATTATAGCATACGTAGTGGCGCTCCTATTGAAGTAATTGAGAACCTGCAGGAACTGGAAGACGAGGGCGACTTGTACGAAGGCCTGGATGATATATGGCCCGATTACCCAAGCCAGGAAGATTTCTTTTTTAACGAAGATGAATATTGATAGCACCATACCCCCTCCGCCCCCTGAATGGGGAACGGGCAAGTTTATAATATTTACAAAGCCCTCCAGGTTTGGGGGGCTTTGTTTTTAAGCTCTGTTCATTCGCAAAGAGTAAACCTGTTGATTTATAAAAAATGAAGCCCTCCAAAACCGGGGGGCTTCATTTTTGTATTTTGAAACAAACTTTAAGGTATTGAGACCCCAGTTCTCCCTTTACGGGGCGGAGGGCGTTCCCATTTGCTCTATCACGCCCTGCGTAACACCTGTAAATGAGAAACCACCATCGTGAAACAGGTTTTGCATCGTCACCATCTTCGTAAGATCGCTGAACATCATCACTACATAATTGGCACAATCCGCTGCAGAAGCATTACCCAGCGGGCTCATTTTTTCTGCATAATTTATAAATCCATCAAAACCTTTTACACCACTACCTGCGGTAGTTTTTGTAGGAGATTGAGAAATAGTATTTACCCTTACCTGCTTTTTAATGCCATAATGGTAGCCAAAGCTACGAGCCACACTTTCCAGCAAAGATTTGGCATCGGCCATTTCGTTGTAATCGGGAAAAACACGTTGGGCTGCAATGTATGTTAGGGCCACCACGCTACCCCAATCATTGATAGCATCTTTTTTCATACAAGTAGCCAGTACACGGTGCAAACTTACAGAAGATATATCCAGCGTTTTAGCATTGAAGCCATAATCAATTTCGGTGTAGTGTTTTCCTTTGCGCACATTAAGGCTCATGCCTATGGAATGTAGCACAAAATCGAAACCGCCACCAAAATGTTCCATGGCTTTTGAAACCAGGTTATCTACATCTTCGTTGCTACTTACATCGCAAGGAATAACAGGTGCGTTAACCAGCGCTGCCAATTTATTGATCTCTCCCATGCGCATGGCTACAGGAGCATTTGTCAACACAATTTCAGCGCCTTCTTCGTGGCACCTGATCGCTGTGATCCAGGCAATAGATTTTTCATCTAAGGCACCGAAGATGATTCCTTTTTTTCCTTTCAATAAATTATTGCTCATATGCTTTTATTATGGTTGAGTAACTAATGTTGGTAAAAGTAAATTTTTAGGTGCGAATTAAAAAACCAGAAATTTTAAGTATCAAAAGGTTTATCAAAAAGGATAAAATAAATATACCCACAAAATGCGCCAGGAAGAAAAGGAACAAATGATTCAAAGATTGTTTTGGATTGATAAACCTGCGGATAAGTTTGTGCATGGCATAACCAAAAGCTATGAACGAAACCAGTACTATTAAGATTGAAATTTTTGCCATCGGATATTTTATAAACCTCTGCGTGCCATGTTATTTTAATTACCCACCATCTCCCTTGCATTCTCCAGCGCTGCTGCCGTGGGTTGCTCGCCACTGAGCATTTGGGCAATGGTTTTTATTCTCTCATCATCGCTCAGTAGCCTGATGTTGGTGACGATCTTGTCTTTCACCAACTGTTTGTAAACAAAATAATGTGCTGTGGCCCTGGCCGCAATTTGAGGCTGGTGGGTGATGGCAATGAGTTGATGGCCGGCAGATAGTTCTTTCATAATAATGCCCACCTGCCTGGCAGCTTCGCCGCTGATACCAGTGTCTATCTCATCAAAAATTAAAGTGGGCAGTTGCAGTTTTTTTGCCACCAGCGATTTTACACTAAGCATCAACCTGCTCAACTCTCCGCCACTGGCCACTTTATGCAGCGGTTCAAAACGATTGCTTTTATTGGCATCAAATAGAAAATCGATGTCATCAGCACCATTGGCACTTAACACACCTGGTTCCAATCTCACTTTTAGCTGAGCATTCGGCATACCCACCTGGGCCAACAATTTATTCACTCTTTCGGTAAATGGTTTTACATGGGCGTTTCTATTGGTAGTTATTTTTTTGGCGAGTACAATACAGCCTTCCTGCAATTGCAAGGTTTGCTTTTCTAGTTTTTCAATGGAAGCAGATATGTTGAACACGGCATCCAGCTTGGTTTCCAACTCCTGTTGAATTGCTATGAGCTGGGCCGTTTCTTTTACATTGTGTTTCTTCAATAATTTATACCCTGCCGAAAGACGATCGTTTACCAAACTGATTCTTTGTGCATCGTAAGTAATTCCATTGTTGATGCGTACCAGTTCATCGGCTATATCCTGCAACTCTATCAGGCTGCTGTTCATCCTTTGATGCAGCTCTCCCATATCAGGGTGATATGCTTCCAACGCATGCATTTTGTGCTGCAGCACTTTTAGCTGTTGTACGAGGGGCTCCTCGCTGTCTTGCATTTCAAAATAAATACTGCCCAGTTGTTCCTTTATATTTTCTGCATTACTGAGTAATATCAATTCAGCATCCAGCTCTTCCAGCTCATTTTCTTTAAGAGAAAGTTCTTCCAGTTCATCAAATAAAAACCGATGATAATCCAATTCCTTATTTGCATTAGCCTGCTGCGCTTCCAAGTCTTCCAACTGCTTTTTAGCGGTGGCAAATTCAAGGAACTGTTGCTTGAGTTGTTTTAAAATAGAACTGTTGTCTGCCAGGGCATCTAACACATCCCGCTGAAAATTTTCATTGCCCAGTTCCAACGTGTCAAACTGCTGGTGAAGATCTACAAGTAGCACGGCCAGTTCTTTTAGCTGCGAAAGATTTACCGGCGTATCGTTTATAAAACTTCTCGACTTTCCATTTACGGCAATCTCTCTGCGCATGATGATTTCATCACCTGCGTCTAGTTCATATTTTTCAATAAAGGCCTTGATAGCCTCGTTGTGTTTGATACTGAAGAAACCTTCTACAATGCATTTTTTTTGCTTATCCTGAAGCACAGCACTATCGGCCCTTTGGCCCAGGATCAGGTTGAGGGCGCCCATCAAAATACTTTTACCAGCACCTGTTTCACCAGTAATGATGTTTAGGTTTTTAGAAAATGAAATAAGCAAGTCGGTTATGATAGCGTAATTCTGTATGTGGAGTTTCTGAAGCATAATTATAAGGGCAAATTATAGAAACAAGTTGATAAAGGAATAGTTGACAATGGATAATTTATAATGAGATAACTAATAATGGCATCCGGAGCAAACGGTCAGAAATATTCATGAACTAATTCCTTATCATACAACAATGCCTGAACAAATAGCCCAGGCATTGTTTATTAATTAAAACATTTTCTATTAGGTAAACATCTCTCTCACTTTGTCGAAAAATGATTTCTCATTCTTTTCTGGCTTTGGTGCAAAATTCACTGAACCCTGCATGGTTTCCAACATATCTTTTTCTTCGTTGTCTACTTGTTGGGGCGTCCATATATTCACCTGTATCAATTGGTCACCCTTTTCGTAACTATTTACATGAGGAAAACCCTTGCCTTTGAGCCTAAAGATTTTTCCACTCTGTGTGCCTGGTGGTATCTTAATTTTTGCTCTGCCATCAATGGTGGGCACTTCTATTTGCGTACCAAACACTGCATCGGGAAAAGAAATGTACAGGTCAAAAGCCACGTTCAGGCCATCCCTATGGAGGTGTGCGTGAGCTTCCTCTTCAATAAGTACGATCAAATCGCCGGGGCTGCCGCCTCTTTCGCCGGCATTGCCTTTTCCGCCAATGCTTAACTGCATTCCTTCCTGCACACCAGCAGGTATATCTATAGAAACTGTTTCTTCGCCATATACTTTGCCGTCGCCCTTGCAACTACCGCATTTTGCGGTAATGGTAGAACCCTCGCCATTACAGGTAGGGCAAGTAGTTACTGTTTGCATTTGACCCAGGAAGGTATTTTGCACCCTTCTCACCTGGCCGCTGCCGCTGCAGGTACCGCAGGTTTGCACACTGCTTTTATCTTTTGCGCCACTACCGTCGCAGGTGGTACACTTGATGTGTTTTTTTACTTTAATAGTTTTGTTAGCGCCTTTAGCTATCTCCTCAAAATTCATTTTTAGCTTCACCCGCAGGTTGGTTCCCCTGGTGCCATGGCCACGGCCACCGCCTCCACCTCGTCTGCCCCCGCCGCCAAAAAAACTGCCAAAGGAATCTTCGCCAAAAATATCTCCGAACTGGCTGAAAATGTCATCCATGTTCATGCCTGCACCTCCATGACCACTGCCTGATCGGCCCTGGCCAAAAGCATTGTGACCAAAACGGTCATACTGTGACCTCTTGTCGGAGTCGTTTAGTACTTCATAGGCCTCAGCTGCCTCTTTAAATTTTTCTTCAGAAGCTTTATCACCAGGGTTCCTATCCGGGTGAAATTGCATGGCTACCTTTCTGTAGGCCTTTTTAATTTCTTCCTGCGAAGAACCTTTAGATACCCCAAGTATCTCGTAAAAATCTCTTTTAGTACTCATTGAACGTTAGCTATGCTTAAACTGCAAGCATTTTTAATGTACGAACAACCGGCTTGCAGCTAACGGCTATTGGCTTTATATGTTCTTATTTACCTACAACCACTTTTGCAAATCGTATTAGTTTGCCATTGAGGTAATATCCTTTTTGTACTTCATCTACCACTTTGCCCTTAGAGGCATCCCCTGCTTCGATCTCTGTAATGGCTTCATGCTTTTCTACATCAAACACAGTGTTTACGCTCTCCATAGCAGTGAGACCCTTTTGCTGCAAGCTGGCTTTTAATTTATTAAAAACAAGTTGGTTGCCTTGTTTTACTTGTGCAATATCTTCTGAATTCTGCATTTGCTTTTCTGCCCGGTCGCAATCGTCTAACACATCCAGCAGGTCGGCAATTACATCCTTGCCGGCTGTTTGAATCAGGTCTATTTTTTCTTTGGATGTCCTTCGCTTGTAGTTGTCAAATTCTGCAAACAAACGCAAATATTTGTCTTTTTGTTCTTGCAATTCTGCTGCATATTTTTCAACGATAGCATCATTTTCCTCCATGGGATTGCTCAGGTGGTTATCTCCCGGTATATCGGCATCCGAGTTTATATCCATTTCTATATTTTCAACATTGTCGGGGCTTTCACTGTATTTTTCTTCCATAATTATAGCTTTAAAATGTTTGCAAATGTACGATTGTCAAACTGTTTGCCAATAGCAAAGCAGCAGTCAAATTGACATTAAACAGTGATGATTGTGGGGAAAAGAATTATTTAACAACCTGGAACTTGCCAGTTTGTGAGATGGTGCCGTTTTTGTCTCTTACCTGGAAGATATAAATACCCCTGTAAAAATCTTCCAGGTTTATGCTAACCCGGGAGGGAGCATTTTTAATATCGTACACCTTTTTGCCCATAAAATTATAAACCTGCAGAGAATTAGCAGCATTGCCGTTAGTTTTGTTAAACTCAAAAGTAATAACAGCACTGGCCGGATTAGGATAAAACTTTATCAATTTTGCACTAGCCGCATCTGGTGTGGCTATTTTATTTTGAGCAAGTGAAGTAAAGTTTATTCCAATAAGTAAGGCTAATATGTAAACAAATTTTTTCAACTGTGTAAAAGTAGTAAAATCTTTCTAAGTGGTCCTTAAAATAATTACAATAATACTCAGTTACCTAACGGCAAAAACGATGCTAATAGTACGTAAATAAAAAGTTTTATGTAGCCAGTTCTGCCAATTTTTGATCAATGGCTTCAAAATCGGGGATGTTTCCAGGATTGTCCAACACTTCCACATATTGCAGTGTACCCTGCCTGTCAATTATAAAAGCGGATCGTTTGCTTACACCCCGCATGTTCATATCTGTAAAAGACTCATGTAAGGACTCGTAGGTGGTGGATACCTCCTTGTTAAAATCACTCAACAAGGAAAAATTGTATTGCTGCTCCTCTTTGAACTTGGCAAGGGTAAAAACAGAATCAACAGAAATGCCCAAAACTTCTACAGAATCATTTTGGTATTTAGAAATGCCATCTCTAACAGAACAAAGCTCTTTGGTACAAACACCGGTAAATGCTACCGGATAGAACAACAGCAACACATTTTTTTTGCCTGCAAAATCCTGCAGGTTCACTTTCTCTTTTTCAGAATTATAAAGGTTGAAGTCCGGTGCCTTTTGTCCTACGCTTACTGCCATCTTATAAATTTTTGTGGTTGTTTGATTGAAACAAAAATAAGGGGCTTTAGTTCATGATGGCTAAAATAAAGTAGGGGGCAAAGGTATTAATCTTTGCCGCCCTCTCACACCACCGTATGTACTTGCGTGTACGGCGGTTTCTTTAAAGTGTTTTACGATGTAAGGACTTGTAGTTTTCACTCAGGCTGTAATAGCCTTTAGCAGCA
>JBBSJJ010000123.1:0-10333 GCA_038257335.1 Chitinophagales bacterium | reverse complement strand
GTTTCCCAGTCTAATGTGGGGCTCGAAATTTTTACCCTTTTGCTTTTGATCGTCCAGGGGTTTTTCATGCGGGCAATGTAAATATCCTGCTGCCCATTTACATCTCCTTCCCAGCCACTCCAGGCCATGTACCATTTGTTGCGGTGTTTGTAAACAGATGCATCAATGGCCCATTTGTTGGTATCATCTTTTACCTGGCCTTTCAATATCCATTCGCCCTGCAGCGGGTCTTTAGATTTATTTTGCAGCACATAAATTCTATGGGTTTCGTTTAAGCCATCATCTGCTGCAAAATATATGTACCATTTGCCTTTTATAAAATGGAGTTCGGGCGCCCATACATCTTTAGACCATGCAGTGCCGGTAGGTGGCTGCCAAACTATTGTTGGCTGAGCAGCCTGCAAATCAGCAAAGTTTTTTGTTTTGTATAGCACCAGGTTTTTGCCAGTGGTATGCGTAAAATAATAGTAGCCATCTTTTTCAATTATCCAGGGGTCGGCACCGGAAGATTTCAGCGGGTTGGTAAACTGCCCCTGCCCGAAGGCTACAGTAGTTACCAGTAGTAATACCAGGTTTAAAAAATAAATTCGTGTTGTTTTATACATATGGCAGATGAATAAGCAAGACTTCAAATATATTTTTGTAATAAGGCTGCCCTTTTCGGAGCTGCAAACGAGCAAGGCTTCTACAATGCACCTCAACATTAAAAAGTCAGCAGGCTTTGATTCCGTAAACCAGTCAACGAATAAACTAATCAACCAATTAACTAACACACAAATCAACCAATTAACTAACACACGAATCAACTAATCAACTAATCCACCAATTAACTAACACACGAATCAACCAATTAACTAACACACGAATCAACTAATCAACTAATCCACCAATCAACTAATCAACTAATCCAGCAATCAACTAATCCACCAATCAACCAATCAACTACCCCTCACTCCCCCGCTGGCTTACTAAGCGCTGTACTCGTACTCACCGGCATACCAAAATTGGGCGTGCCATCTCCATTCCAGGTAAATTTTTGTATGCGTGGGCTTCGGTTGTTTCCACATCCCAAACCCGCTGAAGGGTTAGCATGATATAGGATCCAATCCTCGGTACCATCTGCAGATTTAAAAAATGAATTATGACCTGGCCCAAAAACTGAAGCAGCCGGGTTTTTAGAAAAAACAGGGCTGGTTGTTTTTGTCCAGTCTGCAGCAACCAGTGGGTCGCCGCCATCACGCAGGGTCATCATGCCAAGGGCATAGTCGTCCGTCCAACATCCACTTGCCGAAAAAATCAGGAACACTTTACCTGCGGCATTTTTCAATATTTCCGGCCCTTCATTTACTGCCGGTGGTGCACCAACAGATTCCCAGGTAAATTGTGGTGAAGAGATCACCGAGCGTGCTGTTGCAAGGGTCCATGGGTTGCTCATGCGTGCAATGTAAATGCGCTGTGTGTGCTCGGTTGCCGAAGCTTCGCCGCTCCACAAAAAATAATTGTTACTATTGTGAGTAAACACGGTTCCGTCTATGGCGAAAAAATCTGCAGCAGGATCATAAATTTTCCCTTTGTCTACCCAGGTGCCGGTTTGTGGGTCGGCACTCGCATTTTCCAAAACAAAACTGCGCTGTGTATTTAAATCGGCAGAAGAACCCGCAGTATAATATGCATACCATTTGTTGTTGATAAAATGTAATTCGGGCGCCCATACATTCTGTGAGTTAGGTCCTGTAGACGGCGCATTCCAAATGGTAACTGGCGTAACACTTCTAAGCTCGGTAACCTTAGGAGTCTTCCAAATAGCAACACGATTACCCAGCGTGTGGGTGTAGTAATAACTGGTTCCTTGCTTTATAATCCAGGGATCAGCGCCTGAACTAAGCACGGGATTTGTAAAACTGTTAACCGGTGGCGGTGGAGGTAGTGTAACCGGTGCATCATTTCCCTTTTTTTTACAGGAAGAGAAACTGATGAGCACAATCAACGGGAACAGGAATAATTTTTTGATCATCTTTTGTATTTCTAATGCTGAACGATGGTAGTTACCAGGTCAATACAATTGTTTCACACAAAGCAAACGAAGAAAACTATCGGCAGCACGCCAGCTGTTTATTGATGCAGCTTCTCCTTAATTACTTTGCAATCTTTGCCTGCTTTGTGTGAAATAAAATTTATCAAAACAGCCGGTTTACATTATTGCCAATTCGGATTTTGTTTCAGGTTGGGATTGATGTCAATTTCTGCCTGCGGAATGGGCATGTACTTGTTTCTACCCAGCACGAAATTGTTGAACTCACTGTCCCTTGCCTTTAGTATTGCCAGTTTTGCAGCGTCATCAAAATAACCCCAGCGAGCAAGATCGTTCCAGCGAACAGACTCACCGGTTAATTCTGTAACACGCTCATGCTCCAATTGTAATTGAAACTGCGCTGCCGTCATACCTGGCCTTGCTGCTGTCAATGTCGGCATACCTGCTCTCTGGCGCACACGATCTACAAATGCATAGGCTTCTGTTGTTCTGTTCAGGTTATTCAATGCTTCTGCATATAGTAGCAATACATCAGCAAAACGCATTGCACGGAAATTGATTGGGCTGTTAAAAACTTCAAATTCGTTGATGCGGAAATAATCGTCTAAATACTTGCGGTACCAAACCCTCGGTTTGATATTATTGTCATAATTTTTAGAAGTAAAAGTAGATCCATACACAAGGGTAAAATCCGGGCCACGTACATCAGTAGAATCGTACAGCGCTGTAGTAGCCAACCTTGGATCTCTGCCACCACCCACTGCAGTTTCCTTTAAAAATTCGTGCACTACCCAGCGGTGCATGTTGGCATCGTTGAAGCCATGGCCGGGTGGAGCAAAAAATGGTGCACGGCTGGTTCCCACATTAGAAGTTGGGCCATCGTCTCCCCCATTTTCTGGTCGCTGTTTAAACTGCACTTCAAATACAGATTCTCTATTATTTTCGGTTGTATGCAAAAAGTTGTCTCTATAATTTGTTACCAAACTGTACTGTGCCGCTCCGGCACCGGTAATAAACCAAGCCAATGCAGTGGCTGCTGGTTGCCATTCTTTTTGTTGCATGTGCGCTCTGGCGAGGTAACCATAGGCAGCTCCTTTTGTGGCTCGGCCCACTTCCTCACCGGTATAAGAAATTGGCAGGGCTTCTCCTGCTTCTGTAAGATCTTTTTCAATTTGCGCCCACACCTGTTCCTGCGGCACTTGCGATGGTTTGTCTGCCGGAAGTGAAGGCTGTAAGATCAACGGTAAATTACCCCAGATAGTTACCAGGTTGTAATAATAAACCGCCCTTAAAAATTTGGCTTCTCCTAAGATGCGGGTCTTTAATGTTTCATCCATGCTTATACCCGGCACATTTGCCAATACCTGGTTTGCACGGTACACACCCCGCCAATGGTGCGCCCAGGTATCGTAATTTACCTCGAAGCTGTATTGCGTAATATTCAACCCACTGATGCTTCTTAGTTCATTCCAGCCGCTGGTGGAGTAACCATCATCAGACCTTACATCCATGTAGTAGGGCAGCCAGCGGGAATAGGGCGAACCGTTGCGGTAAAAATTTCCGTACACGGCATTGATGCCTTCCACGGCATCTTTACTTGTTTTCCAAAAATTAGATTCATCAATCCTGTTCGGATTTTCAACATCTAAGTCTAGTGATTTTTTGCAGGAGAGGGCCGAGAGGGCAACTGTAACTGCAAGACAATATTTTATGATTGTATTCATTGCTGTAGATTAAATAAATGAATTAAAAACCAAAATTGATACCGGCAGAGAAAATTCTGAGGGCTGGGTACTGACCATTGTCGAGCCCACGCTCAAAAATATTTACACCTGCAATATCAGGATCCAAACCTTTGTAATTGGTAATGGTGAACAAGTTTTGGCCACTTACAAAAATGCGGCTGCTGGTAAACCCGATGCGCTTTAATGACTCTTTGCTGAAAGTATAAGCAAACTCCAAATTGCGGAGGCGCAGGTAGCTTCCACTTTCTAACCAGCGATCGCTTTGTGGCAACACATTGTATTGAATGCCCTGGTCTGGTGCACCAATGGCAGCACGTGGCCACACGGTACTTTGATTTTGTGGCGTCCAAAAGGTGGCGTCCTTTCTAAAGTTAGTATTCTGATCCATGCGGTCTACGTTGTAACGTGGGCGGTTGTACAATTCATTGCCCACCACAGCGTACCATTGCATGTTTACACTAAATTTTTTGTAAGAGGCATTTAGCTGCAAGCCTGTTTCAAAATCTGCCCAGGGACTGCCCGCATAGTAACGGTCTTTATCCAAATCGAGCGTGCCATTGTCATCAACATCTACATAACGAATATCGCCTGGTTTAGACCATGGCTGCAGCACCTGCCCGGTTTTTCCTTTGTGTGCATCTATCTCTGCCTGGCTTTGAAAAATACCATTGGTTTTTAAAACGTACCACTCGCCGATAGACCTGCCCAGTGCTGTGCGGGCATCGCCCAACTGTGTGAATTTTGTAGTGGCATTACCAAAGGCTGTCACTTTGTTTTTGATAGTGGTGAAGTTTAAAGTAGCATCCCACTTAAAATTACCGTTTGAGGGCGGGCGCACCGTCAATGCCAACTCGAAGCCCCTGTTCTCCAGGGAGGCTGCATTTACTGCTGGGTTGCCGCCGGCGTTACCGGTAGTTGCGCTGATGGGCAGATCTACCAACACGTCTTCTGTTTTAGCAATAAAATAATCAGCAGAAATAGTGAAGAGGCTTTTTAGGAAAGACGCCTCAAGGCCGATGTTGCTTGTTTTTTTGCGCTCCCATCTAAGATCGCTGTTTGCCAAACGGGTTACAATCTGGCCGATTTGTTCCACTTCTCCAGGGCCAAATACTGCACGGGGAAAGGGATTGATGGTAGCATAGTATAACCAGGGTTGTAAAAATTCTGAGTTACCCAAACTACCATAAGAGGCACGAATTTTTAAATCGTTCACAGCTGGCACGTTCCAGAATTTTTCTTTGGAAATGCGCCAGGCTACAGAAGCAGAGGGGAAATTTCCCCAGCGATTATCGTTGCTAAAGAGTGAACTGCCATCTCTGCGGAAAGTGAAGCTGGTTAAATATTTATCAGCATAAGTATAATTGACCCTGCCCAAAATTCCGATATTGTTCCAGCGGTTGGTGTAGGGATCTGGTACCGTAGCGCTGCCATCGATGGTGGTAAAGCGAAAGATAGGATGGTCAAAGGTTTGATTACTGAAACCCACCACAGCACCTACTTTATGATTCCCAACCGTCTTATCATAATTTACGGTGTGCTCAAACAATTTAGATTCAAATTTTCCTTCGCTGCGGAAACTTGCTAATTTATTGTTGTTGGGCGAGGGAGTGCCCTGGCGAACCGTACCCGGCCTGCGGGTTCCTTCGCCTCTATCATTGGTTTTTTCTATGCCAAAATTAAAACGGTACACCAGGCCGTCCATGATTCTAAAATCTAAAAACGCATTACCCCTTATTTTAAAATTTCTTTGTTCAAACTGGTCCAGGCGTTGCAGTGCTGGTACGTTGGCCGTAAGCGTGCTCAGGTAAGCATTGTTTAAACCGATGCCCCAGCCTTCCGGGTTTTCCGGACTGATGTAGCGTGAACCCTGCAAGGCTACTACCGGTGGCATGGTAATCATATCTACGAAAGGATTTACACCCACACCCGCCGCGGCGATGGGGTCTTCCTTGGTCCAGCTAAACAATACATTTTGCCCAATGGTAAAACGCCCGAGCCTGGTATCTGTATTGATTCTAAAACCCGAACGGGAAAAACTATTGTCAATTACAGGTCCTTTATTTTGGAAATGATTTCCACTAAGATAAAAGTTTACTTTTTTCTTGATGGAGCCAGACATAGCAAGGTTGTACTCGCTAACGGCGCCACGACGTAAAAATTCATCCTGCCAGTCTGTATCTATTGCAGGATCAAACTCTGTGGTAAGTGATGTAGGCACGGGTAAGCCACCGGCCTGGTAAAGACTCGTAGCCAAAGTGCGGTATTCGGCTACATTCATCATATCGTAACGGTTGCTCACTTTTTGTGTACCGCTTTTAACACTGCCGTTAAAAGCAAGTGGCCCCTGTCTTCCTTTTTTAGTGGTGATGATGATTACACCATTGGCTGCACGGCTTCCGTAAATAGCGGCAGCAGATGCATCTTTTAAAATCTGGATAGATTCTATATCCTGCGGGTTAAAATCAGGAGACGCATCGGTGTACATTCCATCAATAATATAAAGTGGGTTGTTGCCCGCAAAAGTGCCCGCACCCCGAATGTCAATCTTGGCTGCACCACCTGGTGAGCCTGTATTGCGAACGGTTACACCTGCTACGAGGCCCTGGATACTTTCCGCAACGGTGTTACTAACGTTGCGGTTTGCAGCCGTAGGATTTACAATACCCACAGCACCAGTGAGGTCTTTTTTGCGTACGCTCTGGTAGCCTATCACCACAATCTCATCTAAAGCACCTGCGGCAGAACCGAGGGTAACATCTATGGTATTGCCTGCTCCCACTGTTTTTTGTTGGTCTGCTAAGCCTACATAACTAAACACCAGTGTAGCACCCGTGGCAGCACTGATAGAAAAATTTCCGTTGGCATCTGTACTGGTACCGGCACTGGTGCCTTTTACAACAACAGACACGCCGCTAAGGGGTTGATTGTTGGTGCCGGAACTTACCCTGCCGGTAACGGTTTTGTTTTGAGCCATGGCCGGCATTGAAATAAGAAAGGCCAGAAAAATACAAAATACTTTTGAAAGCATTTTAACCAGGGAGCTGCGTTGCTTGCGTGCAGGCTGGTGGTTGGTTGTTGGTAAATGATACATCATAGCAATCAATATAAGTGTGTAAGAAATTTTGATAAGAAAAACTGATGCTGTTTTGGTTAAGGACCTTTCACCAAAATATTGTTTTCGGGCTGGGTATACATTTTAATAAATCGAAAAAAGTAAAGATGGCCGGCTTGCAGAAGCTTGCTGCCCCTTTGAACCAAAGTATGATACAGATTGGCACTATATACTAAATCGTGCAACAACATTCTGCCGGGGGCAAGTATGGTTTTGTTTGTAATCAAGCGGCGCAATCGTTTAGATGATCTTAGAAAATGTACAAGAAATACCTTTTCAGCAATTCTACTGTGAAGTACGAATGATTCATCCGGATATCCTCGTCAATTCGTCTCAAAATTTTACCAATCCGTCGCAATTAATTTTATGAAAGGCCCTCCTCCATCATAAAATGGTGAAACTGTCTTAAATTGTCATTGCTATTAAAAGTCGACGTCCATTGAAGCACAAGCTTGTTTTGTTATTGATTGTTTGTTTAATGACCATTCAAAATATGTATGGCCAGCAGGAATTTTATTTCCGCCATTACCAGGTAGAAAATGGTTTGTCGCACAATACCGTGATGTGCAGTTTGCAGGATGAAAAAGGTTTCATCTGGCTGGGTACCAAAGATGGCCTAAATCGTTTTGACGGCAACGCTTTCAAAGTGTTCAGGCACAACGAAGAAAATAATAACAGCATTGGCAACGATTATATACGCTGCCTGTATCTTGATAAAACCGGGCGGATCTTTGTGGGTACGCAAAGAGGGCTGTACCAATATCACCCGGTAACAGAAAGCTTCTCTCCTATCACATCCTCGGGCAGTAAAAGTATCAAAGAAGTTTGTGTAGATAAGGCCGGCAATATTTGGTACATAGCAGAAGGCACGCTCATTTGCCAACAGCCAAACAAAGTGGTTGTGTATGAGAACGCACGGTATTTTTCCCCCACGGCACTCTGCATTGCAAAGGATGGCAACCTGTGGGTTTCTTCCTCAGATGGGCAAATAAGAAAATTTAATGCTGCTGCTAATTCCTTTGCTGCCTTCCCCGTTTTAAGCAAGCAGCCTGCCAGCATAAGCTGGATCGAAAAAATGTATGCTACCGACAACAACAGCATTTTGATTGGTACCTCTGCAGAAGGTTTGTATTCGTTTGACATGGCTACCGGGTCTGTTACATCTATCATTAGTTATAACAAGGATAAGACGGGTATTTATGTAAGAGATATTTTACAAATCAATGCAGACGAATATTGGATGGCAACAGAATCGGGCATTTTTGTTTACAACGAAAAGCAGCAGTCCATCATCAACCTTAAAAAAAATTACCACAATCCATATTCTCTATCAGACAATGCGGTGTACACTTTGTGCAAAGACAAAGAAGGTGGCCTGTGGGCAGGCACTTATTTTGGCGGCATTAATTACTATGCGCAGGATCAACTGCTGTTTCAAAAGTATTTTCCTGATTACAGCAAAACATCTATTAGCGGCAATGCCGTGAGGGAAATTGTAGAAGATAAATTTGGCAACCTTTGGATAGGAACCGAAGATGCAGGTCTTAATAAAATAGACAGCAAAGGAGTGATCACCCACTTTATGCCAACGGGCAGCAAAAGCTCGCTTTCTTATTACAACGTTCATGGCCTTTTGGCGGTGGACGATAAAATATGGGTGGGCACGTTTGAACATGGGCTGGATGTGCTTGATATAAAAACCGGTAAAGTAATAAGACACTACGCTGCCGGAAATAAACCCGGTGATCTTAGAAGCAATTTTATTTTTTCGTTGTACCAAACAGCCGATGGTACTATATTGGTTGGCACTACCGCCGGTGTGTTCAGCTACGATAAAAAACAGGATGCATTTACACCCATCCCTCCCTTAAATGGGTACACTTATAATATATTGGAAGACCATGAAGGCGTGTGGTGGTCTGCAACGATTGCCGATGGTGTAAAATATTTTAACCCCCGCACAAAAGAGTCTGGCAGCTTTACGCACAACCCACAAGATAAAAACAGCATCAGCAACAACATGGTGAATGCCCTGTTTGAAGATGAGCAACAGCAGTTGTGGATTGCTACAGAAGGTGGCGGTGTGTGCAGGCTAAGCCCCGACAGGAAAACGATTAAACGCTACAACACCCGCAATGGTTTTCCCAGCAATTTTGTGTTTAAAGTATTGCAAGATGCACAGGGGCAATTGTGGATCAGCACTTCTAAAGGCCTGGTACAACTAGACCCTGCCACAGAATCTATCAAAGTGTACACAAGCGTAAATGGATTGTTGAATGACCAGTTCAATTACAACTCGGGTTATAAAGACGATTCGGGGCGCATGTATTTTGGCAGTGTAAAAGGGATGATCAGTTTTAAACCAAACAACTTACCGCAAAACAATTTTAATCCACCGGTATATTTTACCGGCTTCCAGGTGAACAATGTAGAGTTGCCCATAGATGCAAAAGGTACCTTACCGCAATCGATGCTTTATACAAAAGCCATTGAATTATCGCACAACCAATCTTCTTTTAGCATAGACTTTGCAGCCCTGAGCCACACTGCCCCACAAATGAATACTTACGCTTATAAAATGGAAGGCGTAGATACAGGCTGGACGTACCTGGAAAAAAATAGAAAGGTTTACTTTACCGACCTCTCTGCAGGCACTTATACTTTTAAAGTAAAAGCAGCCAACAGCAGCGGCATATGGAACAACAAAGAAGCCTCGCTCAAAATCGTAATCCATCCTCCCTGGTGGCTGTCTAAACCGGCCTACGTTCTTTATTTTTCGCTGGCGGCCCTGCTGGCTTTCCTCATGTTCCGGTATTACCACAAGCATTTAAAAAAGGAAAACCAGCAGCGGATAGACCATCTTATTTTTGAAAAAGAAAAAGAAATCTATGATGCCAAGATGAAATTTTTTACCAACATTGCGCATGAAATACGAACACCCCTCACCCTCATAAAAGGACCGCTGGAAAGGGTGATAGATAAAACTGCCGGGATGCCCGAAATAAAAAACAGCCTCGCAGCATTGGAAAGAAATACCAACCGCCTGTTGCATTTAACCGGGCAACTGTTAGACTACCGCAAAACCGAAGCAGGTGGTTTTATCTTATCTTTTGAAGAAGAAAATATTTCCCGTTTGCTGGAAGAAACTTTTGTAAGTTTTACTACCCTGGCAGAACAAAAACAACTGCAATACCTCTTGCACCTTCCACAAAAACCTTTGATAGCCTATGCAGACAATGAAGTGCTCACCAAAATACTCAGCAACCTTTTGAGCAATGCCATTAAATATGCCAAAAAAGAAGTGAGGATCAGCCTGGCAACAGATATGAAAACCAACAGTTTTTCTATAGAGATAGACAATGATGGCTTCCTGATTCCCGATGATATGAAAGAAAAAGTGTTTGAACCTTTTGTGCGATTGAAGGGCACCGAGAAACAACAGGG
>JBBSJJ010000122.1:0-10603 GCA_038257335.1 Chitinophagales bacterium | reverse complement strand
TGTAAGAAGGATAAGGATAAAAATAATCGTCGAAATGTACGCCGTCAATATCATAGCGCTTCACTATATCCATCACCACGTTTACGCCATGGTCCTGTGTTGCTTTTAAAGAAGGATCAAACCACCAGTACCCTTCTTTTAATTTTACCACCAGGTTGGGTTTTGTTTTTACTACGGAGCTTTCCGATACTTCCCCGCCGGCAATATGGTGCGCCCGGTAAGGGTTGAGCCATACATGCAGCTCGAGGCCTCGTTCGTGCGCAGCTTCTGTCCAAAATTGCAGCGGATCGTAATACGGATCGGGAGCTTTGCCCTGGGTACCACTGAGGTAATAAGACCATGGCTCCAGCGATGATTTATAAAGCGCATCCGCTTGCGGGCGCACCTGGAAGATGGCGGCATTAAAATTATGATCTTTTAGAAAATCGAGTAAGGAAATAGCCTCCTCTTTTTGCTTTTCTGTGGATAGACCGGGCTTGCTCGGCCAATTGATATTGGCTACCGTGGCCACCCATGCTGCACGAAACTCTCTGGGAGCGTACGTTGTGAGGGACGCCACTGCAGAAGGAGTTGCATTGTTGGTATTGGTGACGGGTTTGTTGATACTACAAGAAGTAAGAACTAAGATTGTACAAGAGCAAAAGCTTACAAAAAGGGAATCGATTATTTTTCTCGTCATAGCATGATAAAAATAAGGAATAAAACGGCAGGGTACTTTACACGCTACTCCTACATCCTCAAGCATAATTATAAAGGTCGTAGCAATGAGGCGGAGTGTTCGTGCCTCAAAATTATAAAACGTAGCTTTGCCGCATGAATCTAGAACAAACAAGCAGGGAAGGATACCTGGAAAGGCTGAAAATTAAAGAACTGAACCCGATGCAGCTTTCTGCCATCGATACTATTGAGAAAAACGACGAACTGATTTTGCTATCGGCTACAGGCTCGGGAAAAACCCTGGCTTTTTTAATTCCAATTTTAGAATCGCTGGACGCTGACCTGAAGTTTTGCCAGGCGATGATATTAGTGCCAAGCAGGGAACTGGCGCTACAAATAGATTCTGTGTTAAAACAAATGCAAGCTGGTTTTAAAATTACCTGCTGCTATGGCGGACATAAAAGAGAAATTGAAGAGAACAACCTGGTGCAACCGCCCGCCATCATCATTGGCACGGCCGGTCGTATGGCAGATCACATCAGGAGAAATAACATTGACCTGACTCATATTAAGTTTCTCGTATTAGATGAGTTTGACAAAATACTTGAATTAGGCTTTTTGGAAGAGATGGAGTACATCATCAAATCGCTTCCCGGCGTTCAAAAAAGAATGCTCACATCCGCTACTTATACCGAAGTGATTCCAGACTTTGTGAAGATGGAGAACCCGGTTACCCTCAACGAATTGAGTAGTACTGGCATTGCTGCTGATGTATTGAGAATCAACACGCTGTTTTCTGCAAATAAAGATAAACTCGATACACTCTTCCAGCTTATCTGCTATACTGGTAACACTTCTACCATTGTATTTTGCAACCATCGGGATGCAGTGGAAAGAGTGAGCAATTACCTAAAAGACCAGGGAATTGTAAATGTATTTTACCATGGTGGTATGGAGCAGCAGGAACGTGAAGTTGCTTTGTGCAAGTTCCGCAACAGCAGCGCCGACATCCTGATTACAACAGATTTGGCCAGCCGTGGACTAGACATTGCCAACATTCGCAACATCATTCATTACCACATGCCGCCAGCTGAAGCTGCATTTACCCATAGAAACGGCCGTACTGCCCGTATGAATACCACGGGAAATGTATACGTTGTTTATGCTGAAGACGAAACACTCCCCCGTTATATTAAAGAAAATTCGGCTGGGTTCGAGATGCCGGAGAAACTATCCCTGCCGGAAAAACCCAAGTGGAGCACCCTGTTCATAGACGCTGGCAAGAAAGATAAGATCAACAAAATGGATATTGTTGGGTTCTTATCGCATAAAGCAAATCTTAAAAAAGACGAGATAGGCTTGGTGGAAGTAAAAGATTTTACTGCTTTTGCCGCAGTAAGAAAATCGAAGGTGGAGCAGGTGTTGCAAATGGTAGAGGATGAGAAAATGAAAAATAAAAAGGTGAAGATAGCTTTGGCGAAGTAATTAGTGATTAGTTTATTGGTGGATTGCTTAATTAGTGATTGGTAGATTGGTTGATTAGTTAATTGGTTACCTGGTCGATTAGTCAATTAGTTCCTCGGTTGTGGGTGATTAGTTTATAATTCGATTCCTAATTAGTTCATTAGTGGATTAGTTTATTGTATTTTGAAATTCCTTTTAACCCAAATAGAAGTTATGGAGGAAGATCAAAATAAAACTAAAGGCCGGGCTTTTTACGATCTTGAAGTTTGGAAGAAGGCCCGGGAACTGAAAAATAAAACTCTTGAGCTAATAACTCATTTTCCGTCGGAAGAAAAATTTGGCCTCTCCGACCAAATGAAACGGGCTTCGAGATCTCTTCCCGCCTGCATTGCTGAAGGTCATGGAAGATTTACTTACAAGGACCAGGTCCATTTTTGCATCATTGCACGGGGCTCGTCATCAGAATTATTGAACCATCTCATTGATGCTTACGACCAAAAATTTATTTCAAAGGAAGTGCTCCAGGAATATCAACATCGGATTGAAGAAATGCAGAAGATGTTGAATGGTTATATAGCTTATCTCAGAAAGCTGGGGGCTGGTTAGTAGTTCATTAGTTAATTAGTTGATTAGTTAACTGGTGGCTCGGCTAATTAGTAGATTAGTTGACCGGTTAATTGGCAGATTAGTTTATTGGTTTACTGGTGGATTTGTTGATCTGTTAATTGGTGGATTAGGATTAATAGTTGGCGCAATAGCGATTGGGAAATGTCAAACTTTCTGGTTGAATATAATATTTGATACTTATGGACGGGTGGTAATGAGTATCACTGGGCTCAATGATAGCAAACTTAAAAATGACATGAAAGAATAAAACCAATTTACTAATCAACTGGTAAAAGTCTAAACTAATTAACCAGCTACAAATTAATAGACTAATTACTAATAAGCTAACTAACTAATAGACTAACGTACTAATTAACTAATCAACCAAACCACTAATCACTACCCCCTATTTCTTCAAATACATCACTTCCTTCACCAACTTCACCGTGCGGGCTACATCTGGCAGGTAAAGTGCCACCAGGTTTGGGGCGTAATGCATGGGTGCGTCAGCAGATGTGATCCTGCGAACGGGTGCATCCAGGTAATCAAAACCTTCTTTTTGTATGCGGTAGGCAATCTCAGAACTTACGGAGGCAAAAGGCCATTGCTCTTCTACAATCACTAAACGGTTTGTTTTTTTAACACTCTCTAAAATTGTAAACCAATCCAGCGGGCGAATAGTTGCTACATCTATTACTTCTGCTTCAATTCCTTCTTTAGCTAATTCTTCTGCAGCACCCAGCGCAACTTTCATCATTTTATTAAAAGACACGATGGTTACGTCTTTGCCTTCTCTTTTAATGAAACATTTACCGATAGGCAAAACGTATTCTTCCTCGGGCACCTCCCCTTTTTCGCCATACATTACTTCACTCTCCATAAAAACAACGGGGTCGTCATCCCTTATGGCTGCTTTCAACAAACCTTTGGCATCGTACGGATTACTTACAGAAATTACTTTTAACCCGGGGATGTTTGCGTACATCGCTTCAAAAGCCGTAGAATGCTGTGCGCCCAATTGGCCGGCACTTCCGTTGGCACCACGAAAAACGATGGGGCAACCTACCTGTCCGCCGCTCATGGCGAGCATTTTAGATGCGGTATTTAAAATCTGGTCCAGCGGCAAAACCGCAAAGTTCCAGGTCATGTATTCTACTATGGGACGCAGACCATTTTGAGCTGCACCTACAGCTATGGCAGTAAAACCAAGTTCGGCAATAGGCGTATCAATCACTCTTTTTTCTCCAAATTCTTCCAGCATACCCTGGCTCACTTTGTAAGCACCGTTGTATTCTGCTACCTCCTCTCCCATCAGGAACACCCGCTCATCTCTTCTCATTTCTTCCTGCATGGCTTCTCTCAAAGCTTCTCTAAAGGCTATTTGACGCATAGATCCTGGTTTATTAGTTTGTGTACATGTATATAGGAGCGCAAATTTATGCTCTAACACGCAGATGAACAAATCAGATTGGTGATTAGTGGATTGGTATATTAATGATTAGTTGATTGGTTAAGTAGTGATTAGTTGATTGGATTATCAGTGATTAGTTCATTAGTGAATTAGTGATAAGTTGACTTGTATATTAGTGATCAGGAGGAAGCACGATTGGTCCTCAAGACTAGTCCCCCTCTTGCTAGCCAACTAGTCAACCAGGGAACTAAACAGCTAGCCAACATTCTCTATTACCATTGCACTCGCTCCTCCCCCTCCGTTACAGATACCAGCAGCACCATATCGTGCATTGTTTTGTTTCAGTACGTTGATGAGCGTAACAACAATTCTAGATCCGCTGCTGCCCAGCGCATGCCCAATAGAAACAGCGCCTCCGTTTACATTTACTTTTGCGGGATCTAGTTTCATACGCCTGCTATTTTCTATGCCTACCACTGCAAAGGCTTCGTTGAGTTCCCAATAATGGATGTCTTCCATTTGCAGGCCAGCTTTGGCTACCGCTTTGGGTACTGCCAAAGATGGTGTGGTGGTAAACCATTCAGGGGCCTGCTCAGCATCGGCATAGGAAAGAATTTTGGCAATGGGTTTCAGTCCCAGTTCTTCTGCTTTTTCTTTGCTGATGAGTACGAGTGCAGAGGCACCATCATTCATGGTGGATGCATTGGCGGCTGTAACGGTTCCATCTTTTACAAAGGCGCCTTTGAGTGCTGGTATCTTATCAAATTTTACATTAAAAGGTTCTTCGTCTTTTGCAAATACTACCGGCTCCCCTTTGCGCTGCGGAATTTCTACGGGTACAATTTCGTTGTCAAATTTGCCGCTGTTTACAGCAGCCTGGCTGCGCTGGTAACTTTCTATGGCAAAAGCATCCTGCTCTTCCCGGCTCACGCCACAGTCAGTAGCACAAAGTTCTGCGGCCATGCCCATGGCCTTGCCGTCGTACACGTCTGTGAGGCCATCTTTAGCCAAACCATCTATGAGATTTACATTACCATATTTGTTGCCCCATCGCAGGCTGTCAGAATAGAAAGGTACATTGCTCATACTCTCCATACCGCCTGCTACCACAATATCTGCATCGCCCAGCAAAATGCTTTGGGCTCCCAGGGCAATGGCTTTCATACCACTGGCGCATACTTTATTAACAGTGGTGCAATTTACTTCGTTGGGCAAGCCTGCAAATTTGGCTGCCTGCCTGGCCGGAGCCTGGCCAAGGTTTGCCTGAATAACACAACCCATGAGCACATCATTCACCTGTGCTGGTTTCAGACCGGCTTTTTCCAACGCTCCCTTAATGGCAATAGCACCCAGATGTGTAGCGCTCACATCTTTTAACGAACCTCCGAAACTACCTGTGGGCGTGCGAACGGCAGCGAGGATATATACTTCTTTTTTCATAAAATATTTTATAATGGCTTAAACAATGGCGCCAAAGGTAGCGCATAATCTATTGAGTGAAAAACTGCCTTTTGGAGAAACAGACTGGCTTCATTGTTGCAAAATGAAGTGGTAATTTTTTAATAGATTACAACTGCTTCGATAAAATTACCTACATGCATATTCTTTGGAAATATTTAAAACCCTATAAATGGCTGGCGGTGCTTTCTATGCTGCTGGCAGCAGTTGCGCAGGCCCTTAATTTTCTGGACCCTGTTATTTTTGGTAAGATCATAGACAACTACGCACTGAACCCGGAAGGTAAACCAGAGGCTGAACTGATTCGTGGAATCGTGCAATTGTTGGGGCTGGCTATTGGTATTTCCGTTGCCGCCAAGCTGGCCAAAACTTTCCAGGAATATGTGTTGCGGCTGGTGGTACAAAAATTTGGCAAGGCAGTGTTTGACGACGGTCTCAAACAAACCCTACGTCTCTCTTACCAGGAATTTGAAGACCAGCGCAGTGGTGAAACGCTGAGCGTTCTGCAAAAAACGAGGAGAGATACCGAAAACTTTTTAACGCAATTCATCAACATTGTTTTTTCTACTTTAGTGGGCCTTGGTTTTCTTATCTATTATGCAATCACCAAGCACTGGGCATTAATTCCGGTTTTTCTCGTAGGTGTCGTTTTCCTTGGAGGCCTCACCGGGCTTTTGAGCAAAAAAATAAAAACGGTGCAACGCAAAATTTTCAGGCAGAACGCCGTGATGAGTGGGAGTATTACAGAAAGCTTGCGCAATATTGAACTGGTAAAAAGCCTGGGCCTCACCTACCCCGAAATACGGAGGTTAAAAACTTTTACACAAGGTATTTTTGACCTGGAAATGATTAAGGTGAGAAAAGTGCGAACCCTTACTTTCCTGCAGGGTGTTACGCTCAATTTTTTAAAGCAGTCCATCCTTTTCATTTTGCTTTGGCTCATCTTCCGCAAAGTATTAACCCCAGGAGAGCTCATTTCCATGCAGTTTATTATGAACTATATTTTCGTGCCACTGCAAGACCTTGGTACCATCATCCTTGCCTACCGGGAAGCAGAAGCTTCTTTGAACAACTTTGACCTGCTGATGAAAAAGCCTGTAGAGATGCGGCCTGAAGAACCGATAGAGCTGGGTGATGTAAAAACGCTCGAGTTTAAAAATGTTGTTTTCAAACACAAGTCGGCCATGGAGAATTCCATTGAGGATATTTCCTTCAAAGCAAGGATCGGCGAATCCATTGCCTTTGTGGGACCGAGCGGTTCTGGCAAATCTACACTGGTAAAACTGTTGGTGGGTTTGTATAGTCCTGTTGAAGGGAACATTTATTTTGATGATGTATCGGTTAAGGACATACGCTATAATAGGATTCGGCGACAAATAGGTTTTGTAACACAGGATACGCAACTCTTTGCCGGCACGGTGAGGGAAAACCTGCAATTCATTAAAGCCAGTGCAACAGAGGAAGAAATGAAAAGCGCCCTTGAAAAATCTGCGTCTTACAATTTGTTGAATAGCGCCAAAGGGCTGGATACCATTTTGGGGGAAGGTGGCACCAAGCTCTCCGGCGGAGAAAAACAGCGCTTGTCTATTGCCAGGGCACTTTTAAGAAACCCCCGCATTTTAATATTTGATGAAGCCACCGCTTCCCTGGATTCGCTCACAGAAGAATCTATCAATGATACCATCAACCTGATAGCTTCAGAAAAACAACAGATTATTATCAGCATTGCGCACCGCCTTTCTACCATCATGAATGCCGATATAATTTATGTGCTGGAAAAGGGAAGGGTCACGGAAACCGGATCGCATGAGGAGTTGCTTTCGCAAAAGGGATTGTATTATGCCATGTGGCGGCAGCAGGTGGGCGAACGAAGGGTGATAAAACACAAGCCCGTAATAGAAGAAGTGGAACCGGCACCGATTATTCCCTCGTCAGAATTTCTTTAATTGTGGAGAAACCACCGGATGCAATTGGATATGTTTTACCTTTGACAAAATAAACTTTAACATTATGAAGACAATTCTAAAAAAATGCGTCCTGTTATTGATGGCATTCTCCATCTTTGGCTCCAATCTTTTAACAGCTGCTGTTCCTGGTTCAGCAACATCGCCGCTTAGCACTCCCACGAACGAAACTCCTGCGCCCAGTGTGAAAGAAGTGGTGAACTCTTTTAAAAATTTATCCCGTGCGGAAAGAAAGGAGAGATTGAAAGAAGTGAAGAAGGAACTGAAAGAGTACAAAAAATTAAAAAAGAGCGGCGCTGAACCAAGTACCAACAAAGTGTTGCTGGTAATTCTTGCCATTTTATTACCACCATTGGCAGTTTACCTGCACCAGGGCGAGATCAACAGTAAATTCTGGATCAGCCTTTTGTTAACCCTGTTGTTTTTTATACCAGGTGTTATCTATGCGCTGTTGGTTGTATTAGGAGAAATCTAAACATACAATCATAAGAAAAAGATTCATGAGGCTGTCTCAAAACAGGAAGTTTCACACAACGAAACAACGGAGGCAAAGAAACAACGATCAATTATCAACATACGTCTTTGTACACTTTGTATTTCTTTGTGATCTTGGTGTGAAATCCCTTGCCTTTTGAGACAGCCTCTTTTTTATTGCAGCCTAATGCGGGGATCAATTAATCGGTAAAGAAAATCTGCCAGCATGTTGATGAAAATAAAGATTACGGCACTAAACAGAACAGCACCCATCACCACCGGGTAGTCCAGTTTCTCCAGGGCATCTACGGTGATCTTCCCTATGCCTTTCCAGCCAAAAATGTATTCAATAAAAAATGCACCTGCTAATAATTCTGCAAACCAACCGGTAATGGCGGTGATAACCGGGTTGAGGGCATTGCGCAAAGCATGTTTAAAAATCACCTGTGTTTTAGACAGGCCCTTGGCGTAGGCGGTTCTTATATAATCTTGCGAGAGTGTGTCCAGCATGGAGCTGCGGGTAAGTTGTGTGATGATGGCAAGCGGCCTGATGCCTAAAGTAAAGGCAGGCAGCACCAGGTTTTTCAAGGCCAGGTACCGTTCGCCGGTCACTTCATCTATCTCATACAAACTGCCGGTAAGGTTGAGGCCGGTATAATCGTGCAGCACGATGCCAAAGAAATAAGCAATTAAGATCGCCATAAAAAAAGATGGGGCAGAAATACCAGCAATACTGCTAAACACAGCCGTGTTGTCTATCCAGGTATTTTTATAAATGGCTGATACAACGCCCAGCACAATGCCTATCACGCAAGCAAACAGCATAGCCGTGATAGCTAGTACAAGTGTACCCGGCAAGGCTTCCGCCAAAACTTCGGTTGTATTTTTTTTGGTTTGGTAACTGCGGCCCAGGTAAGGAACTTTAAAGCCCAATTTTCGGTTACCAGATCCTACAAAAAATCCTTTCAATCCTTTCTGGGTTATTTCATCTTGACTATGCAAGGCTATGGGCGATACATCGTTGAGGTAGTATAAAAATTGTTTCCACCGGGGTTCATCCAGGTGTAGATCTTTTCGAATATTGTCCAACGTCTTTTTATCTCCCGTTTGGCCAACAATCAATCTTGCAGGATCACCAAAACCCTGGAACATCACAAATACCAACATCACTACTCCCAGTAAAACGAGCAAGGCGTATAATATTTTTTTGAGGAGGTAGGTCAAAGTTGATTGGTTAATTAGTGGATTGGTTAATTAGTTGATTTGAAAATTTAAAGATTGGGTAATTTTATGCGCCTTTGATTTAAAAATTTAAAGATTTGAAAATTTGAAGGATTGGCCAACTATGAAGCGCACTAACCTTAACGATTTAAACCTTAAACGACTTAAGCCTTTGAACTTTGAACCTTTCAACTTTGATCCTTTGAACCTTTGAACTTTGAACCTTTAAACGTTTTCAAAATCTCACTTCATCAAAATCCGCCCAGCTCCATTTATCCAACACGATCGGCCCCTGCATTTTGTATAAAACCATGTAGGTTCTTGCAGCAGTTTTAATGGCAGTGGCATCGCAGGAAAATACAGGAAGCGGACCAGTATTCTCTGCAGCCCCATTGTACCGCAGTTGCGCCCCTGCCCTGTTGCTGGCTACCACGTAAAAGGGGACTTTGTTTTGCGAGGCTTCCCTGGCCAGGCGCAGATCTTCGCCAAATTTTGCGGGCAGCGCTGACAAATCTTTTGCTATCAAAATATAATAAATACCGGTTTGGTTAAGGATAGCTTCTGTAGTATCCACACCGCTGGCGGTAGTAAAAGAAAAATCATTGATCAGCGGTGCATTGTTTTTGCCGGCTTGCAACAGTTTTTGAATCCTTTCCACATATTCCCAACTGCTGTCTGGCAAAGCATCTGCAGCAAATTCTTTTTGCTCGCCATTTTTCTGGTAAATAAAGTTGATGGCGTACTTATCGGGAACAGCATCTGCGGGCATTTTTCTCAGCTCAATGATATTGTTACCTTTCTTAAATGGCAGGCAATCTTTGAGTGGCAAATGCTTCATCACATAAAACTGCAGGCCCAGCGTACCTAGTACGCCTACAAGCATCAGAACATTCAAAACAGCCGGCCTTGCCAGGGGCGTTATATACCTGCGCTGCAAAAGCAGCAAGATGGCGAACACCAATAAAATAATATCTTTTGTGAAAGTCTGGTTCGGTGTAAGCGGCACACAATCGCCAAAGCAACCACAGGCTTTTATTTTACCGCTGAATAGAACGTAGCTGGTTAAAAAAGTAAAGAAGAGCATGAGTGCCAGCAACAGCCAGGTAGTCAGTTTTCTTTGCCAGCCCAGGATGAGACCGAGGCCTACCAACACTTCCAGCGTGATCATCAATACGGAAAAGCCCAGGGCATAATGATTCAACTGTTCCATCATGCTTTTCATAAAACCAGCGTTGGCCCAGGCTTCAAAAAATTCCTGCATTTTATAAGCAAGTCCCCGGGGGTCAATTCCTTTTATCAGGCCCGAAAAGATAAACAGTAAGCCTGTGAAATAGCGTGCAATGGTTAC